>JAILFJ010000041.1 GCA_024697625.1 Oscillospiraceae bacterium
TCTGTCCAATGCCGTGGAGGTCGTGAACAACTTCGGCGACGTGAAGCTGAACAAGAAGAACCAGAAGGACACGCAGCGCATCGATCCGGTGGCGGCCATGATGAACGCCCTGGCTCTGGCGCTGATCAGAAGAAACAATCCGACCCTGGCCGACCGGCTCGAAGAGGACGGCTGGACAATGTGAACAGGTGTCCGATCCGGACACGGGAGGAGTTATGGCACGATATGACGACGCCGCGCAGCTGAACAGGCGGGTGACCTTCCAGCGCTTCATCGGCGATGCGGATCTCGTCGGGGACTATCAGTACCTGGACGATGAGAACTGGGAGGACGTGGTCACCGTCTGGGCCGAGGTGAAGAGCATCAGCAGCCGGACCTTCGACACGGCAGGCCAGGAACAGAGCGAGGTCACGCACAACATCAAGATCCGGTACCGCAGCTGGGACTACAACGTCGTGAACATGCGGGCGGTGCAGCTGGGCAAGAAGTACCGGCTCCTGTCTCCCCCGCTGGATCTCGCCGACGGGAAGGTGTACCAGCTCATCAAGGCCGCGGAGGTCTGGCGATGAGCGCAGGCGCTGCCGGCGGTGATGTCCTGAGCTTTGATACCAAGGGCGTCGAGGTCATGATCAAGGCTTTGAACAGGGTCGGCGAGAGCCCGCAGAAGGCCGTCAACAAGGCGACCTCCAAGGCAATCCTGATCGTGAAACGGGCTGCGCGGATAAATGCACCGAAAGGAAAGACCCGCACACTGCAAAAAAGCATCGTTGTGAGAGCTGAAAAGAACCATGGCGTCAAGGGGAAAAAGGTCAGGCAGGTCACCTTCAATTCAGAGGCAAACGCCCAGCTGCAGCGCCCGATCAGGGAGCCGGGCAAACTTGGAGGACAGAACCCGAAGGCCTACTACCCGGCCTCGCAGGAATACGGATTCCTCGCGAGAGCGCCAGGAGGCGGCGTCCAGTACATTCCCGGAAAATACTATATGCGGAGCGCAGCAGAACAGACAGGCGCTGAAGCAAAGGGTCTCATGATTGAGATCATGGAGACGGAGCTGGAGAAGCTCTGGCAGGAGGCGAGTCACTCATGAGCACGAGAAGCTATGACAGAATGAGCCCGGAGTTCGCGCTGGTCGAGGCGCTGCGCACGGTGCCGGCACTGCAGGATCCGGACGGCGGAGAGCCGAAGGTCGCCGCGATGCAGCCGAAGAAGAGCTGGCGGGCCCCCTTCGTGTTCTACATCCCCCAGGAGGACAGCGAGGAGCGCGCACTGGACGGGCCCACCGGCCTGCAGAGCTTCGCCGCGACGCTGCACTGCGTCGGCGGGACGCACCGCGGCCTGCAGCTCCTGTGCCAGCGGTGCCGGAAGGCACTGCGGGAGATGCCCGGCAGCGTATACAGCACGCCGGAGGAGGACACGGGCGAGGGCCCGAAGGGCCGCATCCTGGTCGAGGATCTGGATCTGGAACAGGGATCGCCGGATCTGTATGAGGCGGAGGTCAGTCTGTACCGCCGGATCTACACGGTGCGGATCCACTTCCAGACCGAGGAAGTCTATGAAGACGAGGAGGTACCAAGCGCATGAACATTGAACTTTACGGCGACATCGTCAGCGATGACTATGACTGGCTGTACAGCCTGTTCGGGATCCCGCACTGCTGCCCGAAAAACATCCGGGACGCGATGAAGGAGCTGCCGGAGGACGAGGATCTGATCCTGGAGGTGAACAGCCCCGGCGGCGACGTGTGGGCGGGCTTCGAGATCTACGGTCTGCTGCAGAAGCTCCAGGGAAGGACCGAGGCGCACATCATCGCCCTGGCGGCCAGCGCGGCCACTACGATCACCAGCGCATGCAGCCGGGTGCTGGCCTCGCCGGTGGCGCAGTTCATGGTCCACCAGCCGGCGGCCATCGCGGGCTATGTCAACAACGAGGGCGCGCGGCAGCTGCAGAACTTCCTGGACAGCATCAAGGCCAGCATCATCAACGGCTATGTGGTGAAGTCCGGCGGCAAGGCCAGCCGGAAGACCTTCGAGAAGCTGGTGGACAACGAGACCTTCATGCCGATCCAGGACGCCATCGACCTCGGTCTGGTGGACGGCTTCCTGGACACGGACGAGGAGGCCGACGCGCTCCTCAGTGCAGGCGGAGGCCTGAAGCTGTCGAACTCTCTGGGCAGCCAGAGCGCGGACGCCCTCCTGGAGCGCTACGAGGCGGCCGTGAAGGCCGGGACGATGCAGGAGGTCCCTGGACACCCGGTGAGCCGGGAAGCGGCCACAGACGCGCTGGAGGCGGCGTCGGGAGCCGATTATGGCGAAGGATCGGACCGGACGGCATACGCGGTGGCGGTACCCGGTGAGGATCCGGTGATCACCGAGAACCGGGAGGTCGTGGAGAGCCTGATCGATCAGTGGCGCATGCAGGCCGCCATTGATCTGGAGAGAGCGAGGGACGCCATATGAACAGCATGCAGAAAGGCCTCGCCGCCCTGCTGGGCGGACGGGCCGCACGGGAGCCCCCTCAGCCCGCCCAGGGCGCGCGGAACGCCGTGACGCCTGAGAGCCTGGGGCTGAGTCCGAAGATCATCTGGACGGACCAGGATGCGGCCATGAAGCTGTCGACGGTGAGCCGGTGCATTGATATCCTGTCGGATTCCATCGGCAAGATGCCCTTCTTCGTCTACGACGTGCAGACGCGGGAGCGCGTGGACCATCCGGTGGCGGAGCTGCTGAGCGGCCGACCGAACAAGCTGCAGACGCCCTTCACCTTCCGGAAACAGGTCGAGGCGGAGCGCGTGTGCAACGGAAACGGCATCGCGTGGATCCGCAGGGACCCCAGGACGCTGCAGCCGACGGAGCTGGTACCAATCCCGCGGAGCATGTGCACGATCACGCTGGCGACGGACGGGACGCTCTGGTATCAGATGCAGAACCCCTTCACGCAGGAGCTGATCCGGTGCACCGAGATGGACGTGCTGCACGTGATCGCCTTCACCCGGAACGGCTACACCGGGATCGGGTACCTGGAGCGCGCGCAGGAGATCATCCGGACGGCGAAGGCCGCGCAGGAGTACAGCGCCGGCTACTACCAGAACGGCGGGCAGCCGGCCGGCATCCTCCGGACGGAGTCCGACCTATCCGGCAACGTCACCGTGACCGATCCCGACGGCACGCAGCGCGTCATCAGCAAGAAGGACCGCATGCGTGAGGAGTGGGCCAAGCGGCAGAGCGGTCCGGACAACGCCGGGAAGGTGGCCGTGCTGGACATGGGGCTTGATTACAAGCCCCTGAGCATCTCAAATCGGGACGCACAGTTTGTGGAGCAGTCGGCGCTCTCCGTGCAGGACATCGCCAGGGTCTTCGGCGTGCCGCTGTACAAGCTGCAGGCAGGGAAGCAGAGCTACAGCTCGAACGAGCAGAACGCCATCGAGTACGTGGTCGGAACGCTGCACCCGAACGCGGCCATCTGGGAGCAGGAGCTCACCTATAAGCTGCTGACGCCCCAGGACGTCGCACGAGGACTGCGGATCCGCGGGAACCTGATGAACGAGCTGAGAGGCGACTTCAACAGCCGCGGCACCTGGTTCCAGACCATGCGCGACAACGGCGCATTCAGCGTCAACGACATCCGCGCCCTGGAAGACATGCCGGACGTGGAGGGCGGCGATGATCACTACGCCAGCCTGAACTATGTGCCTCTCCAGGACTGGAGGGAACTCAGCAAGGAACGCGCCAGAAAAGGCGCGGGCGGCGGAGGTGACGAAACGTGATCGTGCTTGTCCTGATGCTCTTCCTGTTGGGAAGCGCAGCCATGTCGGTGGGAGCCGGCATGATCTGCCTGCCGGCCGGCATCATAGTGGGAGGTGCCGCGCTGATTATCCTCGCGCTGCTGCTGATCTACGCGGTCGGCAGCAGGGAATCTTAGTATATCGCGGCCAGACCGTCGATATATAACATCTTTTCTTTACAGGAGGTAAACACCATGAAGAAGAAACTGATCGCACTGGTCGCAGACCGCAGGGCCGCACTGGACGCCGCCGAAGCCGCGAAGAACGCCGGCAATCAGGAGGAGTTCAAGGCCCAGATGGAGAAGGCGGCCAACATCCTGAACGAGATCCACGACGTCCAGAACCTGCTCGCCGAGCAGGAGAGGCAGATCATGGAGAGCGCGCCCAGCGCCGCAGAGATGCGCGACATGGCCGCCGAGCGCGGCGTGCAGCTGATGAACCATCAGAGCGTGCGCATCACCAATGCAGAGATCATGCGTGAGCTGCGCAACAGCGTCACCATCGGCGGCACCCTGGTGCAGCCCACCGGCGCGGACAGCCAGATCCACGGCGATGGTCCGGCCATCTCCAGCATCCTGGACATGGTCCAGGTCGAGGATCTGACCGGCCTCGGCGGCTATGAGGTCCCGTACCTGATCAGCGAGTTCGACGGCACCGTCGGCAACATCACCAGCAAGTCCGGCCAGGCCCGCAGCAACAGCGACGACCCGACCTTCGGGATCTCTGTCCTGAAGCCTCTGGAGGTCACGACCACCAGCTACGTCGACCGCAACATCGCCAAGCTCAGCCCGGCGAACTACTACGAGAAGGTCCACCAGATGGCCCTGCGCGCCCTGCGCCGGAAGGTCTGCGGCCTGATCGTCAACGGCGACTCCCTGGACGCCACCAAGACCATGTACGGCATCAAGAACGCCCTCAACAAGGCCGGCAGCTCAATCATCAAGACCGACACCTACAGCAGCATCGACGTCAACACCCTGGACGAGCTGTACTTCGCGTACGGCGCGAACAGCGAGCTGGGCGGCGAAGCGGTCCTGCAGCTGACCAAGGCCGACCTGAAGGCCATCGGCGAGCTGCGCGGCACCAATGAGAAGGCGCGCCTGTTCAAGATCACCCCGGCCGGCAACGGCAACACCGGCATCATCGCCGACGGCGGCGTGCAGATCCCGTACGTGCTGGTCCCGGATCTCTCCAGCGGCGATCTGATCTACGGCAACCCGCTGCACTACCTGCTCGGCCTGTTCGGCGACTACGAGGTCCGCATCGACGAGAGCGTCAAGGCCATCGAGCGCATGCACACGATCCTCGGCGACGTGTCCGTCGGCGGCAACGTCATCGAGCACGAGGGCTTCGTGTACTTCAGCTCGACCGTCAGCGCCGGCTGATAAGCCATGGGCAGGAAGTCGGCGGCGGCACTGGCCGCGGAGGCTGAGGCGGCAGCCGCTGCCGACCTCGCAGCCTGCAAGCAGTACATGCGGGTGGACGGCGACGGTGACGACGCGCTGATCACAACCCTGATGAGCGCGGCGAAGGAGTACCTCCGCAACGCGGGCATCGAAGAGCCTGAAGGCGGGGACTGCAGCCTGTACACCACAGCGGTCCACTCGCTCACACTGCATTACTATGACCACAGGGACGCAGTCGGCGAGGAGGCAGCCTTCCCGACCGGCCTGCGTCCGATCATCAACCAGCTGAAGCACATCAGCGACGGTGCCCTGTGACAGCTGAAACCGTGTCCGATCCGGACACCGACATATTTACAAGGAGGGATTCCCCATGAGCAAAAGCAGATCCATGGGCGTGAAGCTCAAAGTTGGCGAAGCGTCCGGCAACACCATGACTGCAGTCGGCGCGCTCAGCAGCATCAACGGCGTGCAGGTCAGCGCGGATGCGGTCGACCTGACCGCCCTGGACAACGAGTCCGGCTACCGTGAGAAGGAGCCCGGCTTCAAAGACCCAGGCGAGGTCACCGTCAGCGGTTTCTTCGACAACGAGGATGCCGGCCAGCAGAAGATGTATTCCCTGCTGGAGAGCGGCGACGTGGTCCCGGTCGAGATCGAGTTCCCGCCGAAGCAGGCGGGTGCGAAGTGGAATTTCAACGCCGGCGTGAGCGCGTTCTCCACCAGCTTCGAGCTGGAGGACGGCGTGGCCTTCGAGGCGACCTTCCTGGTCTCCGGCAAGCCGACGCTGACCTTCGCAACACCCAGCGCCTGATGACGGAGGGCTGACGGATGGAGGAACGAGTGATCCCCATGGTCCAGCTGGGCGGACGGATGTGGCCGATGCGCATCGGCCACAAAGTCCTGCAGAAGTTCTCCGCGATCACGCGGGTGGGCGTCGACCAGATGGGCACGATCCTGGGGCGCTATGACATCATGATGCTCCTGCTCTGGTGCATCATCTCGGAGCAGGACCGGTCGGTCAAGCGCGAGCAGATGGACGACTGGATCGACGCGCTGCCGATCAAGGAATGGCAGAAGCTGATGCAGCAGGTCGGCGAGGGCATCGCCCAGAGCTTCCCGGACGAGGAGGACGAAGAAGCGGAGGAGGACGATGCTCCCGCGCCCGGCAGCGGGCCGGACCCTACCGGGGCGGATACCTGAGCAAAAGCCTGCGGCTTGCCGCGGACATCGGGATCGGCCTGCAGGAGTGGGAATACATGACCCCAAAGGAGCTCTGGATCTGGTCCAGGGCGTACCGGGACCGGATCCGCGGCGAAGCAAGGGCGAGACGGGTGGACATCTACAGTCTCGCCTCGCTGATCAGAAGCATGGTCTGGGCAAAGCACCCGCCCAGATATGACCGGGTCTTTCCGGAGGACACCCGCCCGAAGGAGATGACCGCGGAGCAGATGAAGGAGCAGGTGCTGGCTTTGAACGCCGCCTTCGGCGGCAGGATTGTGGAGGCTTGAGATGGCTGTTGTAAAAAACTTAATGGTGCGCGCCGGAGCGGACTTCAGCGCGATCACGAAGCAGGCAAAGAAAGCCTCCTCGTCCATGCAGTCGATGCGGAGCAGCGTCACCAGCGCATGCGACGGCATGAGAAAGGCCGCCGCCGGACTGAAAAGCGCCTTTGCCGCAATCGGCATCGGGCTCAGCGCAGCGGCGGTCGTGAGTTTTGCGAAGGACGCGGCAGCTGCCTATGACGAGCAGGCCGAGAGCCAGGTCAAACTCGCGCGGGTCATGCGCAACACCATGGGCGCGTCCAACGATCAGATCCAGAGCATCCTGGATCTGGCCGACGCGCAGCAGGAGCTCGGCGTCGTCGCAGGAGACGTGCAGATCGCCGGCGCGCAGGAGCTGGCGACCTACCTGACCATGTCCGACTCGCTGCAGACGCTGATCCCCGTCATGAACGACATGGCCGCGCAGCAGTACGGCTACAACGTCACGGCGGAGCAGACCACCACCATCGCCACCATGCTCGGCAAGGTCATGAACGGGCAGGTCGGCGCGCTCAGCCGGTACGGCTACACCTTCGACGAGGCCCAGGAGAAGATCCTGAAGTACGGCACCGAGGCGCAGCGCGCAGCCGTGCTGGCGGAGGTGGTGGAGCAGTCGGTCGGAGGGATGAACGCCGCGCTGGCCGCGACGCCCACCGGGCGGATGAAGCAGCTCTCGAACACCCTGGGCGACATCAAGGCGCAGTTCGGCCAGGCGGTGCGGACGCTGGGCACGGTGTTCCTGCCGGTGCTGAATACGGTGGCCAAGGTGCTGGCCGCCATCGCGACGCTGGCCAACAAGGTCGCGCAGACCATCGCCAACGTCTTCGGAGGGAAGGCTGCCGGCAAGGAATGGAAATACCTGCCGCAGGGTTCCGCGGCCACTGTCAGCGAAACTTCGGACGCGGTGGACAGCCTGACCGACGCCGAGAAGAAGAGCGGCAAGGCCGCCAAGGAGGCCAGGAAGGAGCAGGAGAAGCTCCAGAACATGAGCTTCGATACGCTGGAGATCCTGGCAGATCACAGCAGCAGCGCTTCCGACAGCGGCGGAGGCGGCGACGATACCGACGTATCCGTGCCGGACATCCCGCTGGACACCTCTCCGCTGATCCAGGAGACCGCGGTCGCGGAGGAGGCAGGCGAGGGCCTGAGCAAACTGCAGGAAATCCTGGAGAAGCTCAAGGCGGCGTGGGAGAGCTTCCGGTCCAAGCTGGATCTGTCGAAGATCAGCGCGGCCTTTGACAAGGTGAAGGAGTCGGCCGGAAGGCTGTTCAACTCGCTGAAGAAGGTCGGAGAGTTCCTCTGGACGCGGATCCTGGAGCCGCTGGCCGTGTGGACGGTGAACGACGCGCTGCCGGCGTTCCTCGACGTACTGTCCGGCGTGCTGGATGTGCTGAGCGCAGCCATCGACGCGGCGATGCCGGGTCTGGAATGGCTGTGGGACAACTTCCTGGAGCCGGCGGCCAAGTGGGTCGGAGATGCTTTCATTGACGCCATGGAGCGTCTGGCAGACAACCTGGAACGGCTCGCGAAAGTCCTCCGGGGTGAGATGTCGTTTAGTGAGTTTATCGAACAACTGAATCTGCTGGAAGCGTCCCTTCTCGGCATCGGCATCGGCGTGGCGCTTGCCGGGATCACAACGGCAATCACGACATTCGGAGGAAAGCTGTCCTTATTCGTGGCAAAGCTCGCCGGGACGCCGGCTCAGATCACTCTGGCAGGTGAAGGCATCGCAGCATCGCTCGCCACCGCCGCCCAGGGTATCGCAATCAGCGCACTGGCCGTAGTTGATGCGCTTCTGATCGTATATGACGTCAAACTGTGGAAGCAAAACCAAGAGGCATTAGAAGATCTCCAGGAGACGCACACCCGGGAGACCGAGACAGCCCTCTCAAACTACCAGCATCTGTACGAAACGAAGGGCAAGGAGGTCGCCGATCAGTGGGCCGCGATGGTCTACCAGATCGACACCACCGGCATGACCCTGGACGAATCGCAGAAGGCCATCGCCGAGAAGGTCGAGTCGTACTGGGACGACGTGCCGCAGAACATGTGGGAAGGCCTCAAGTCCGGCTTGGACAGCTACTTCGGTGAAGGCGGCACAGGTCTGTTCGGCCTGCTGGAGGATGCCTTCACGGGAGCTGTGACCGGGATCAAGGACCTGCTCGGCATCCACTCGCCGTCCACGGTCTTCGAGGACATGGGCAAGAACATGGTGGAGGGCCTGGAGAAAGGCTTTGACCGGAAGTGGAGGGAGTTCTTCTCGTCTATCAAGGAGAGCTGGTCCTCGCTGAAGAGCTGGTGGAGCAACCTCACGCTGCCGTCCTTCCACATCAAGCTCCCGCACATCTCCATTAGCGGCCGCTTCTCCATCAATCCGCCTTCCGTGCCGCACTTTCATGTCTCCTGGTACGCCAAGGGCGGCATCGTGGACGCGGCGACGCTCTTCGGCGGAGGCCGGAACCTGATCGGAGTGGGCGAGGCCGGCAAGGAGGCCATCGTGCCTCTGGAGCGCAACATGGAGTGGGTCACGAGAGTGGCCGAACAGATCCGGAGAGAGGCCTTCCCGACGGTCGCAGCCGGCGGCCTGGACGGAGATCTGAGCGCCATGGCCGACGCACTCTATCAGGCGGTGTTCGATGCCTCGAAGGACGCGGGCGGGTCCTCCGACGGTGTGAAGGTCGCAGAATGGAAGGTCGGCACCAAAGTGCTGGCCAGGGCGATCTTCCAGGACATGAAGGAGATCGCCAGAGAGAAGGGCATCTCCATGATCGACAACTTTGCATGAGGAGACACTGCCATGGGAATGATAGAAGACAAAATCCTGATCGACGGCGTCGACATCACAAACTACATCGCGGCGGAGGGCGTCGAATGGTCCCGGAATGACATCGACGGATCCAACGCCGGCCGCAACCTCGCAGGCACGGAGATCCGCGACCGCATCGCTACCAAGATCCGGCTGAACGTGACCTGCAGGCCTCTCAGCTATGAGGAGCAGCGGAACCTGATGCAGCTGCTGTATCCGGAGTTCGTCTCCGTTAGCTACACCGACCCGCTGTTCGGGCGCGTGTCGAAGGTGATGTACTGCAACAAGAACGAATCCAGCATCTTCCGCCGGACCGGGAGAAGCTCGGAGAAGTGGAAGCCGAAGGCATTCGCCCTGGTGGAGAAGTAGAAACGAGGCGCTTTCATGGCAATCAGGAATCAGATCTTCATCGGGTCGCTGAGCGATCCGGATTACTACTTCGACAATGAAAGTATCGACGAAGCCGGCATCGTGCAGAACGTCGCCCTGGTCGGGCAGGAGATGAGCGTGGACAGCTTCACGGCGCTGGTGCGCGACGATGAGAACAACCTGCGGGACGTCGTGATTCTGCGGTCCTCCGACGGGAAGGAGATCGAGGACGCCGTCGGCCAGATCCTCGCGGTTGACGTCAGTGACGAACTGGCAGTGTCCGATCTGATCCGTCTGGAAAACGGGACGCCGGTGTGGTTTTACCAGGACGACATCCTGGTCGGCAAATTCTACGTGAAGTCGGTGGAGCGCAAGGGGAAGAACCTGTACCAGCTGAACACCGTCTCGGCCATCGGTATGCTGGACGAGATGGACCACGGCGGCGGACTCTTCCTGCCGTCCACCTTCGGCGCGGTGTTGCAGCACATACTCGCAGCAGGGCTGCACGGGACCGGGAGCCCGGTGATCGACTATGCGATCGATGAGGACGTCGCTGCTCAGCCGGTGAGCGGATGGCTGCCCCATGACACGAAGCGCAATAACCTGTACCGGCTTGTCTTCGCCAACGGAGTCAACATTGTCAAGAACATCGATGGCAACCCGCGCTTCACCTTCATTTACTCCGCACCGGATGCCGCAGAAGACATCGGAGAGGAACCGATCTACAACCATGGTGACGTGGAGTATGCCAAGCCCTATACGCGCGTCGTCGTGTATGAGCACACCTTCACGGATGTTCAGGACGAAAATCCAGCCGTGCTCTTTGACAATACGGAAGGGACGACCATCGCGGGCGCGGAGATCTGGTTCAGCAACGCGCCGGTGATCGTGGACACACTGGCAGCTACGGAGGGCCTGACGATTGTCTCCGCAACAGAGAACAGCGCGGTCCTCAGAGGAAACGGGAAGCTGACCGGGATTCCGTATCTGCATACCACGAAGGAGGTGGCCTACGGAGACCCGGCTGCCTCTGACGAAAAGACCATCCAGGTCAAGAATGAGCCTCTGGTCAATATGATCAACTCTGCCAACCTTATCAACCGGCTCTATGCGTTCTACTGCCCGGATGAGTTCATCCAGAAGATCAACAACGGCATTCTCTATCAGGGCCAGCGCTGTGGGAAGGTCTACCGATTCAAGGATCCGTTCGGCACTCAGGTGACCGCATACCTCTCCAGCATGGAGATCAACGCCTCGGCGGTCAACAAGGCTGACTGCACCTTCTATGCCAATTACACACCTGCCGGAAAGGACGGCCTTCTCCAGTGTGAGGAAGTGATCGTGCCGAAACCGGACCCGGAGGATCCATCGCAACAGATCACCGAGGGCGACTGGGAGGTGCCGCCCGGGGTGACCAGCTTCAAAGTTGTGCTGATCGGCGGCGGGACTGGTGGTACGAGCGGTTGGCCCGGAAAAAACGGAAAGGACGCCTATACACACACCGGGGTTTCCACAACGGACGACCTGTCCGGCGTCTGGTACGGCGCGGAGGGCGGTGACGGCGGTGAGGGCGGATCCGGAGGAACTCCGGGCCGTGTGAAGGTTGTCATGGTCGAGAGTGCGGTACCGGGAACAGTGTACCACTGGACGCTGGGCCTCGGCGGAGAAGGCGGCGCGCATACAGGCTTCATACCGGACACGGTGGACGAGCTGAGGGCGGCGCTGAAAAACGAAGACCCGGACACGGAGTACACCACCGAGGAGCTGGAGGAAATGGTCGCAGAGGAGCAGAGCCTGAGCGGCTGGACCGGGAGCCCGAACCTGGGCAGCGCCGGCACGGCCACCACCTTCGGCATCGAAGGCGTGGAGGTGTGGTCTACTGATGACAGTGACGCTTATGTGCCGCAGGGCGGGGTGTACGATCCCATCGGCGAAAACTACTATGCTCTGACCGGACATAGGAGCATCCAGGGCGGCAAAGGCGGAGCAAGGAAAGTCCAGAGCGGCGGCACGTTTAACTGGGTCACGGATGGAGAAGATGTGACAGGCCCGTATTATCACATCGAAGGTGAAGCGGAACTGCCGGAGGGAGAGACAGCGCCAACATCAAGAGTCTACAGCGGAGGCAGCACAGGCAACATACTGACGAGCGTGAGCGGACTGAGTGAAGCTGTAATCAAAGCCTACGGCGGCAACGGCGCAGGGGCGGCGGTCGGTCTGGACGCAAGAGCGGTAGACGAGGAAACAGGACTGCCGATCTATGAGCACATGCACGGTGCGTCCAATCAGAGCACGGAATGGTGGGTGTCATGGAACGGATAATGCGGAAAGGAGCGGTGAACAATGGCATCTAACAGCAGCGGATCATTAGCTCCTGGTGCAAGTTATACACTTGGTGAGTACACGTTTACACTCAGCAACGTGGTCAGCGAAGGGGAACGGGTGCTTCAGGCACATTGCTCCGGGCCGGAAGGTAATGCCGCAGGTGGTATTTCTGTTAGCACGAGCGATCAGTTGCAGAGCTGGTCTGTTGAAGCTGATGAAA
Source organism: Oscillospiraceae bacterium (assembly GCA_024697625.1). Lineage (GTDB taxonomy): Bacteria > Bacillota > Clostridia > Oscillospirales > Oscillospiraceae > Limivicinus. The sequence continues at coordinate 12,446 of JAILFJ010000041.1, forward strand.
CTGAGGCAACGGTATATGCAAAGATTAAATCACCAGAGTTAAACACTGGAGATGTGCCAGTTCCAGTTCCAGCAGCAAGTTCGCTGACTGAAACATATCAAGACAGGCGTATGGGTACTAATATTAGTGCTGAAACAACAGTAACTGGTGGCGTTGGAACAATAGCTTTTAATAGCAATATTCGTGCGTACATTTATGCTGCCAGAGAATCAGGTGCTTATTATGCTTGGATTGATTCAGAAGGTGATACTGGTGGAGGAAGTTTATCAAATACCTTTACATATAATGGCAAGACGGTTTACTATGCTTCGTCATCTGATTCTACTTATCAAGAACTTTCTGCGGCTCCGTCTATTACTTATAGCGCTGATTTTACAAGATATGCGGCGGCGGTTGCATGGACTATGATATATGGAGTTCCGGCATCTGGTGAATCTGAGAATTTTATTAGCCGCTTTCCCATTGACCTACGAGAAGCCGGAGGCGGAAGCTGGCAAGACCCCGGCGATACAGGATATGGAACACTGCACTTGACTGTCACAGGCGCTCTGTCCGGCAGGCACAACGACCCGACAGCAAGCGCTGAAGGAGCTGAGTTCTATAGCCACGTTCCGGCAGACAACGCAAAAGAGGCGTGGTACGGATGCGGCGGAGACGGAGGCTATGGAGGCGGTGGTGGCGCAGGAGCATCGACAATCATCATCAATGAGTTTCCAACATCCAGAGCTGGAAACAAGGAGCTGGTAGCAAATGCAAGGCGACACGGATACGGTTCTGGCGGTGGCAAAGGCGGCAACGGTGGGGACGGGTGCATCCTGATCTACTACAGCACACCTGTTCCGCCAAACCCATAGACGGGAGAGATGCGATATGGCAGACGTGATTAAGGCCCCACAGTTGGGATGGCAGATTGACCATGACCTCAAGGCACTGCTTGACACGGAGAAACCAGAGAATAACGGACTGATTCTGTACATTAAGAACGGCGAGATAGCGCTTGCAACGGAAGAAGAACTGTTCACAATATCTCCATTCGCACCAACCGCACCATAGGAGGGGACGCATGGCAAATACATACTATGACTTAGCGCTGGATGAAGAGCAGATCGAAGGGGCGCTGACGGCAATACACGATGTTATACAAGAGCAGAACAACAACAAGGTGCTGGCGATAAGCGGCGGTAAGATTGTGGCACGGAGCGTACAGTGGGGCGGTGGCGGAGAGCAACTCACGTCACTTGTTGGCGTAACATTCTGAGGAAGGAGATAGAGAAATGGTCACAGCAAACAAAAGGTATCAGTATTTTAATGGCGAACTGCTCATGATCTGCGAGGTGTTTTGTCTCAGTACGGATGACAAACCGACCGCAGGGATTCCAAACGGAGCGAGCCTGACCGAGATCGACACCGGAAACTTCTATCTGTTTGACGGCGACATCAGCACATGGGTTCTTCAGTTCTGTATGCAGGGGTGATCTGAATGGAAACCAAAGACTTTATGCTTGGCTTTGCGGCTGGCAAGGCCCAGGGCGGTGGTGGCGGTGACGAACCGACAGGAACAGTCACTATCACTACCAACAGCACACACGATGTCAGGCAGTACGCATACGCCTCTGTCAATGTACCGACACAGACATTACCGTCAATAGTGGGGGAGGAATTCTAATGCCTTACGCAGAGAAATACGAAGTACCAAGTGACGGAGTTATCTATACCGCAAACAGAATCAGAGCTAAAGGTGTAACCGGAGGCGTGGAATGGAAAGATGGAAAAGGCTTCGGTGATGCGGTAGATGCGATTCCGACAGGCGGCGGTGGAGAATTACCATCTGGATACACCAAAAGACTATACACGAAAGGCGACGGAATTGCTTATGTTAATTCCGAAATAACGCCGAAAACTAATTCTTGGTTTGAAATAATAGCAATAATAAAAAGAGAAGCTAATAAATACAGACAAGAAATAGGAACGAGAGAAAGCTCAAATGTAAAATCATGGCAATTAAATAATAAATCAACCCATGATACTGATTCACTTGATTACTCAGATACAACGAATCATTCCATTAATGTTGCGGTTGGAGATAATTATTATAACGTAATCAGTGTCAACAAACAAGGAAACAGGGAATTTGTCGCAGACGGAGTGACAAAGATACAGAATTTAGTCTGCGATGCATCAAACTATCCGTTTTATGTTTTTGGATTGAACCAAGCAAATTCAGTGGCAGGAGATTGTTCTAAATCAATCTATTTTGATGTTGTTTTTGGAGAAGGTGATGTCGTTGTTGCACATTTTATTCCTTGCACGAGAAATTCGGATGGGGAAGTTGGTTTCTATGATGTTGTTAGAAATACGTTCTATGGGAATGCTAATTTAACAGGTGCATTAATAGCTGGACCAGCTATAACATAAGAGTAGAACACTTAGAAAAGATGTAGGAGACAGTAGCATGAGCGCAGCAAACTTATTCTGGATTATCCCTCTTGTAGTCCTTGTAGTAGCGGCGTCGATGATTCTGGTAACGCAACGGTCGTGGGAGCGCGAAACGAAGCAGCGGCTTGACGAAAAGCGCAGGGAGAACGACGATGATTAGTCTATGGCATCTATGCTGGATTGTACCCGTCAGCGCATTGTGCGGTGTGTTTTACGCCGCACTCTGCTCTGCAGCTGGTAACCTCGCCAGCCAGGAGGAAGAATGGCAGGAGAAGCAGAAAAAAGAGAAAGAACAGCAGGTGCCGGATTCGGAGATCTACGACGCCTGCTGGATGGAGGAAGACAAAAGGCACTGCGACCTGCTGGAGGATGACGATGACTGATATTCAGACGATCTACAGCATCCTGCGTCAGGGCGGTCTGACCGAGACCGGCGCTCTGGCCATGATGGGCAACTGGCACTGCGAGAGCCTGCTGGATCCCTTCCGGAAGCAGGGCGACCTCAGCCAGGCGGCGCTGCCGTCCCATCAGTATGTGGCCCAGGTAACCAGCGGGCAGATCGCCAAGATGACCTTCGCCCAGGATCAGATCGGCTTCGGACTCGCACAGTGGACCTTCTGGGACTTCTCCGGAGGCAGAGAGGGGCGGAAGCTGGACCTGTACAACTTCTGGAAAGCATCCGGACAGGCCCTGGACAGCGCAGCCATGCAGACGAGGTTCGCACTCTGGGAGCTGACCAACAAGGGACAGTACGCAAAGCTGCTGAATTACCTGCGCACAGTCGGCCCTGACGGCCTCTACAACGCCTGCGACCGCGTGTGCCGGGAGTATGAGCAGCCGGCATTCAACAACGTCCAGAACCGATACGACGCAGCTGTGCAGCTCGCAGCACGGCTGGATCTGAATGACGCCGGTGTGCCTGCCGGATCGGGGACATCCGGAAAGCCAGAAACTGTGTCCGATCCGGACACGGGCTCTTCCGGGCAGCCGGCAGCGCCGAAGGAGCCGGATAAGCCCACGACACCCTTCTGGCCCGTGCGCGGAGCACGGGGAGGCGGCGGGGATCCGGGACTCTGCAAGGGCATGATCGGCTGCGACGTGATGTACCTGCAGGCCGGCCTGACCTGCCGGGGCCACGCCTGCACGATTGACGGGATCTTCGGCAGCGATACGGACGCGGCTCTCAAGGCCCATCAGACGGAGCAGGGTCTGACGCCGGACGGCATCTGCGGACCGATGACCTGGCAGACGCTTCGCCCGGTTTAGGCGGCCTCAGACGGTCATTACAATCAGCATTCCAATTATCATTACTTATCTTTACTGTTTGAGGGAGGGCTTCATTATGACCCCACAGGAACGCGCGCAGGACATCAAGGCCATGTTTGTGGCTGCCTTTGCTTTTCTCACTGCTCTGTTCGGCTGGCTGGGCATCGCCATCATCATGCTGGTCGCTGCCATGTTGGTGGATTATCTGACCGGCTCCATGGCTGCCAAGGCCGCAGGAGAGTGGTCCAGCGAGATTGCAAGGGCAGGGCTCCGGCATAAGCTGGGCACCATCATCGCCGTGGGCGTGGCTGCCTTCGCCGATGCCGGCGTTCAGGTCGCACTGAATAACGTGAACGGGCTGCCCTTCATGGTGGACTTCACCTGGCCGCAGTGCTTCACATTGTTAGTGGTGCTTTGGTATTTCTTCACGGAGCTGGGCAGCATCCTGGAAAATGCCGGGAAGCTCGGCGCTCCGATTCCGCCCTGGATGAAAAAGGGCATCGCCGTGCTGAAGAACAAGACAGAGGAGAAGATCGAAGAGGGCGGGATCCCGGTGGATCATATCGAGCCCGCAGCGGAAGTGCTCGAAGCAGCCGTACACGGCAAGCACGAGATGCCGCAGGCAGCCGCGCAGGGGACGGCCCATGAGGATCAGAAGGAGGATCTGCAGCAGGCTCAGGAACAGGATCCGGGGCCGAGTGTGCAGGAAATCATCTCGGAGCTGAAGGACATCGACTGAGGCCAGAAAAATTGACTGCAATAGTGACTGCAATAGATCAAAGTTACTCACAGGAAGCGACAGGAGATCGACTGAGAAGCTCCTGGAAGCATCCGGAGCAAAGCATGAAAAAAACCCGTAAACACTGGGCTTTCCAATGTTTACGGGATCTCCCTTTGGTCCGAGTGACTGGATTTGAACCAGCGGCCTCTTGAACCCCATTCAAGCGCGCTACCATCTGCGCTACACCCGGTTACCCTGTTTGGCTGAACTCTCAGCCGCCCGAGTATATTAGCACACTTCACGCAAAAATGCAATAGTTTTTTCAGGAATCTGCCGACGAATCCTGCAGCAGCTCAAAGCAGAGTTGGACGGATGGATAGTCTCCGTGAATGCGCGGGAAGGTATACCCGCCGTACATCAGCGCTGCACCGGAGAATTCATGTGCGGTGCTTTCGCTGCTCTCTGCTGTACCGGGGAGACCGGCGAAGCCGTAGTTCCTCTGCCATGCAAGCCTGTAGCGTCCTTCGGCGATCAGCCCTTTGAAGCGGAGATGCAAAGGCTTCGGATTGCCTTCGGTGGTTTTCAGCACCAGACTGACCAGCGTTCTTCGGCGGTCCTGGGAAACGGTCTGCCACGCGGTATAGGGAGCGCCTTCCTTCGTGAGACGATAGTAATCACCGGTCAGAAGCAGATCGGAGCAGGAATGGAACAGGGCAATCTGCTTCCGGATTTCCGCACGTTCTTCGGGACTCAGGGCTGCAGGATCAAGTTCGTAGCCAAAGGTGCCCGCCATGGCGACGACAGCTCTTGTCCCAAACGGCGTGGAACGGCCGGTCTGGTGGTTGGGACTGGCAGAGACATGTGCGCCCATGGTGCAGGGGGGATATCCGTAGGAACTGCCCTGATGAATCTGAAGCCGGGCAATGGGGTCTGTGTTGTCGCTGCACCAGATCTGCGGGCAGTATGCCAGCATCCCGGCGTCAAAGCGTCCGCCGCCGCCGGCACAGCCCTCAAAGAGCACGTCCGGATATGCGGCAGTGATGCGGTCCAGCACCGAATACAGACCCAGCACATAGCGGTGGGCGACCTCTCCCTGACGATCGGGGGGCAGCGAGCTGCTGTAGAGATCGGAAAGAGAACGGTTCATATCCCATTTGATGTATTCGATGTTGTTCTCACGGAGCAGGGTGGAGAGCGTCTCATACACCCAGTCGGCTACTTCCGGCCGGGAGAGGTCCAGCACAAGTTGATCCCGACTAATGGCGGGCTGGCGGCCGGGCACAGACAATGCCCAGTCCGGGTGCGCCCGGTAGAGGTCCGAGTCCTCGCTGATCATCTCCGGCTCAACCCAAAGCCCGAACTTCAGGCCCAGGTCGTTCACGCGGTCAATCAGAGCGGAGAGACCGTGTGGAAGCTTCCCGGGGTTGACATACCAGTCTCCGAGAGAACTCAGATCATCGTCCCGATGTCCGAACCAGCCGTCGTCCAGAACAAAGAACTCAACACCGAGATCCTTTGCCTCCCGGGCGAGCCGCAGGAGCGCATCCTCGTCAAAGCTGAAGTAGTTGGCCTCCCAGCTGTTGAGAAGGACAGGACGCGGCCAGGCGATCCACTCACTTCGGCAGAGATTCTGCAGAATAAAGCGGTGATAGCGCTGAGACAGCACGGTGAGGCCTTCGGACGAGAAGCAGAGAAAGGCTTCGGGAGTATCAAAGCTCTCACCGGGATTCAGCCTCCAGGAGAAGTGCCGCTCGCCGATACCGGCGGTGAGGCGCACCGAGCCGGTCTGATCCAGCTCGACATCGGTCTGGTGGTCGCCGGAGTAGCAGAGCATGACGCCGCAGCATTCGCCGTGATCCTCTGTCGCATCAGGCTCGCACAGAATGACAAAGGGGTTGTGCTGGTGGCTGGAGGCGCCGCGGGCGGAGGAAACGGTCTGTATCCCGTTTGCAACGGGGACGCGCTCCGGCTGCCGCTCCATGGTATGCCGGCCGTGAAAATGAATGCGGTCCCAGGGGCCGAAGGGGAGATCAAGACAGACGGAGGCGACTTTTTCGAGGCAGACGGTCTGCGTGCCGCAGTTATGCAGCCGGACTGCGCGCGTAATGATATCCCGCTCTTCAAAGACACCGTAAAGCAGCTCAACTTCGAGACCGGAGGCGGCGTCAGCGAGGGTGACGGAGAGAGTCTCGGCCATGTCTCCAAAGGAAGAGGGCAGTCCGCTGAGCCTGTACTTGCCCTGCAGGATCCGATGGCTGACATAATGGAGATCTGCACCGACGACTCCGCTGTCTGTGCGCAACTCCAGAGAAGAGAGCCGGAAGTCCGCGCCGTTGGAGCCGCTGTATTCCTGCGGCAGGGTGTCAAGGGAGAAACCGCGGCCTTCCCGGAGCGTGTAAGGATTCGGTGAGAAGCCGCAGTCACGGGGCAGATGCAGATAGTCAAAGAAGTCTTCACAGCGGCGTCCGTAATAGGTGTGGAGCAGATAGCCGAGAGGCCCGATCTGCATCTGATAGCTGCTGTTTCGGGTATGCAGAGAGAGTGTGCTGCTCTTTTGGTCAAAAACAATGCTCATGGGGCGAAGCCTCCAAAAAACAATAATCCGCCGGGATTCTGGCCGGCAAATTATAGCAGATTCTGCGTCAAATAGATAGAGGGAAAATGATTTTTTCAGGGTGGTTGACATCGGCCCCGCCGGACTGTAGAATGAGAGTTGATTCTGAACCGGAAAAGCCTGAGACCGGAGACGGACAGAAGAGTGCCGGAGGATGGAGAGCCGGAACCGGAAGCATCCAGGTCAGATGAACAGGAGAAAGAGAGGAAGAGCCATGAGCCCGGAGCTGGAGAGAGCGAGAGTCTATGAGGAAGAGAACGAAAAACGCATTCTGCCCGAAGAGCGACCGATGTTCCATCTTTCGCCGCGGGTCGGCTGGCTGAACGACCCGAACGGCTTTTCCTATTACAACGGGCTGTATCATCTGTTTTATCAGTACTATCCCTATGACTCGCACTGGGGCGCAATGCACTGGGGCCATGCGGTCAGCGACGATCTGATCCGCTGGCTGTACCTTCCCGCGGCGCTGGCCCCGGATATGCCCTATGACCGGGATGGCTGCTTCTCAGGAGGCGCAGTGACGGCACCGGACGGAAGGCAGCTCCTGATGTATACGGGGGTACGCAAGGAGAAACAACCGGATGGGCAGATCAGGGACGTGCAGACCCAGAATCTCGCATTCGGAGACGGGAAGGACTATGAGAAGTATGACCTGAACCCGGTTCTCACGGCGGAGGACATCCCGGAGGGCGGAAGCCGCTTCGATTTCCGCGACCCGAAGCTGTGGCAATGTCCGGACGGGTCGTACCGGGCGCTGACCGTCAACCGGCATGAGGACGGGAGCGGGCAGGCGCTGCTGTACCGGAGCGAGGACGGACTGCACTGGCACTTTGACAGGACCGTCGCGCGCAACCGCAACCGCATCGGCGTCATGTGGGAGTGCCCGGACTGCTTCCGGCTGGACGGCTGGGACGTGCTGCTGGCCAGCGCCATGGATATGCTGCCGAAAGACTTTGAATACCACAACGGAAACGGAACCTTCTGCCTGCTGGGCCGCGAAGGAGAGGCCGAAAACGGCTTTGAGAATGCCGCCGACTTTGCGGTGGACTACGGGATCGACTTCTATGCGCCGCAGACTCTGCTCAGCCCGGACGGGCGCAGGATCATGATCGCCTGGATGCAGAACTGGGATACCTGCAATCTGCGGACCAAGTCCAGGCCCTGGTTCGGCCAGATGAGCCTCCCGAGGGAGCTCTCAGTCCGGAACGGCAGACTGTTCCAGACTCCGATCCGGGAGCTGGAGAAGCTGCGCTGCTGCCCGGCTTTCTACGAGAATGTTGTGCTCAGAGACGGAGAGCTCACGTTGCCCGGAGTAAAAGGGCGCACGGTGGACCTGGAGGTCGAACTGAAGCAGGATCCGGAGGGAGATCCTCTCCGGCTGTTCCGGCTCCGCTTCGCCGCGAATGAGCAGCATTACACCGACCTTCTCTTCACACCGGAGCAGTCCATTCTTCAGATCGACCGGAAGTTCTCGGGCTCACGCAGAGCCATCATCCATCAGCGCCGTGCCAAAGTCCGGCACTGCGGCGGAGCACTGAAGCTGCGGCTGATCCTCGACCGCTTCAGCGCCGAGGTTTTCATCAACGATGGGGAACAGGTGATGTCCGCCACGCTGTATACGGATCCGGAGCCCGGTGATATACGCTTTTACGCGGAGGGCAGCGTCAGGATGGACGTACGGAAATACGGTCTGAAGAGCGCAGTGTGAAGAACAGCCTGAAGAGTACGGTCTCAGAAACACGGCCTCGGGAGCATGACCTGACAGATACATACGGATAAACCGACCGGCGCGGTAGCCCACTGAGGGCGCAGCGCCGGTCTTATTATGCTAATTATGCTTTTTCTGGTATCGCCGTTATTTCTTTCGGTCCGGTTCCTGATTCTGCTTCAGAAGCATGCGGGCTTCCCAGGGGCGCAGGTACTGCGGAAGACAGGCCTCCGGGCCCGAAGCGGGGTGAGCAGCCTCCGGATAGCTGGACACCAGAAGCCGGCAGCTCTTATCACCCGGCCACAGTTCCGGCCCGATGGGGTTGGTGACGGTCTCGTCACTGAAGTTACAGAGCACCAGCAGCTCCGAGAGCCCGTCCCGCCGGAGGTATGCAAAGATCCGCGTATCCTTCTCCAGCAGAAGCTCAAAGTCGCCGTCAGTGAGGACCGGGATCTCCTTCCGAAGGCGGATCAGTGTCCGATAGCATTCCAGAACCGAATCCGGCTGACCGAGCTGGGAGGCGGCGTTGACTTCTGTATAGTTCGGGCAGAGCCGGGCCCACGGCTCCCCGTCGGTGAAGCCCGCGTTGGCAGTGGCGTCCCACTGCATCGGCGTGCGCCCGTTGTCCCGTGCGCGGGCACGGAGGGCGGTGAGCAGCCTCTCCTCCGACCAGCCCTGGGCGCGATGGTCGCGGAGCATGTTGCGGGCCTCGATGTCCCGGAAGTCCTCCAGCGCATAGTCGGGATCGGTCATGCCAAGCTCCTCGCCCTGATAGATGAAGGGAGTGCCGCACATGCCGTGCAGGGCGATGGCAAGCAGCTTTGCCGACTCGGCCCGATAGCGGCCGTCGTTGCCGAAGCGCGAAACAATGCGCGGCAGGTCGTGGTTTTCCCAGAAGAGGCTGTTCCAGCCCCGGCCGTACAGCGTCCGCTGCCAGTGGGCAAAGCTGCGCTTCAGCGCGACAAAATCCAGCGGGGCGAGGGACCACTTGTCGCCCCCGGGGGCCTGGTCCAGCTTCATGTGGTCAAAGCCGAAGACCATGGAGAGCTCGCTGCCGTCCGGACTGGTGTATACCAGGGCTTGTTCCGGGTCCGCACTCCAGGCCTCGCCGACGGTGACAAGCGCATTGCGCTGAAAACATGCCGCGCTCATTTCGCGGATATACTCATGGAGTCTGGGGCCCCTGACGGTGAAGCCACGGTCCGGGTCCTTGCCGAGGTGGTCTGCCACATCCAGACGGTAGCCGCCGATGCCGCGGTCGGTCCAGCGGTTGATCATGTCATAGAGCGCGTGCCGCACCTCGGGATTTGCCCAGTTCAGATCCGGCTGTTTTGCGGAAAACTGGTGATAGTAGTACTGCCCCAGTTCGGGAACCCACTCCCACATGCCACCGCCGAAGGAAGCCGCTGCCTGCCGGGGCGGACAGTCGGGTGTTCCGTCCCGCCAGATATACCAGTCGTGATAGGGGTTGTCACGGCTTTTTTTCGCCTCCAGAAACCAGCGGTGCTCATCCGAGGAGTGGTTCAGCACCAGGTCCATGACGATCCGGATCCCGCGGCGGCCGGCCTCGAGGATCAGACGGTCCATGTCCTCCATGGTTCCGAAGATCGGGTCAATGTCCAGATAGTCCGAAATATCGTAGCCGTTGTCGGCCTGAGGGGAGCAGCAGACCGGCGAGAGCCACAGCGCGTCAACGCCGAGCCGGGAGAGGTAGTCGAGCTTTGAGATGATGCCGGGCAGGTCTCCGATGCCGTCTCCGTTCGTGTCACAGAAGCTGCGGGGATAGATCTGGTAGATGACGGCGGTCCTCCACCAGGGGGAGGAAGTGGTATGGCGTACAGATTCAGTGCTCATCTGTCCCGTCCTCCTTCTCAAGCTGATTGAACATTTTTTTCATCAGTGCGATACAGACGTAGCAGGGGAGCGACAGCCCGAAGAGAAAGAGGATCGGCGCGCCCCAGCGGATGAAGGTGATGCAGAGCAGCCAGAAAGCGGCACAGAAGCAGAGCATCCCGAGTGTCTGAGGAAAGTACGCGACGGCGAGGGCGGCCGCGTTCTTCAGTGTTCCGGGGAGGCTTCTGTCGTAGCGGGCCAGCAGCGCAAAGGCATAGATCGCCAGGGCCAGAAGCAGCACGCCGATGGCGGCGATGCCGAAGCGAAGCGAAGGAACGTAGGCCAGAGCAGCCAGATAGTCAAAACAGAGGAGCCCTGCCGCCGTCAGCAACAGAAGGCCCAGCAGAATCCCGTTTTTCAGGTTCTGCCTGAATTCACTGAAAAAGCTCCGCGCTACCCCGCTGCCCTCGCTGCCGCGCAGGATCCGGATGACGGTGCCGTTCATGGCAGTGAGGGCAGCTCCGGCTGTCACGACGGGAAGAGAGCAGAGCAGCGTGAGAAGATTCAGCGCCATCATGTCCGCGACGATGCTCAGACCCTGCCAGATCGGGTTTTCCATATCAAAAAAACGTCTCAGCTTTGATTCCTCCTTCTGTGCCGGAAATCATGAGCGCATGAATCCTGCATATTATGAACTCTCAAGGCCGGAGCCTGTCCTTAAAAGCGCAGCGGTCAAAGGCCTGATAAGAGATATCCCCCCGCCCGGAAAGCGGACGGGGAGATTGTTTTACCTGGGCTGCGGGATCTGACCCGCGCGGGAAACACCTGCAGTCTCTGCTTATCCCTTGACAGCGCCGGAGGCAACGCCCTCGACGATGTAGCGCTGCAGAAAGACATACAGGATCAGGATCGGCAGCATTGCCAGCAGCAGGGCCGCCATGACAAGGCCGAGGTCCGTCGAATAGGTGCCGTAGAAGGCCTGTGTTGCGATAGGAATGGTGAAGAGATTCTTATCGGTCAGCACCAGACTGGGCAGCAGGTAGTCATTCCAGTAGGCCATGGCGTTGATGATGCCGACAGTAGCGATGGTCGGCTTGAGCAGCGGGAAGACAACCTTCCACCAGGTCTGCCAGCGGGTGCAGCCGTCGATCGTCGCGGCCTCTTCCAGAGCGATAGGAATATTGGTTTTGATGGCGCCGTGGAACATGAACACCGCCATCGAAACGGAAAAGCCCACATGCATCAGAATCAGAGTGATCCGGTGGTTCAGGACATTCAGGATACCGCCATAGACGGACACCAAAGGAACCATCAGTACCTGGAAGGGGATGACCATCGAGGCGATCATCAGGGAGAAGATCAGTGTGCAGAACTTCCAGCGCTGATTACGGACAATCACGAATGACATCATGGAAGAGACAAGAATTGTCAGTATCGTCGCGCAGCAGGTGATGATGAAGGAGTTGCCGAACACGGTCCAGAAGTTCATCTTCTTCATGGCTTCGGGGAAGTTCTTCAGCGTGAAGCCCTTTGATCCGATCAGCGCAAGGGGATCCTTGATGATGTCGGCCTTGGTCTTGAAGACATTGATGACGACCATGATGAAGGGGAAGATAAAGCAGACAAACAGCAGCAGGAGCACGATCCACATAATGATATGGGCAATCTTTTTCTGCCGTGCGGCTTTTTCGTTTTCCGTCATTATGCCTCAACCTCCCCTCTCTTGCCGATCATGACCTGAGTCACACCGACAATGGCGCAGACCAGGAAGAGGATCACTGCCTCGGCCTGGCCGAGACCGTAGTTCTTATACGTAAATGCCTGATTGTACACGTGCATCGCCGCCATGACCGACGAACCGAAGGGCTCGCCTTTGGTAAGGGACAGGTTCACGTCGTACACGACGAAGCAGCGGGTGATGCTGAGAAAGATGCACTGCACGAAGCTGGAGCGCATCAGGGGGATGGTGACGTTCTTCATGGCCTGGGCAGGAGTGCAGCCGTCAATCAGGGAGGCTTCCTGTACGTCCTTGGAGACGCTCATGAAGCCCGCCACATAAATCAGCATCATGTAGCCTGCGTACTGCCAGACCGAGACCAGAATCAATGCGAACATCGCGCCGTTCGGTGTGGAAAGGAGCGAGACGGCCGAGCCGGAAATGGCCTTGCCGATGGCAACGAAAGCGCGGTTGAAGACGAACTGCCAGACATAGCCGAGGACGATGCCGCCGATCAGATTCGGCACGAAGAAGCCTGCGCGGAAGAAGTTCTGCCCCTTCACGCCGCTTGTAACCAGATAGGCCAGCGCGAAAGCGACAATGTTAATGAGGACGACGGCAATGGCAGAATAGATCATCGTGCGGCCCATAGCCTGCCAGTAGGTTTTATCCTGAAATGCCGCCACGAAGTTCTGAAGTCCGACAAACGGTTTTGCCTTGCTGACACCGTCCCAGCTGGTCAGTGTCAGATAGAGACCGTAAATAAAGGGAACGCCCACGACACAGAGAAACAGAGCCGTCCCGACGCCGCCGAACATCAGATACTGCTTGACTTTATAGCCCATGGTATTTTGTTTCATCAAGAATACCTTCCATTCTACAGTTGTAACAAATCCCGGGTATCGGGACTTGCGATACCCGGGTCAGAAAAAACGACAGGGATCAGTGGGCGCCGACTTCGGCAGTGGCCCAGTATGCGGTGATCTCGTCAGCGAGACCGGCACGGTCAATCTGACCGCCCAGATACTTCTGGAAGGAGATGCCGCACTTGGCATAGTGGTCGTCCGGAGCATAGCGATAGTCCGCGATCATCTGTCCGGCGTCGACATAGGACTTGACAGAGGCACCGAGAGGATCGGAGACCGGCAGCTCAATGTTGGAGAACGCGGGAACCAGTGCGCACTTGTTGACCAGGAAGTCCTGACCGGCTTCATCATAGACCAGCCAGTTGAGGAAAGCCTTGGCGGCTTCCTGCTGCTCGGGGGAGACGGAGTTGTCGATGTAGAAGTACTTGGAGCCGCCGCCGACCAGCTTGGTGTTGTACTCGGTGAGGTCGGTGGGAACCGGCATCATGCCCATGTTCTCGCTGTAGTCAAAGGCGCTGATGTTGGCCCAGTCCCAGTTGCCGCCGAACTTGAAGGCGATCTCGCCCTCGGCGAGCATCATCTCGGTATCCTCACGGACAGCGGAAAGCGGAGCATCCTTCATCCAGTTGTTTTCCTTCATCACATCGAAGGCATCCATCAGGGCATTGAATACGGGGTCTTCCGCAAGCTTCACAGAGCCGTCCTTGATGCCGGCGATGAAGGCATCGGGATCGGGCTGCATCTCATAAACCTGCTGCAGGAAGTGGGCACCGAGGGACCAGTCTTCCTTCTGCAGGCCGCAGGGGGTCTCCATGCCGCCGGCGATCAGCTTTTCGATCAGGGCCTTGAAGTCTTCGGTGGTGCGGACAGCTGCGGGGTCAAAGGCCTCGCCGGTGGCAGCCTCAATGGCGTCAGCATTGTAGAGGATGCCGCGGGCTTCGACGCAGACCGGGAAGCCGAGGACCTTGCCGTCGACGGTGATGGCCTGGGTGGTGTACTCAACCCAGGGCTCACCCGCCAGATCGATGGCGTGATCCGGTCCGAGGGAGAAGATGTCCTTTGCGTCGACCATGGAGATGACATAGGGATCATTGGACGCATACTTGGTGGACATGTGGGCTGCAACAGTGTCACTGGAGTACATGACATCGATGTGGATGTCATTATGG
>JAILFJ010000052.1 GCA_024697625.1 Oscillospiraceae bacterium
CCCGGAAAACAGATAAAAACTGGGGTCTCTAAGGCGTAGAATAGACCTATTTTGAAGTAATATCCGCAGGATTCTGCGAAAAAATACGAATTCTGGGACTCGCTGACCTATTAAGTGTTTTTGTTCAGCGTTTCCCTAAGAGGTTTATGCAAAAAGCTCAGGAATATGTATGCCTGAGAGTGCCGCGATCACCGTGATGGGAAAATGCTGGTGTTTCTGCCGGATCGTGGCTGCCAATTTGTTGTAGGAGGATCCATCAATGGCGGTTTTGGCTTCTGCAGCGGCGTGCTGAGCTTCATAATAAGAGGCGGATTCCTCCTCACTCAGTTCTGCACGTGCAAGAGCGGACTCCAGACGAAAGGTCTCCTGAAGCAGTTCTTCATAATCTTCATAAAGATCGTCAAAGTCCAGGGTCCTGCCGCGAAGCTCTTCCCGAATATCACTGACGGCATCGGAGAGGTCCTCAAGGTCGTCATAATCTGTCCTGATTCCGAGAAGCGAGAGTGAATCCGCAGCATCACACAGCTTTCGAAGCTCTGAGGCAACAGGGGATTCACCGTTGACGGCAGTATAATGCTCTTCATTGCCAGTATAGAAGAAGCTGTTTACCTCATCACAGCTCTTTCCAAGCCTTATCCGGGTGTTCAGCACAACGGAGGCAATGCACAATGCGACCGTCAGGATCCACGCAACGGTTGAGTTGAGAAAAAACTTCTTCATCCTTTCATATCCAGAAGCTTCTGCTTCAGTTCACCCTCGATACGGGCTAGCTCGTCCTCTGCCTGCTGCCGGCGTGCACGCCCGTCATCCTGAATCTGGCGTACTTCGTCCAGTGTTTTGATGAGTTCTTCGTTCGTCTTCATCAGGGTCTCCAGGTCTACGACACCGCGCTCGGATTCGCGGGCGATATCTACGCTGCCCTGATGGAGCGCTTTCGCGTTTGCCTCAAGAAGCTTGTTTGTCATATCCGTCACCTCACGCTGAGCCTTCATGGCCTGGTCTGAGTGATAGAGGCTCAGAGCAAGGACCATCTGGTTCTTCCAGAGTGGGATGGTGTTGTTGATCGAAGAGCGTATCTTCTCCATCATAAGGGTGTCATTGTTCTGAACCATCCGAATCTGCGGTGCCATCTGCACAGAGATGGTACGGGTGAGCTCAAGATCATGGATCTTCTTCTCAAAACGTCCTATCATATTGGCAAAATCGTTTGCCGCCTGTGCATCCTCAGGCAGACCGGTTTCCAGCGCTTTGGTCTTATATTTGGGAAGTTCTTCGTTTCGAAGCTGCTCAATGCGAAGCTTTCCGGCGAGGATATACATGGTCAGTTCCTTCATGTATTCCTCATTGCGCTCGTACATACGGTCCATAAGCGTGACATCTTTCATCAGAGTCACTTCATGGTTCTCCAGTGCCTCCACAATCTTGTCGACATTTACCTCGGCCTTGTCGTACTGTGCCTTCATGGCGGCAATGCTGTTACCGGATTTTTTAAACAGTCCTCGCAGCCCTTTCTTCTCCTCCTGGCCGAAATCCATTCCCTTCAGTTCGACGACAAGGTCTCCCAGCATGTCTCCAACCTGACCGAGATCCTTTGTCCGCACGCTGTTCAGCGCGGCATCCGAGAATTCAGAGATGTTTTTCTGGGCAGAAGAGCCATAGTTCATTACCTGCTCGGTATTGAGAACGTCGATCTTCTCTGAGAACTCTCTGACAGCAGCCTGCTCAGCAGGGGACAGGGAGGAGAGATCCAGTTTCTCGCGGAGGGCTTCCTCTTTCTTTTCTTCTTCCTGAACTGCCGGCTCCTCTACTGCCGGGGCTTCCATCACGGCAGCTTCGGCGGCAGCCTGAGGTTCGAGAGTCAGGCTCGGAATATGGGATGTGTTTTCACTCATGACAGTAATTCCTTTCTGCTGAACTGATATTCTTCTGATTTTTCTGAATGATTACGACTCTTGTGATATGGCTCCTGCGCTTAGTGGGAACCTGCAACTGTTCCTTTCGGTTCCTCGCGGATGATAAAGTCTTTCTTTTCGCTGAGGCCTTCACGATCCAGCATTGCATTCATGACAGCAATGTCCGTTTCAATGTCGAGTGCCTGATTGGCGAAGAGAGAATCCAGCTGTTTTTTGTACGCGGCAATCGCGGCATCCAGCATCTCGCTGATGCTTTTCATGCTCTTGTCGATGTTTTCACCCTCAATCCCCTGTGAGCCCATCCGGTCGTAGGCATTGAGCAGTTTAATTGTCGTGGGAAGATAGTAATTCATGAACTTACGGATCTTGGGAATGTCACTCGGATCAGCAATGGCATCCTGGACAATTTTGTCCGTGATACGCATGATCTCATTGATCTTGACACGGATTTCAGGATCCTTGATAGACATATAGAGGCGACCCATCTCGCTGAGAGCCTTGTTCCCTTCTTCCAGAATCGGGTCCACTTCCGGACCGTAGCTCTTCTTCTGCGCTTTGCCGGCGGTACCGGGAGCCTCGCCGATGTTTCGAACATGGGTGTCGACCGGCTTTACCTTTTTTGCAGTTGTCCTGGCCTTTTCTGCTTCCTTCTTCTGGGAGACCTGTCCATTGTCGGAACGCTGCTCATTCCCGGACTGCTGATCCTTCAAGGCATCTCTTTTTCCGGCAAAACGGCCTACAAGATAGGCAACACCCAGGCCAAGACTCAGTGCGACCAGAAGCCCGCCGAGTTCATACATCGGGAAAAGCGCCGAGATAATCAGCCAGGTAATCAGAAAGCTGTAAATGGAATGGGCACCGGGCCCTCTGCGTCGTCTGAACATACGGACACTCCCTGTTATGCATAGTCTGAAAACCAAATTATTATACAATAAGGGATCGGGGTTCGTCAAGAATTGCAGTAAATGTTAAAAAAGAATTTTCTGTTGCATTCTCGACGGTATCTGATGTATAATAAGATGATTAAATATCACTAAATACTTAATCAATTATGGAGGACAGGGAAATGATTTATGTGGCGCCGTCTCTTCTCTCGGCGGATTTTGCAAAGCTCTCGGAAGAGATCGAAGACGTCCGACTGGCGGGAGCCGACTGGCTGCATTATGATGTGATGGACGGGCACTTTGTTCCAAATATTTCGATGGGGATACCCGTACTGGCATCGGTGAGGAAGTGCACAGACCTCTTTCTGGACGCACATCTGATGATTACGGAACCGATCCGGTATGTTAAGCAGTTCTGTGATGCAGGTGCTGACCTTGTGAACGTACACGTGGAGGCCGATACAGAGGAGAACATTATTGCCGCTCTGCAGCAGATTCATGCGAAAGGTAAACTTTGCGGGATTACGCTGAAGCCGAAAACTTCGTGGCAGGCGGCGGAACCGTTCATGGATCTAGCAGATTTGATTCTTGTGATGACAGTGGAACCCGGCTTTGGCGGGCAGCACTTCATGCCTGAACAGATGGATAAATTACGAAAGCTGCGCGAACTGATTGATCGGAATGGTCGGGAGATCAGGCTTGAGGTGGACGGGGGAGTAGACGCTGGTACTGCTCCGGTATGTATAGAGGCAGGTGCCGATACCCTGGTGGCGGGCAGCGCTGTTTTCCTCGCGCAGGACCGCAAGAAGGCCATCGATGGCATTCGCGGGATGAACTGACCGGCGGAGGATCATTGATATGGCTTTTTTTCCTGCAGCGCTCGAAAGACTGATAGATCAGTTTGCCGCCCTTCCCGGGATCGGGCGAAAGAGCGCGCAGAGGCTGGCTTTTCATGTTCTCGCGCTTCCTGATGCGGAGGCGACTGCTTTTGCAGATGCAATCCGTGCAGCGAAACAGGAGGTCAGATGCTGCAGACTCTGTCAAAATTACACGGATCAGGATATCTGTCCGATCTGTTCAAGTGACCGAAGGGATCACAGCATGATCTGCGTGGTCTCGGATCCCAAAGATGTACTCAGTCTGGAGAGAGCGAGAGAGTATAACGGGCTCTATCATGTGCTGCATGGCGTCATCTCGCCAATGAACCATGTGGGTCCGGATGACATCGGTGTCAAAGAGCTGCTGCAGCGGGCGGCTTCCGAAGAGGTGAAGGAGGTTATCATGGCAACGAATCCCGATACCGAAGGGGAAGCGACGGCTATCTACATTTCGCGGTTGCTGAAGCCGTTCGGGGTGAGGGTGAGCCGGCTCGCCTACGGGATTCCGGTAGGATCCAATTTGGAATTTGCTGATGACGCGACATTGACACGGGCACTGGAAGGACGCACGGAGATGCAATAATCTGTGCTGAAGTATAAAAATATGCATAAGGGAGGAGCAATGACATCTAAATTAAAAATCATACCGCTCGGCGGATTAGGCGAGATCGGTAAAAACATGACAGTCTTGGAATTTGGCAGTGATCTGATTCTGATAGACTGCGGAATGGGTTTCCCGGACGATGATATGTACGGAATCGACGTGGTCCTGCCGGATATTACCTACCTTCGAAACAATGCAAGCCGTATTCGCGGTCTGATTATCACCCACGGTCATGAGGACCATATCGGGTCTGTACCTTATGTGCTGAAGGAACTGGATATCCCGATCTATACAACACCGCTGACTGCAGCTCTGATAGAACTGAAGCTGGAAGAGCATGACCTGCTTCACAACACGCAGATTTTTACGAAGAAACCGGGCGCCGTTTTTCGGATCGGCTGCTTTACCATAGAGTTTATCCATGTGAATCACAGCATACCTGATTCCGTTGCCCTGGCCATCAGAACCCCGGTCGGTACGGTGGTACACACGGGAGATTTCAAGATCGATGTGACACCGATCTCAGGCAGCATGATCGATCTTGTGCGTTTCGGTGAGATAGGGAGAGAAGGCGTGCTTGCCATGATGAGTGATTCCACGAATGTGGAGAAGGCAGGTCACTCGGATTCGGAGAGGAAGGTGGGAGAGAGCTTCGATAAGCTGTTTCAAGGCTGTGATAAGCGCATTATCATTACCACATTTGCCTCCAATGTACACCGCCTTCAGCAGATCATCGACGTGGCAGCCCGCTACCGCCGCAAGGTTGCAGTTACGGGACGCAGCATGGAGAACATTCTCCGTACTGCTACAGTACTCGGCTATATGAATGTCCCTGAAAATGTCGTCGTAGATCTGGATCAAATCAACAGCCTGCCCAAAAACCGTACCGTGATCATCTCCACCGGCAGTCAGGGCGAGGCAATGTCTGCACTCTATCGCATGGCATTTTCAGAGCACAAGCAGATACAGATCGACGCCGGAGATCGGGTAATCATCTCAGCATCCGCCATTCCTGGAAATGAGAACACCATCAGCAGGGTGATTGACGAACTTTTCCACAAGGGCGCTGAGGTGATCTATGACAGAAACACCGAACTTCATGTTTCCGGCCACGCCTGCCAGGAGGAGCAGAAGATGCTCCTGGCCCTGGTAAAGCCCAAATACTTTATCCCGGTACACGGCGAGCGGCGGATGCTGGTGAAGCATGCAGAGCTTGCAAAGCAGATGGGAATTCCTTCAAAAAACATCGTCATTGCTGAGAATGGCTCTGTAATTGAGTTTACAAAGAAGGGCATCCTCTGCGAAAGCAGTGTGCAGGCAGGCGCTGTCCTGATGGATGGGAGCGGTGGAATCAACGAGGTCGGAAGTGTCGTCATGCGCGACCGGCACAGACTCGCTGAGGACGGCATGATTGTGGTGGTCATGAGCTGCTCCTCATACGACCACAAGCTTCTGGCTGATCCGGAAATTGTAACACGCGGGTTTATCTATGTGAAGGAAGCAGAGGCTCTGATGGGTGAATTGCAGCGTGTTGTGCGGGAAACCATAGACAGCTGCGAGACGCAAAAGATCACAGATTGGAATAATATCAAGCTCCGTGTGAAATCCAATCTCTCCGGATACCTCTTCAAGACGACTCACAGGAGTCCGATGATTCTGCCGGTTGTCACAGAAATCTAAGGGTATGTCTTGCCGATTTCTGTTCTATTCCCTGTCTGTTAGCGCCCTATATCCATAAAACAGGCATAACCACCATCTCGACAGTGGTTATGCCTGTTTCAGGAGAATCCCTTTTCAATGATCCGTAAGCAGGCAGTCTGCACGTCCCGAATGCTGTGGCGGAACACACTTCTCCCGGCATTATAGCCTAAACTAAACACAAAAGTATACTATACAGACAGAGTCGAAGCGAAGGAATCGACAGGAAGATTAAGCGCAAGAAGGATATCCTTTTGAAGACGGGTGGGCGGATTGAGAAGCCTGGATCCAGAAAGTGAGTCGGCGGAA
>JAILFJ010000069.1 GCA_024697625.1 Oscillospiraceae bacterium
GTTCTGCTTTTGCCATCTTGAAGCACCTCATTCCCTTGAGTTGCTTCTATTCTACACCTCGACCTGTCCAAAAAATTTCCCTTGGTCCTGCCTTTTGGGCATATCTTGTAGTCGGCTGATTAAAGCCGATACCCATAAAAAGATATTTGTCCTGGCTGATCCTGCTGCTGGGAGGAATCTGTTTCACGCTGTCCAGCGCCCGGTGGAACGCCCCCATCATGGCCTGGATCTGGCCGTTCTGCATGCTGTATTTTTCCAGAAAGACGAAAGGGCTCCTCGGCTGGCTCGTTCCCCTCGCGCTGCTGTCCATCCTGAGCGCGGTCAAATGGGGCGGCGCCGCGGGCGGCGTGATGATCGAGAACATCCTGACCGGTGCTGCCCTGGGATTGCTCGCCGCAGCTGCGCTCATTGTTGACCGCGTCTTTTACGACCGGACAGGGGGATTCAAGGCGACGCTCATCTACCCCCTGGTCTTCGTGGTGACTGAGTTTGTGATGCAGCTGACCCCCTCTGCGACGCTCGGTCCCATCTCGGCCACTCAGACCGGCAACGATCCCATGGTGCAGATCGCCTCGGTGTTCGGCTCCTACGGCATCACCTTCCTGGTGGTGTGGTTTTCCAGCGTGCTGATGTATGTCATCGACGTCCAGAAAAAGGACACCCGGCTGGCCACGAGGGGCGGAGCCGTCTTTCTCATGGTGTTTCTGGTGCTGCTTTTCTATGGCGAGACGCGCCTGGCTCTGTCCGACGTCGGCACAAAAAACGTCAAGCTTGCCATGACCACCGGCCCGTATTTGGGGGATTTCACGGCCGACTACGAGAACGTTGAAAACCTGCCGGTGGAGGACAATATCCGTTCGATGCTCCAATCCGTTGATACGGCCGTAGCCGGCAGGGCGGACATCCTTCTGTTCTGTGAGGAGGCCTTCTGCGTCAGCGATTTCGATGAGGATGCCATGCTTACCGAGGCCAGCCGGGCGGCGAGGGAGAAGAATATCTTCATCCTGCTGGCGCTGGAGGTAGAGGACACGGACGGCAGTCAGGGCGGGAAGACCGAGAACGTGGAATATCTGTTTGATAACCACGGCGAACAGGTATGGAAATACTACAAGTCCCACCTGACCAACTTTGTCGAGACGCAGACCGTGGTCAAGGGCGAGCCGGTCATCCCCCAGGCAACGGTGACGCTGCCGAACGGCACGGAGGTGAAGATCGCCTCGGTCATCTGCATGGACTCCGACTTTCCGACCTTTATTCGTGACGGGATGGACAACGACGTGGATCTGCTGCTTATACCCACCTGGGACTGGGCTGAGATCCGGGCGTATCACACAAAATGGGTAGAGCTACGCGCTGCCGAAAACGGCGTCTGCCTCGCACGGTCCTGTATGGACGGCGTAAGCACCGCCACAGACCCCTACGGTCGGGTCATCATGCTGTCGGATACCGCCGGGGCAGGATACGAAAACGTCATCTTCGCCGAGATTCCCGCCCGGGACGTCTTTGCATTCTACAAGTATATCGGCCCCGTAATAGACTGGTGCTATGTCGCAGGGCTCGCTGTGCTGACAGTGATCGGGCTTTTGAAGAACAAGTCGAAAAAGATTGCGTCGTAAATCAGCGCGTCACCTCGGTACTTCCGGCAACCCCTGCGAGAAAAGCTGAAGAAGGAGCAAAGGCCACAAGTCATGAGAAAAAGCGCATTGGATTAAGCTCCTCTGAAAAATGCCATTCTCCTGGTTCTCTTTATCGCACTACAATGATTCCAATGCGTTCAACG
Organism: Oscillospiraceae bacterium; assembly: GCA_024697625.1. Classification (GTDB taxonomy): domain Bacteria; phylum Bacillota; class Clostridia; order Oscillospirales; family Oscillospiraceae; genus Limivicinus. Next base: position 1,781 of record JAILFJ010000069.1, read on the forward strand.
CGTTGGAATCATTGCGTTATCGGTTTCCAATATATCGATCAAAAGCTTGTTTTACCCTTCATTTTTAAGACGCTCAAGCGAGTCAGCAGACGCCTGTTGTTTTGCATGCAGCGTCCGCAGGGCTTCAGCCTCTGCCTTGCGCAGCGGAGAACGGTAAAACCGTTCAAAATGGCTGTGAGGCCTGTCGAAATACAGTTCTCCCCGTTCTGTTCCGCCTGGATGGAACAGCAGCTCCAATCCGCGATTCTCCCGTCCGGCGAGGACTTCCAGCTTGCCGAGGACTGGTCTGAGGGCGTTTACCGACATGCATCCGGCAAACACGATCCCGCAGAAGAGATCAGGACGTATGCCGCGCCGCCGGAGGGCTTTTTCGTTGGGAAGGCTGCACAACTTCAGCATGACTGCCTTCAGCAGATTTTGCGGCCGGAAATAACGCCATACGCGAGGGGTCCGGATATAGACGCCCAGAGCCTCGACCGGCCAGCGCAGCTGCTCGACCCTGCGGCCGCTCGCCTCCAGCGTCTGGCAGACACCGCGGAAGACAGCGGGGATCATATGCACATGCCGGTGGCTGTCGATGAGGATACAGTAGTCCTCCGGCAGCAGATCCAGAAGACGCCCGAGCTGGGCAGCGCATTCAATGCGGATCTGTTCTTCCAGAGCCTTCGGGCGGGCAAGGGAAAGAAGCAGCAGACGGAGAAAGGACGGATGAAAACTGCCGTCAGCCCCCGCGAGCAGCGGGATCCCCGCCGGGTCGGAGACCGCCCGCCCCTCGGAGAGATTGAAATGCAGTGCCAAGGCACATCTGCTCCACAGGGCTTCGACGCTTTCCGCCATATAGGGGCTGTTCCCGAAAATGCTTGCCACGTTCAGTGCGCTGTTCTCCGCGCAGTCCGCGACGCGCTGAATCTGCATGGGATTGAGGCCGACGTCGTCTGCGCAATACCTGATCATACCGTCAGCTCCCTTCGTCTGCTCCGACCGGGAATCCGTTTTCTGCAAGTTGACGGCGAAGGTCGCCGACACTCATCCCAGGCTTCCGGCAAAGCTGTCCCAGAAGCGCGGAATACAGGTCGAGAAAACTCTGTGCCCTTTTTTCCGAATAGAGTCCTTCATCGTACTGCAGCTCCAGAAGGTCACTCTCCTCGTCCTCCCATACGATGAACTCAAACGGTTCCTCCGCCTCCGGTTCCGCACATTGCATCGGAGATGCTGACTGGAGGATGGGTTCCTCTCGGAGTGCTTTCAGAAAGTTCTGATGAATAAAGCAGAGCGGCGCTGCCTGACGTTTTTGCACCGACTCCCGCGCGTTTTTGTCCCTTCTGTCGCCGACCAGCCGGAGCATGCCCTGCTCCCGCTGCCGCGCCGTCTCGGCAACAAAGGAGGAAACTGGCTGAGAATCCGAGAGCTGCTGTACAAGGACCAGATCCCTGATCAGCAGGCCGACCTGCCGCAGGCTTTCACGGCTTTCGCGGCCGTTCCAGGTCCAGTTCATCATAATCCTTCCGACATTTTCATGCAGCCCCAGGGTCAGCGCGGCAAGAGAGCAGAACAGGGCACTGAGGCTGACGCCGTATTGCTTTGCCAGTACGCCGACGGCATTTCGGTCAGCCTTGAGCTTTTGCTGAACCCGGCCGGCTTTTCCCACTGCCGAATTCGCTGCCATGTCCGGCTCAGGAAGCGCGATCCGGTCCTTCCCTTCAGGCGCAAACTCTGTCGTCTGTCTGATCAAAAAGCTCCGATAATCGTCGCAGGAAAGGCTTGTCCCTCTGTAAGCAGTGAATATATCCTGAATCAGGACAACGAGAGATTCTCCGTCGCAGATGCTGTGGTGTGCGTTAAGCCAAAGGACGCAGCCCCGTTGAGTCACAAACAGTCTTGCACGGAACAGCGGATGTCCGTCTGCCCGGAAAGGCGCAAGAAAAGCGACTTTTTCCGTATCGAGTGCTTCGCGGGAAGCGCGCTCCGGGAATACGGGTGCAAGCAGCTCGGGCCGGAGCTGCTGTACGGGCTTTCCGTCCCGCATTCCGATTACCGTGGAGAGCGCACTGTGCGCTTTGACGGCAAGCTCCAGGGCGCGGGCAAGCCGTTCCGGGTCCGTATCCGGTTTCAGCACCAGCTCCGCGGCAACGCTTTGTGCAACAAGCTCCATCCCGCCAGAACCGAAGCGGACATAAAGCATCTGCATCGGCAGAAGAGGCAGCGGCTCTCCGGCTGCACTCGACCGCTCATGGGATTCCTGTGATCTCTGGAGTTCCCGCGCCATCAGCCGCGCGGTACGGTTTTTGAATATACAGGCAATATTGAGTCCCGGCAGCTCTGTTTCCATCAGCATTCTCATGGCTGTGAGAGAATCTCCGCCCAGCGCGAAGAAGTCATCGTCGATACCCGGGGTTTTCCCATCAAGCTGCAGGGCTTTCGCCATCGCGCGGCACAACGCTGCTTCGACCTGGTTTTCCGGTGCCGCATAGACAGCGGATAATTTTTCCGGCAGTTGGAGGCATTCATAATCCAGCTTTCCGGCGGAGTTGACCGGCAGGCCGGGCAGCTTCACATAAAAAGACGGGATCATGTACATGGGGAGATACGCTTTCAGCCGATCACTCAGCTCGGCAGCCGCGATTTCCTCTGTGCCTGAATAGAACACGCAGAGATACGGCTTCCCGTGAACCGAAAACGACTTTGCAGCTGCCTGCGCTCCAGGAAGCGCTTTTTTCACGGCAGTTTCCACCTCTGCCGGGTCAATGCGGTTGCCATTGATATTGATCATTCTGTCCGTACGGCCGCGTATCGTGTAACACCCGCTTCCGTCCTGCTGAGCAAGATCACCGCTGACGTACCAGCGCTTTCCCTTGAGAGATATAAACGAGTTCCGTTCCCGTTCGGATATATAACCGCGGAAAAACGGCAGTGCCGCGCAGAGGATCCCCTCGCCCGAGGCTTCTTCGCCTGTATCTGTGATGAGGATGGTTTCCGTGCCGGGAATCGGGCAGCCGATCGGCGTGTTGTCCATGGCATGGTCTATTCGATAAAAGCAGGTGAGATGCCCAAATTCACTCGGCCCGTATACATTCATGGTATCGAAATGCTCACTGTAAACCTGCGATACGATCTCGCCCCCGACATAGACGACGCGAAGCGGAAGACCGTCCTGCTTCTGGAGGACATGCGCAAGCGCCGGCGGGACAAAGGTTGCCGTAATGCCGCGACGGACAAAATAGGCGAAGAGCGCGCCCGGATTCCGTGCCAGCTCCGGTGAGAGCACATGGATCGTTCCGCCGTCCTGCAAAAGGGCGATCGTAATATATACGCCGCCGACAAAGAATTCCGGGACAAGGTGAGCAAACTGTACGGGCATATACGGATCAAACAGAGCGTGCGTTCCGACGGAAATGCGCTCATAGACACCGTATTCCTGCATGGCTCCCTTCGGCACGCCGGTGCTGCCGGACGTATAGATGATAAATGCCAGATCGTGCGCCGCGCTCTCCGCCCACGCAGACTCCTCAAGCGACTCACAGCGCATGGCTTCTTCCCAGCAATCCATCGTAAACTCCACGGCACAGCCGCATTCCCGGACTGCGTAACGGACGCGCTCAGCGCCCATGCTGTCCGCGAGACTGACCCATGCTGCGCCGACCTTCATCACCGCTATGCGTGCGACGATATGCTCCATGCCATTGGGAAGCAGCAGAGCAACGACATCCTCACGGCCGATCCCGCGGCTTTTCAGCCAGGACGCCGCCCTGCCGGACAGTTCGTTCAGGCTTCGGTAATCGGTCCTGCGCGCACCATCGAGATCGACGACGGCCGTGCGCTCCGGGAAGCTTCGACACGAGTCCGAGATTTCTTTCAGAAAGGTGATCATCTTTTCTCTCTCCGGTTTTCCGCTTCTACGCCTTGAATATTCTGGAAGCCATAATACTGCGCCATGGTGTGGTTATAGGAAGCCTGCGGATCCCTTTCGATGTCTACGGAAAGACCGTAGAGATCCATCGCCCGGTTTCCGGCAAGAATGGCGGGCAGTTTCGGAAGAGAAAACT
>JAILFJ010000071.1 GCA_024697625.1 Oscillospiraceae bacterium
GTTCTGCTTTTGCCATCTTGAAGCACCTCATTCCCTTGAGTTGCTTCTATTCTACACCTCGACCTGTCCAAAAAATTTCCCTTGGTCCTGCCTTTTGGGCATATCTTGTAGTCGGCTGATTAAAGCCGATACCCATAAAAAATAAATCTCCGCTTGACAAATGCGGAGATTGTTCTATAATGTCGTAAACTGAACAGGGAATGATAGAGGCGCGGTAATTATCAGTAGCACCGGAGAGCGCGGGGAAGCGCGGTGCGAAAGGAATCACCGCCGAAGGACATCCGGGGTTCCCCAGCCGGATGCACCTGGGATGTCGGAGAAGATCCGGCAGACTGTCGCAGAGATGCGGAGCGCTGTCATGACAGAGGCTTTTGTTGTGAACGGTGTTTCCTGTTCACATTTTTTTATTTCTGGAGGCTTGTATATGAGCGGAACATTCTGGGCCCTTGTGCCCCCGCTGCTGGCGATCGTGCTGGCACTGCTGACAAAAGAGGTCTATACCTCACTCTTTGCGGGCGTCCTGCTGGGCGCTCTGTTTGCGGCGAATTTCAACCTGATCAGGACAGTGGATCTGATCGTGGTGGACGGTCTGTCCGCCTCGGTCTCGGACCTCGCGGGCAACCTCTGCTTCCTGGTGATCCTCGGCATCATGGTGGCGATGGTCAACAAATCCGGCGGGAGCGCCGCTTTTGGCCGCTGGGCTGAGAAGAATATCAAGACCAAGGTCGGGGCGCAGCTCGCAACCTTTGTTCTGGGCGTTCTGATCTTCATCGACGATTACTTCAACTGCCTGACCGTGGGCTCCGTCATGCGCCCGGTCACGGACCGGCACAGCATCTCCCGCGCGAAGCTGGCCTTCCTGATCGACGCCACGGCCGCCCCCGTCTGCATGATTGCGCCGATCTCCTCCTGGGCGGCTGCGGTCGCCGGTGTGGCCAACGACCTGAATGCCGGGATCACGGGGATCGAGCTCTTTGTCCGGGCGATCCCCTATAACTTCTACTCCCTGCTGACGCTGGTGTTCATCGTGGCGCTGGTCTGCATGAAGTTTGATTACGGCCCCATGGCAGTCGCCGAGATGAATGCCCGCCTGAACGGCGACCTCGGCGCCGCGAAGGGGGACGATACCACCGGCGGCAGCCCGAAGGGGAAGATCATTGACCTGGTCCTGCCGATCCTGGTTCTGATCGTCGTGGTGTTCTTCGCCATGCTCTACGCCGGCGGCTACTACGGCGAGACGGACTGGATCGGACCGGAAAACACCGGGAACCTGATCGGTGCCTTCGGCGATACGGATGCCTTCATTGCGCTCCCCTGGGGAGGCCTGATCGCGCTGGTCTTTGCCTTTATCTACTTCCTCTGCCGCCGCACGCTCAGCTTCAAGGAGCTGGCCGAGTGCATCCCGCAGGGCTTTGTGGCGATGGTTCCGCCGATCCTGATCCTGGTTCTGGCGACCTCGCTGAAGAGCATGACCTCCGCCCTCGGCGCTGCGGACTTCGTTCATGGCCTGATGGAGGGTGCCGCCGCAGGACTCTACAGCTTGCTGCCGGCGGTGATCTTCGTGGTCGCCGTGATTCTTGCCTTTGCCACAGGAACCTCCTGGGGGACCTTCGGCATCCTGATCCCGATCGTCGTGGCGATCTTCCCGGTCGACAGCCCGCTCCTCTTCATCGGCATCTCCGCCTGCCTTGCCGGCGCGGTCTGCGGCGACCACTGCTCGCCGATCTCGGACACGACGATCATGGCCTCCGCTGGGGCCCAGATGGAGCACGTACAGCACGTCTCCACCCAGCTGCCCTATGCCATGACGGTGGCCTGCGTCAGCTTTGTGAACTACATCATCGCGGGCTTTGTCCAGAACGCGGTGATCTGCCTGCTGATCGGCACCGTGCTCACCGTTGTGACACTGCTGGTCATCCGTGCTCTGACAAAGAAAAAAGCTGCTGCCTGAGCGCAAAGACCGCAGACGCAGAACTGAAGAAAAAAAGAAGCCTCTCTACAGGGGCTTCTTTTTCATCTGGGCAAAGCGGCGGGGAAACTGAGGCGGCGTCGGCTGCTGCTTGATCCCGACGATCAGCGTGCGCTCGGCCTCCAGGCCGGGGACACGGTAGGAGATCAGCCGGGGTTCGGGAGCGCCGAGCTTCCGGAAGGCGGAGAGGCTCTCCTGGAGCTCGTCCCCGGCGGCGGGGCCCTTCATGGCGGCAAAGCGGCCGCCGGGCCTTACGAAGGGCAGGCAGAGTTCCGAGAGAAGGTTCAGCCGGGCCACCGCGCGGGAGACGGCGAGATCGTAGGCCTCCCGCATGTCCGGAGGAGCTTCCTCGGCGCGGAGGTGGAGACAGCGTACGTCCTGCAGACCCAGGGCTTCGCAGACCTCCTGCTGGAACTGCACCCGCTTCTGAAGGCTGTCCAGCAGGGTGAGCTCGGCGGCCGGGGCGAGGATTTTCAGCACCAGACCGGGAAAGCCGGCCCCGCTTCCGACGTCCAGGATCCGCTGCTGCGAAACGGACAGCTGCCTGAGCAGCGCCGCGCAGTCCAGAAAGTGGAGCTTCGCCACGTTCTCCTCTCCGGAGATGGCGGTGAGGTTCATCTGTGCACCGCGCTCTTCCAGAAGCCGGTAATAGATGCGGAAGCGCTCCAGCGCCTCCGGGGTGCAGGGGAGCCCGAGCTCGCCCAGACCCTGCTCCATGATTTCTTCCAGTCGCATACGCTGTTCCCTGCCTCCCTGCAAGCGGTATTTCGGTTTCCGCGGGTGCTGACGGAGCTGATTGTAGCATGCTTTTCGGGCTTTGTGAAGAGAGACTTGATGTTTTTTTCAAGCTGTGGTATGCTTCAAAAACATGCTGGAAATCCGCAGAGTACAGAAGCTGCGGGGAACCGCGGAGCAGAACGGGACAGAGTCTCCGCGAAGCACGGAAAGAAGGTTGCGACAACTTGAGAATGAGAAAGCGGCATAACCTGGAGCCGCGGATGGAGAGATGCCGGGACTGGCTTCTGGAGGAGCCTGCGCTGCGCCGCGGCTGCTGGAAGCGGGACGGGCGTCCGCTGTTTCTGGAGATCGGCTGCGGAAAGGGCAGCTTTACCTGCGCGCTGGCGGCCGGAGAGCCGGGCTGCGACATTGTTGCCATCGAGAAGGTCCCGGACGCGATGATCCTCGCGATGGAGCGGGCGAAGGCGGAAGGCCTGGACAACGTGCGCTTTGCGGATTTTGACGCGGCGCGGCTCACGGAGATGTTCACCGAGGGGGAGACGGACAGAATCTACATCAACTTCTGCGATCCGTGGCCGAAGAGCCGGGACGCGAAGTTCCGCCTGACGGCGCCGTCCTTTCTCCGGCGGTATGCCTCCATCCTGCCGCAGGGCGGCGAGATCCGCTTCCGGACGGACAATCTCGCCCTCTTCGACTGGTCGGAGCGGCAGCTCCGGGAGGAGAGATGGGAGCTCCGGGATGTGACGCGGGACCGCTATGCCGGCGGCGTGGAGGGAATCCTCACAGACTATGAAAGACGCTTTCTGGCGCAGGGCATCGCGATTAAGAGCCTCACAGCCGTCCGGACCGCGCAGACGAAGGACGTGACGTCGGGCGAGCCGCCGAGGCTTCGGGACGCGGCGCTGCCGGACGCGAGAGGCATACAGGACAGGCAGAAACTGCAGGGAGGGACAGAAACGTGACAAGATATCTCTCATGGAACGTAAACGGACTGCGTGCGGCGGAGAAGAAGGGCTTCTCCGGGGCCGTGACGGCGCTGGACGCGGACTGCATCTGTATCCAGGAGACCAAGCTCCAGGAGGGACAGATCGAGCTGGACCTGCCCGGCTACGAGAGCTACTGGAGCTACGCCGAGCGAAAGGGCTATTCCGGCACCGCCATCTTCACCCGGAAGACACCGCTCTCGGTGCGGTACAACCTGGGCATCCCCGAGCATGACACGGAGGGAAGGGCGGTCACGCTGGAGTTTGAGGATCACTTCCTGGTCTGCGTATATACCCCGAACGCCCAGGACGGGCTGCGCCGGATCGACTACCGGATGCAGTGGGACGACGCGTTCCGGGACTACCTCCGCACGCTGGATGCCGAAAAACCCGTTGTGGCCTGCGGAGACATGAACGTCGCCCACGAGGAGATCGACCTGAAGAACCCGAAGACCAACATCGGAAACCCCGGCTTCTCGTATGAGGAACGGGGCAAGTTCACCGAACTCCTGGGCGCGGGCTTCACGGACAGCTTCCGCTGGCTCCATCCCGACCAGACCGACGCCTACTCGTGGTGGAGCTACCGTGCGGCGGCACGGGAGCGGAACGTGGGCTGGCGCATCGACTACTTTGTCGTGTCCGACCGGCTGCGGGAGAGGATCCGCAGCGCCTATATCCTGCCCGAGATCATGGGCTCGGACCACTGCCCCGTCGGGCTGGACCTGGAGACATGAACATCGGGCCCGTTGAGATCCCGGGCAGAGCGGTCCTGGCCCCAATGGCAGGGGTGTCGGACTTTGCCTTCCGGGAGCTCTGCCGAAGCTGCGGCGCGGCCATGACGACGACCGAGATGGTCAGCGCGCGGGCCCTCTGCTATCACGATGAGAAGAGCCGGATGCTGCTGTATCTGCCGGAGGGCGAAGCGCCGGCGGCGGTCCAGATCTTCGGACACGAGCCGGAGATCATGGCGGAGGCTGCCCAGATGGCGCTGGAATACTCCGGTGCGGCGGTCCTGGACATCAACATGGGCTGCCCCGTCGGGAAGATTGCCGGCAGCGGGGACGGCTCGGCCCTGATGAAGACGCCGGAGCTCGCCGGGAAGATCGTGGAGGCGGTGCATGCCGCAGTCCCGGTCCCGGTGACGGTGAAGTTCCGGAAGGGCTGGGACGGGGGCAGCGTCAACGCGGTGGAGTTTGCCCGTGTCTGTGAGCAGGCGGGCGCCTCCGCCCTGACCGTCCACGGCAGGACCCGGGTACAGATGTATGCCGGGAAGGCCGACTGGGACGTCATCCGCGAGGTGAAGAAGGCCGTCTCGATCCCGGTCACGGCAAATGGCGACGTGTTTACGGGGGCGGACGCAGCGCACATCCTGCGCTATACGGGCTGCGACGCGGTGATGATCGGCCGCGGCAGCTTCGGTGATCCCTGGCTCTTTGCGCGGGCGAACGCCGCAATCGCCGGAGAGCCGGAGCCGGAGCTCCCGCCCCTGGCGGAGCGGCTGGACGCCGCCGCCCGGCAGATCGAGCGCCTGGCGGAGCAGCGGGGCGAGTATCCGGCCTGCATGGAGGCCAGACACCAGCTGCCCTGGTATCTCCACGGGGTGCCGCACTCGTCGGTTTATCGCCAGGAGCTGGTCCACGTGTCCAGTCTGGCGGAGATCAGGAAAGTCTTTTCGGCGGCCAAAAGAGAGCTGGGCCGGACTGAACGCCGCGCCGCCTGCGGCCACGGCGGGGCCTGAGCCCGGAGACGGCCCGGAAGCTGCCTGCCGCGCCGGCGGCGAAACCGGAGCCCGGCGTGCTCTCAAAGTGCCTCTTACTGCCCCAGAGCGCCATTTCGGCGGCGCTTTGGGGCTTGAATCGTATTTTGGGATATGTTATAATCTAAACAATATGGAAACGCGGTCCCGATACGGCCGCGCTTTTGACAATATCAGTGCCGTACTGTTACGATATCAGGTGCAACGGAAGGCGGTGCGCCTGCAACAAGCTGTAATATGAAGGGAAGATTGATTTGAAACGGGTAAAGGTATCGAATAACGTGATCCGGCGCCTCCCGCGCTATCTGCGAAAGCTGGACGAACTGAACGAGAACGGTGTGAGCCGGATCTCGTCAAAGGAGCTCGGCGAGCAGCTCGGCCTCACCCCCTCTCAGATCCGGCAGGATTTCAGCAACTTCGGTGAATTCGGCCAGCAGGGCTACGGCTACAACGTCCCGGCGCTGCGGGCGGAGATCGCCGGGATCCTCGGAATGGAGCGCGGCTTCCGGGCGATTCTGGTCGGCGTCGGCAACATCGGGCACGCGCTGATGGACAACTTCAGCTTCTCCGACTGCGGCGTTGAGCTGGTTGCGGCTTTTGACGTCAAGGAGAGCCTCATCGGGACCGAGTTCAAGTCTGTCCCCATCTATGCGGGGAGCCGGCTGGAGAGCTATCTGAGAGAGAACGACGTTGACATCGCGGTGCTGGCGGTTCCGAAGGAGGCGGCGATCCGTGTGACGAAGATCCTGACGGAGAACGGCATCGAGGCCATCTGGAACTTCACGAACATCGAGCTCACGGAGCCCAACAGCCCGACCATCGTCGAGAATATCCACTTCTCGGACAGCCTGCTGTCCATGTGCTATTACGTCGCGGAACGGATGGACGAGCATGCCGCAAAGGCAGCCAGAGCGGAGAGAACGGAGCAGCAGGATTGAAGAAGCTTCTGACCTTTCTGCTCAGCGCGGCGCTGCTCCTCGCCGGCTGCGGAGCCAATACGGATGCGAACGCCGCCCCGGCCGATTCCGCCTCAGATGAGGTGCCGAAGGCCACGGCGACGCTCTTTGCGATGGATACCGTGATGAGCCTGAGCTGCTGGGGCGAGCGCTGTGAAGAAGCCATTGACGCCGCAAAGAAAGAGATTCTGCGCATCGACAGCCTTCTCTCGGTTGGGATCGCGGGCAGCGAAGTCAGCCGGATCAACACCGAGGGCAGCGGGACGCTGTCCGCGGACGGACAGGCGATCGTCGCGGAGGCGCTGAGACTCTGGGATACGACAGACGGCGCCTTCGACATCACCGTGTATCCGCTGATGGAGCTCTGGGGCTTTACCTCGCAGAACTTCCGTGTCCCGGCAGAGGACGAGCTTGAGCGGATGCTGCGTACGGTCGGCAGCGACGGGCTGGAGTATGACGCCGAAACGGGCTCCGTCACGCTGGGCCGGGCGTTGGGCATCGACCTGGGCGGCATCGCAAAGGGCTATACCTCAGGACGGCTGATGGAGGTTTTTGAAGAGTACGGTCTCAGGGCAGGTCTGGTCTCGCTGGGCGGCAACGTCCAGTGCTGCGGGACGAAGCCCGACGGAAGCGCCTGGCGTTTCGGCATCCAGGACCCCTTCGAGCCCAACTCCGGGAAGTTTCTCGGCATCCTGTCCATCACGGACGGCGCGGTGATCACCTCCGGGGCTTACGAGCGCTTCTTTGAAGAGGACGGAGAGACCTATCACCACATCCTTGACCCGGCGACGGGCTATCCCGCCAACCACGGACTGGTCTCGGTGACCATCGTGAGTCCGGACGGCATGCTGGCCGACGGGCTGTCCACCTCCGTGTATATCCTGGGCCTGGAGAAGGCGACAGAATACTGGAGGGAATACGGCGAGAACTTTGATATGATACTGATGACCGAAGGCGGAGAGGTCTATGTGACCGAGCCCATTGCCGACCGGCTCACGACGGAGTATCCCGTCACCGTGATCACGGCATGAGCAGGGAAGCGATATCTGACACCATTGCCGCCATCGCCACCGGCCAGCAGGTGTCCGCCATCGGGATCGTCCGGATGTCCGGGAAGTGCGCGATCGAATATGCCGACCGGCTGTTCCGCCCTTACCGCGGCGGAGCCCTGCGCGGGCAGAAGGACCGGAAGCTGGTCTACGGCGAACTCCGGAACAGGGACGGGGAGCTGCTGGACATCTGCCTCTGCACGGTCAGCCGGGGCCCGGACAGCTACACCGGAGAGGACACGGCGGAGTTCCAGTGCCACGGTTCGCCGATGCTGCTGCGGACGCTGCTGGAAGAGCTCTTTCGGCTCGGCGCCAGACAGGCCGGGCCGGGCGAGTTTACCAAACGGGCGTTTCTGAACGGGCGGATGGACCTCAGCTCGGCGGAGGCGGTGATCGACCTGATCGATGCGGAGAGTGAGGAAGCGGTCCGGAACGCGGCGGGACAGCTCTCCGGGGCGATTCACCGCAGGGCGGAGGCGGTCTATTCGATGCTTACGGATATGAGCGCGCATTTTCATGCGGTGCTGGACTATCCGGATGAGGACATCGAAGATTTCCAGGCTGAGCAGTATCGGAATGACCTTACGGAGGCGGTAAAAAGTCTGGAAGCGCTCCTGAAGAGCTTCGAGCGCGGAAAGTTCATGAACAGCGGCATCCCGACCGCAATTATCGGTCTGCCGAACGCGGGGAAAAGCTCTCTGCTGAATGCGCTGCTGGGCTATGACCGGGCCATTGTGACGGACATCCCGGGGACCACCCGGGACACCGTGGAGGAGCGGGTCACGCTGGGCGGTGTGACGCTGCGGCTGATCGACACCGCTGGGATCCGCGATTCCGGCGACATGGCAGAGCAGCTGGGTGTGCAGCGCAGCCTGGCGGCGGCGGAGAACGCGGCGCTGGTCCTCGCCCTGGTGGATGGGAGCCGGGAGGCGGAGCCCGGACTGGATAGAGTGCTCGAAACAGCGGCTGCGGCGGAGCGGTCAATTGTGCTGATTTCAAAGACAGATCTTCCCAGAAAGAACAGTCTGCCCGGATTGCCTGTGAGCAGTGTGAGCGGAGAGGGACTGGACCTGCTGTCAGAGGAGATTCGGAAACTGTTCCCGATCCCCCAGGTTCCTGCCGGTGAAATCCTCACCAACGCGAGGCAGGCAGATGCGATAAAGCGGGCCTGCGAGAGTCTGCGGGCAGCTGCGGAGGCACTGGACGCCGGAGTCACCCCGGACATCCTTCTGACCGAGACAGAGGCCGCGATGGAGGCCCTCGGCGAACTCACGGGAGCCAGCATACGCGAAGACATCACCGAGCGGATCTTCTCGCGCTTCTGCGTGGGAAAATAACCGGCGAAAACCGAATACAGGGAATCCTGATAAACAGAAAAACAGCCTGCCGAAGAACATGGAACTCATGCCTTCGGCAGGCTGTTTATTCAGTCTGTGTGTCAGAGCGTCAGATGATCCGCCTGGCTTCCCAGCCCCGGGAGGCGTAATAGCCGACCGAGAGGGAGGTGATCACCACGCCGGTAGCGGAGTTCGCCGCGTGGACGAAGCTGTTGTCGCCGATGTAGATCCCGACGTGCCCGACGTAGCCGTTTCCGGAGTAGAAGCAAAGCACGTCGCCGGGCTGAAGGTCGGAGGGATCGACGTGCACACCGTCACCGGTCACGTCGTTGGCGACCCGGCTGGTGGTGTAGCCGAACTGGCTGTACACGTACTGGACAAATCCGGAGCAGTCGAAGCCCGTTGCCGGGGCCTTGCCGCCCCAGGTGTAGGGATAGCCCAAAAAGTTCAGGGCATAGGCGGCGATCTGCTTTCCGAGATCCGCACCGGATGCCTGAGCGATGCCGGTCACGGGCTCGTAGCTTCCGAAGCTGACGTAGTCGCCGTAGATAAAGCCCTCAATCCCGCCGCAGATGACCCTGTACCAGCCGTCGCTCTCGCCGGTGATCTTCAGGGCGCTGCCGAAGCCGAGCTCGGTGATGATCCCCGCCGTCATGGAGGGACCCTCGCGCATACGCACACTGCCGGCGTTCACATAGCCGTCACGGACAGAGGCGGCGGGGGTGACTGCCGGTGTGGCGGGAGCGAGGCCGAGGCTCAGCGTGACCGTCGTGGCGTCGGGATCTGCGTCGGATCCCTCGCCTGCGGGGGCGGAACCTGTCCCGGTGCCCGTGGGCTGTGCCGGAGACTGTGAGACGTCCCCGCCAGCGTCTGTCTCCTGCGCAGCCGGCGCATCGGATGCAGCTTCGGGCAGGAGCGCTGCCAGATAGTTCAGATGAATGTAACCCGTGGCCTCACCCAGGGTGCACAGGGCCCACTCGCCGGAAAAGCCGCTGACCCGGACTTTGACACCCTTGTCCAGGACACTGATGATCGTGTAGGTGGTGCCCGGACCGTTGCGGAAGCGGACCGAGTTGCCGATGACCTCGGCGTTCGGTTTGGGACCGGCTGCCGCTGTCTGTCCGGCCGCTGCGCTGCCGGAGCCGGAAGCGTCCCCGGAGGCCGCCGTCCCGGAAGAGGGCGTGGCGGGCGCAGGGGAGGGGATCACGGTATATTCTCCCACCACGACGGTCCCGACGTCGCTGTCCGGGACAGCCGGAGACGCGGCAGGGGCCGGAGAGGCCGTGGGCGTCGAGGCCGGAGGCGCTGAGGCGGCAGGCGTCGGAGAAGGCCTGAGCTGTACCGTCACCGTGTACGAGGACGGTGCAGGTGTCGGCGTGGATGCCGGAGCGGGGCTCGGCGCTGCGGCCGGAACCGTGGCCGGTACCAGAGCAGGGGATTCGACCGGGATGACGGTTGTGCCGCCGTCGAAGGGCGTCACAATATTGCCGCTGCTGCCGGAGGGCAGGGGCTGTTCCTGCTGGATGACGGCGCTGCGGTCTTCCTCAGCCTCGATCCGGAGAAAGGTCGAGGAGATGTAGCCGACGCCGCCGGACCAGCTGATCTGATACCAGTCGGGGTTGCTCCGGTCCGTCACGGTGACGACGGTGTTCCGCTTCAGACTGGTGAAGGCGGAATAGTTCAGGCCCGGACCGGTGCGTACGTTCACTTCGTTTCCGGTCACCACGGCGTCCTCCGCGTAAACGGCGAAGGGAAACAGCGCGGCCAGAAACGCAAAGAGAAGAAGCGTCAGAACAGCACCGCGGGTTCTGCTCGAAAGCATGGGGACGCTCTCTTTCCCGGCCTCAGCGGGCGGCGAGGGCGCGGTCCAGCCAGACGGAAGCCACGTCGATCGCCGAATAGAGGCTGTCCTTCTCCGTCTTTTTGACGATGCGGTCACGGGACTTTACGCTGTCGTCCGTGAGCTGGAGCTGGACCGAGACCTTGGTGGCCACGTCCAGGTCCTTGACCTTTTTGGTCTCCAGGATCTGCAGCATGATCACGTACTTGTCCGCAAAGTTGCCGTAATAGATGAAGTTGTCCTTGCGCTGCAGCGGATGACCTTTGTACTCGAGTATCTTTGCCAATGAAAACACCTCCGTTTTGCTTTCAGAATCTATCATAACGTGTTGCTAAAGTCAAGAACACAGCGCCGGCGCTGCTGCACCGATGTCTTATCCGCCGACGATGACGACGGCGCCGCCGTCACCCGGACCTCCGCCGTAGAAGTTGTTCCAGTAGCCGGAGTTGTCGAAGTCGTCGGTGGTGATGCCCTCTTCGATGAGGTCCTGATCGCGCCGTGCGGTCTGGGTCGGGGCCTCAATAAAGACGTGGGTGTCCGGCCCGAGATAGGGATAGGTGAAGTCCGCCCAGGCGAGCCCTGCGTGGACCTTGCTCATCACCTGCCGCCAGACCCGGGCGGCGGGGTTGCCGTTGGAGCTGATGACGGCCGGGGTGTCGAAGCCGGTCCAGACTACCGCGCAGTAATAGGGCGTGGCGCCGGCAAACCAGCGGTCCTTGTACTCGCCGGAGGTGCCGGTCTTGCCGGCGACAGGCATGTTCGCCAGCCGCGCATCCGTGCCGGTGCCCTCGGCGACGGCGTTCTTCAGCATCCAGGTCAGGGAATAGGCCGTGTTGGGCTCGAAGGCGGCGATGGTCTCGGGGTAGTTGTCGATGACGATGTTGCCCCGGCTGTCCGTCACCATCGAATAGGTCCGGCTGTAGGTGAAGATGCCGTCGTTGACGAGGGAGCAGAAGGCCTGCGTCATCTCGCGCACCGAGACGCCGTTGGTGAGCTGGCCGAGAGCCATGGGGGCATAGGACGCATCGTCCGGCACCAGGCTGGTGAAGCCCAGGCGCTCCGTCAGGTACTGATAGGAGGTCACGGGCCCGTTGGGCAGCTTGTCCACGATCTGGGCGGCCACGGTGTTCAGGGACCACTTGAGCGCCTGATAGATCGAGAGCACGCCGTAGTTCTCGTGGTTGTCGTTGTGGGGGTACCAGCTGGTCCCGGCGAGGGCGATGTAGGGGGCGTCGTTGACCAGCGTGTCGGGGGTGATGAGGCCCTCGTTCAGCGCGGGACCGTAACTCGCCAGCGGCTTGATGGAGGAGCCGGGCGAACGGGTGGCGCCGCCGTAGTTCACGCCGCCGTCGCGGATGGGCACGGCGCGGTTCAGACCGAAGTTGATGGTCTTCGGGCCGACGCCGCCGCAGAGCGCCAGGATCCGGCCGTCATAGGGATTCATCACGACGATCGCGCTCTGGAACTGCTGGTCGTACTGCCCGCCCTTCGGCATCTGGTTCGGGTCGGAATACAGCTCGTCGACGATGCCCTGGATCCGCGGGTCGATGCAGCTGTAGATCTGATATCCGCCGTTGTAGAGCAGCTTCTCGGCCGCGTCAAAGTTCAGGCCCTTGAGACGCATGAGGTCCCGGATCACGTCCCGGATGACGACCTCCTCGTAGTAGCTGTAGATCTCCTGATGGTATTCCTGGCTGGGGGCCCGCTTGAAGACGAGCTTCTCCGCCACGGCATCCTGCCAGGTCTGGTAGTCGATGTAACCCTGGTCGTACATCTCGCGGAGAATGGTCTCCTGGCGTTCCTTGTTGTTCTCCTCGTTGTAGAAGGGGTCGTAGTAGGTCGGCTTGTTGGTGATGCCGACGATGGCCGCGCATTCGGCCAGGGACAGGTCCTGCACGTCCTTGCCGAAGTAGGTCTGGGCGGCGATCCCGACGCCCCAGCAGCCCTCTCCGAAGTAGACCGCGTTCAGATACCACTCGAGGATCTCCTGCTTGTCATACTTCCGCTCCAGCTCCAGGGCGCCGAAGATCTCGGTCAGCTTCCGCTGCACCGTGATCTGGTCCTTGCCGGTGAGGTTCTTCAGCAGCTGCTGTGTGATGGTGGAGCCGCCGTAGCTGGTCTCCATCCGGGCGAACATCTCGACAAAAGCGCCGGCCGTGCGGAACCAGTCCACACCCTTGTGCTCGTAGAAGCGCTTGTCCTCGATGGCGATGAGAGCCTGCTCCATATACCTGGGGATGTCTTCGTACTCCACCCAGATGCGCTTCTGGTCGCCGCCGACGCGGTTGCCCGCCTGCCACTCGCCGGCCAGATCCTGATACCAGATGGTGCTGGCCTCGCTGAGCTGATAGTCCTCCAGAGAGAGGTCCAGCTCCGGGGTGAGGCAGGTCTTGACATAGTAGGCAAAGATGCATGTAAAGAGAATCGCCGTGATCAGGACGATCAGAAGCAGGGAGAGAAGGATGCGCGCAACACCGCCCACCACGCCCGTGGCGGCGTCGACGGTGCGCCCTGCGGCCCGCGCGGCAGAGCGGGCGAAGGGGCTCATGCGGTGCGGGCGACGTTCCTTTTTCTCATGCTTCTTTTCAGAGGACATTGCGATACCTCCGCTGCGGGATTCGGATACGGCATTATATCACAGATTGTCAAATCCGCATAGCGGAAAAGGAAAAGTTTGCCGTGATTTAAAAAAGTTTAAGAGAAACAAAGCCCGTAGACTGCCCGACAGACTTCGGATTTGTCCGCTCAAAGACGCATTCGCGGCGAGATTTTTGGCTTGAGAACGCCAATGGCTTCTGGTATAATGAGAGCATGTCGATTTATAGTTTACGGAGGATTGCGAGGATGAAAAAGCGGATTCTGAGTATGCTGATGACCCTCTGTATGCTGGTTTCCATGATGCCAGGGATTTCTTTTGCAGAGGATATAGAACCAACAGCACTTGAGATACAGGATCAGACGGGAGCTTTGTGGTCTGAAGACTCCGAAGAGGACGACACACCGGACGAGGATGGTGCGCTCCAGGAGACTCTGGAACCCGGAGCCGAGGCTGAGAACGGTGACGCGGAAGCGGTTCCCGGTATAGAACTTCCGGACGCTGCGACAGATGACAGCATCCCCGATCTTCCGGAGGAGCCGCAGGGCACAGAGGGCGAGGATGCTGAGAAACCCTCAGAGACACCGGCAGAGGATGCGGAAACAGCTCCGGAAGAGGGGGATCAGGCCCCCGAACTGCCGGAAGAGGAAGTCCCTGAAGCTCTGGAAGAGGCGGAGGATCCCAGGATGACCGATCCGGAAGACACTGATCTGTCGGCGGATCCGGAGACTTCGACGGAGCCTGAAGACCTCGAAGAGCCAGTCGAGACAGGCGAAGCGCCGGAAGAGACCGGTGAAGATAAAGTCCCGCCGGAAGAAGACAGCGAGAAAGAGAACTCAGACAAAGACGACGAGGAAGAGGCAGACGAGGAAGAGGACGGAGAAGTCTTCCCTCAGAGTACCCACGCGGAAGAGATCCTCGCTGTCAACAAGGAACTCGGCTCTATTACCTGGTTGTTACCGACACTGGACGGGGGCCTGTTCACACAGGAGACCTATGCGGACAAGATCCTGGTGGTTGTGGGCGTGACACCCGGCGGCAGCAACGGCAAGGGCGGCGCGTTTTATGATGAGCTGGTCCAATCTCTGGATACCGCGCCCTGGACCCGTATGGACGGAGTCCAGGTTGTTGTGGTATCCACGGGGCCGTCAAAGGATGAAACCAAGGCAAAGGCTTTCACAGATCAGATCACTGCACTCTCTCTCAGCAACGCCAGGCTGCTCTATGCGCTCTACGGCAACAGTATGCTGTACAGTCTGCTGCACCTTGGAACAGCGGAAGGCACGATCAGCGGATTCTGTGCCGTGATTGCGGGCGGGACGGTGCACAGCATGCGGAAGGCCTGCTTTGATGCCGAAGACGTAGCGGAGACCGTTGCCGCGTATACCGGGGAAAGCTTCTTCGATGCTGCTCCGCCTGTTGAGCTGGAGCTCAACGTCACATATCACAGCGAGGAAGAGATTGCCGCTTTCCTGAATGAGGTGCCTTCCGCTGCCGTGGTTTCCACCTATGCGGCTGTGCCTTCCCTCAGAGAACCGTACAGCGCGGGTGAGCTCTCGGAAGCTACGCAGCAGAATGCCGTAAACCTGATTAACCAGATCCGCTATATCGCCGGACTGAACGCGGATGTGACCATAAACCCGGAATACAGTGAGATGGCGCAGGCAGCCGTGCTGCTGAACCGCCTGAACGGGGGGCTCTCGCACTACCCGGCAAGACCGGCGGTGCTGAGCGACGCAAAGTATGACGAGCTGTATACGAAGGGCAGTACTGGCGCAAGTAAATCCAACCTCTTCCGCTCGACAGCGATCCCGACACTCACCTATGCAATGCTGAACGGTTGGATGGCGGATGACGACAGCGGCAATATCCAGATGGTGGGACACCGGCGCTGGGTACTGAGCCCCACGCTGGACAGCACGGGCTTCGGCCAGGTGGACGGCTACTGTGCCATGTACGCCCATGGAAAAGACGGGAGCGGGACGCAGACGAATATCGCCTGGCCTGCTCAGAACACACCGGTGCAGTTCTTCAACTCAATCGATCCCTGGAGCCTTTCCGTAGGTACGATGCTGGATGCGGATAAGACCACAGTGACCCTGACAAGGCAGGCGGATCAGAAGGTGTGGTCCTTCAGCAGCACAAAGAGCGACGGAGACTTCTATGTCAATAACGGCAACTACGGCCTGAAGGGCTGCGTCATCTTCCGTCCGAAAGATCTTGGCAATATCATGCCCACAGACAGCTTTGACGTAGAGGTCAATACGGTCATCTACGGCAGCACAAAGGTTCGGATCTCTTACACAGTGAATTTCTTCAGCGTCCATATTCATGAAACGGAGATAAAGAATGCGCTGGAGGCTACGGCTACACAAGAAGGATATACCGGCGATCAAGTCTGCAAAATCTGCGGCAGAACAATAGTTAAAGGCACGGTGATAGAAAAAAAGGTATACACATTTGATTGGTCTGTTGACAATGGAAATCTGACAATAAGAGGAACAGGCGAGCTACCAAACTATACTGTTTCAGATGCTGCTCCATGGGGAACTGATATTGGTTCTGCGGAGATAGAAAATGGAATAACATATATAGGACGTAATGCATTCTCTGGCTGTAGCAGTATGACAAGCATAAAGATCCCAGACAGCGTTAGCAGTATTGGAGATAGTGCATTCTATAACTGCACTGCGCTTATGAGTGTCAGCATTCCAGATGGTGTTATCAACATTGGCAATTCTGCATTCTATAACTGTTCTAGCATCAAGATCGTATGTATCCCAAAGAGTGTCATGAAAATATCCCAAAACACCTTTGCGAACTGCAATCAAATCAGTACTGTCTATTATAATGGCACTCAAGAAGAGTGGAATGATATTTACATCGCTGAAGGTAACGATTATCTGAAAAATGCCACTTTGACTTTTGAAGATCATATTCACAATTGCAAGTTAAAAGAATACAAAGAAGCTACTTGTACCACAGATGGATATACCGGGGACTTGGTGTGTTTCATATGTGGAAAGACGGTGTACTCTGGCAAAACACTGACAGCGGAAGGCCATATTGCTGGAGTCCCGGTGCACGAAAATGAAAAGGCTGCAACCGAGACGGCTGAAGGTAGCTATGAAGAAGTAGTTTACTGTTTAGCATGCCATGAAGAATTGAGCCGGACGGTTGTTACTACTCCAAAGATTTGCAAGCATGTTTTGAAGGAACATCCGGCAACAGAAGCCACCTGCAAGAAGGAAGGAAACATCCAATACTGGCAATGCACCGTCTGCAAGAAGTGCTTTACCGATGCTGAAGCAACGACGGAAATCGAGCTCAAAGATACCGTTATCAAGAAGCTGGACCATCAGTTTGTGGATTATAAATGCGTAAAGTGCGGTACGATGATCCTTGACTACCTCGGAAACAACTACGATGAGGAAAGAAATCCGCACCTGAGCCCGACAGTCGCCCATTACGGATACACTTATTCGATTATCTTTCATTTGCCCTACGATAAAAACAATCCTCCAGCTGTCATTATGGGTGACGGCGTGAGCCAGTGGGTGGTTCCACTGAAGAATCCGGAGACGGGTGCAACCAATTATCAGATGAAGAAGTCTTCGGACGGAAAGAGTACCATCATCACTTTCTCCAAGTCCTTCATCAGAAGTCTGAATAATAATGGCACGTATCTGGTAGCCACGTGGGATGGCATCACCTATATCTCCAATATTCTGGAATTCAAGGTGAGCTCCGGCCCAGCGGTTATAGAGTTACCGGAAGGATATTGTGGTGACAACCTGACTTGGGAAGTTAATGATGGAGTATTGACTATATCAGGAACAGGGCCTATGGCAGATTTTGCTGCGCCAGGTAGTTCTGGTAGTTATAATCCTGTAACACCTTGGGGTACCGATATTCATTCGGTTGTTATTGAGAATGGGGCAACAAGTATTGGATCATACGCTTTTGCAAACTGTACAAATTTGGTTAACGTTACTATACCGAATACAGTAACAAGTATTGGAACGTTTGCTTTTTCTGATTGTGAGAGTTTAGCCAACGCTTCCCTGCCAGATTCAATAAATCGAATTGATATGTGTGCATTTTCAGGCTGTACTGGCTTAGTCAATATTTCCCTGCCAATTTCTATTGTACAAATTGAAATGGGTGCATTTTTAGGCTGTACATCTCTCCGTGAAATAGTATTACCATCAAATCTGGAAATAATCAGTACGAGCCTTTTTGCAAAGTGCACTTCATTAAAGTCCGTGATCATACCGGAAAGCGTTGCTATAATAGAAGGAATGGCATTCAGCAACTGTATTAACCTAAAACAAATCTTTATTCCGCATAATGTATCCTCAATTGGTGATACATATGGATCTTACTTCTCGCCTTTTGTTGGTTGTTCAAATCTTTTGTGTATTGAAGTTGATACCCAAAATCCATTTTATACCGAATATCAAGGCATGCTTTTTGACAAAGAACTCACAACACTGGTCTGCTGTCCGGGAGGCAAAGCTGGACAAATTACACTGCCTTATGGTCTGGAGCGAATTGAGGCTTATGCGTTTGCTGGGTGTGCAAAACTAACAGAGATCATCATTCCAGAAACGGTTTGGGCGATAGGAGAATATGCATTTTATAGGTGTACCTCATTGACACACATCAGTTTACCGGCTGGCGTTGATACTATTGCGCAATGCTTATTTGGTCAGTGTACAGCGTTAGAATGTATCGCAATCTCAGAGAGTGTAACCGACATCTACATTCAAGCTTTCTTTGGCTGTGATTCGCTGAGACTTATCTTCTTTGGCGGTACTGAAGAGCAGTGGCAGACGATATCCATTGAGGAATACAATGACCCTTTACAGAATGCAAAGGTTTTCTTTTCCCAGGATCATCTGATTTTGTTTGACCTTCCGCAAGAACTTGTACTGGATAAAAGCTTTCTTACGTTGACTTTGGAAAGCGAGCCGATTGATTTGGCAGTAGGGATAGTGAATGGAGAGATTCAGTCGCTTTTGGAGTGGACAACTGAGAGCAGAACCGAAAATGTGGTCAGCATCCAAGACGGCGTCATCACTGTAAAAGGCGTAGGAACGGATTACGTGACTGTAATGCTCACCGACGGTGAGAAAATCGTTTCTGCCCGCTGCCGTGTGGACGTTCTTGACAATACAAAACAGGGTGGCAGAAAGATCAATGCCACACTTCCGGTAAGTCAGGTCACAACTGAACTGTATAGAAATGAAAAGGGCTATACACGTGTTGAAGTCGTCCTGGAGCTGGAACAAAATGTAAACGTTGCCAGTGTGACATCCGGCATCGGAGAAATCCTGGAAGATAACGGTGTTATGATCACTGATGCTCAGTTTGTCGGAAGCGATAATGAGAAACTGGACATCCGAAAGTATTTTGACCTGCGCGTTGTGGATGACCGGACACTGCAGATCGTCCCAACTGTGAATCCGAATGACGCGGAAACAGTAAAGAAGATAGCCGGCAGCTATAAATCCGCAATCAAAGTTTTTCTAAGCGATGGGAGCGCTCCAACTACATCTATACTGACCGTAAAGGTCTCAAAAACGCTTCCCAAACTCACTGCAAAACAAGTAGTAGTGAACAGCTTCATCAAAGACCAGACTGTTCCGATAGAGATTACGGGGGGAAAGGTGAAATCCGTACCGCAGACCAATTTGGGCTTTGCTACCCTGAATCCGAACCTGACCGTAACGGTGAATAACAATGTTGACAAGAGCGGATCGAAAACTGTCACCTTCAAGAATGTTGAGCTTGAAGATTGGGCGGTCCCGGCAACACTGAAGATAACTGTTAAGAATGCGTATAAGGCACCGAAAGTGGCTCTGAAACCGACATCTGTTACCGTGAATACCGATTTCGGCGATACAGCTGAAGCGGCCGTTACTGTGACACCGCTGGAAGGAATGAATCATGTAATCAGCACAGGCAAAACACCAGGCATAGATTCCTTGTATGACGACTACTCAGGAAATGTTATCGTTTTGGCTGACAGTGCCACAGCGGGTAAGACATACAGAGTTCCGGTTTTGGCGGACGGCAAACAGGTCGCTACTCTGAACGTTAAAACGATTAGCGGCGAACCGAGCATCAAGGCAAAGGCTGCCGGAGCCATCGACAAAACCGTGGCAAACAGTCCGGCACTCATAACTGTGACCGGAAAGAACTTCAACGCGGCGTCGGCGTATTATACGGTGACAATTAAGAAGGGGAATGTTCCCGTCTCAGCTGGGGACTTCTCCTGGTTCCAGAGTGGGAACACCATCCGGATCATAGCTGGGGAGAATGCGCCGTCAGAAGGAAAGTACACAGCGGAGATTAGCTGTAAAGTAAATAAAAAGACTCTGACGACGAAAGCCGACTTCTCGGTAAAGACGTCGAAGAACCCGCCAGCCGGCAGTGTGGCTCTGAAGGCAACCGGCAGTATTGATATTCTGCGCGGTACCGGAAGGATCATTGTTACCCCAACCTTCAAGAATCTATATGACTTTGAGAGCATAGCTCTGACACTCCCGAGTGGTTTGACATCAGTGTACCGGAACGGCAAGTTCATTGTCACGGCGGTACCCGGCATGAACATCAACCCGAACAACAAGACGGCTACGCTTAAGCTGAATGGGCTGGCTGTCAAATCCGTGACTCTCCAGCTCAAGCAGGGCAAGGCCACCGTCAATCAGAGTACCAAGGCAGTTACCTTGTCGAAAAACGACCGGTATGACCGCCAAAGCGTGATTTTGAGTCTCTCAGACAGCAGTCTGTACGACATCAGGAATGCCAGAGTAAGCCTGACGGGTGGCAACGGAGCGGTTAAACTGATTGAGCTGGGGAACGGCGAGTACGCCATCGGGTATTCAAAGAACGAAAAGGGAGAACCCGTCATTCCCACCAATGTTCGCAACGGGAAGCTGAAGAGCACGAACGTAAAACTGAATGTCTGGCTCCAGGGCAACGGCGGAAGCAAGGCTAACGCAAGTCTTAGTGTGAAGGTCAGCTTCGCATAACGGTGCTGTTCATTGTGAGAAAACGAATGAACATGAAGACACAGATCACAGCGGAGGGGTGACAATCAGTGAAGAAGTTTAACACTACGGCGGTATGCGTTCCGTCAAAGCATTATATGGTGGACCTCTCCGAGCGTGTCAGAGAAATTGGAAAACTGGTTGACGACGGGAAGTATTTCACCATCAACCGAGCGAGACAGTACGGCAAAACGACGACGCTGGCGCGCTTGGCGGATTATCTGAAAAAAGACTATGATGTGCTGAGTCTGGACTTTCAGAAGATCAGTGACGCCAGCTTTCAGAGCGAAGAGGCGTTTGTAAAAGCGTTTAGCAGAAATGTGCTCAGGAGAGGGAAAAAGCTGCCGATACCGGACTCTGTCATCGGACAACTGAATGATTTCGTCCGGCGGAAGGAGGACAAGGCAGTTTTCGATGAACTGTTCTCGGCCCTTTCTGACTGGTGTGAAGAAGCTGACAAACCGATTGTGATGATTATTGACGAGGTTGACAGTGCCACCAGCAATCAGGTGTTTCTGGATTTTCTGGCGCAGTTGCGGGCGGATTACCTGGAGAGGGAAGATGACCCGGAAGAAAAAACATTCCAGTCAGTGATCCTGGCCGGGGTCACCGATGTGAAGCATCTGAGAAGCAAAATCAGGGACGAGGATCAGCACAGGGTAAACAGTCCGTGGAACATCGCGGCGGATTTCACAGTGGACATGAGCCTTTCAGAACCCGGGATCAGGGGGATGCTGGAGGAGTATGAAGCAGATCATCATACCGGGATGGACACCGGAGCAGCCGCAAAGGAAATCCGGGCGTATACCGAGGGCTATCCCTTCCTGGTGAGCCGAATCTGTCAGAGGATCGATGAAGAGGTCATGGGGACGATGAGCCCGTCAGAGGCGTGGAGCAGAAAAGGAATCGACGAAGCTGTCAAGCTGATTCTGACGGAGAATAACACCCTGTTCCAGTCGGTCACCGGAAAGTTGGAAAACTATCCGGAACTGAAGGCGTCGCTCCGCGGCATCCTGATGGAAGGAAGAAGACTGAGCTATAACCCCCAGCAGGAAGAGATCGTGCAGCTTCAGATGTACGGTCTGATCCGAAACGATCACGGTACCGTCCGGATTGCGAACAGAATCTTCGAAACGATGCTGTATAATCTCTTTCTTTCTGAGGAGGAGCTGAAAAACAGTGTGTTTACAAAAGAAGGAGAATGGGCGAAGAATCAGTTCATCACAGACCGAAAGCTGAACATGCGGCTGATTATGGACCGGTTCATCAAAACCTGGCATGAGGTTCTCGGTCCGCTTGAAGACAGGTTTAAGGAAAAGGACGGCAGAGAGCTGTTTCTGCTCTATCTGAAGCCGATCATCAACGGGAGCGGAAACTACTACATCGAGGCGCAGACCAGAGATCAGACCCGGACAGATGTGATTGTGGATTATCTGGGAACGCAGTATATTATTGAACTGAAGATCTGGCGGGGCGAGCGCTACAACACGGAGGGCGAGAAGCAGATCGCGGAGTATTTGGAATACTTTGGTCTGGACACGGGATATATGCTGAGCTTCAACTTTAACAGGAAGAAGGAGACCGGGGTGAAACGGGTGCAGATCGGCGACAAATTTCTGTTTGAAGGAACGGTATGAGACGGCCGATGAGGGAGACGACGGAACACTGCATGAAGAGAATCAATAAACAGATCATGATTCCGAACACCGCACGGGCGCTGCTTCTGGCAGTGCTGATGCTGCTGTGCCTGTGTGCCTGCACCGGTCCCGGGCAGAGGGCAGAGACCCCGAACCCGGCGGAACCGGAGCCTTCAAAGACCGCAGCAGGAGAGGAGAGCCCGGCGGGAGAAGAGAGCCCGGAACCGTTGGGGGAATACGTGCTGCCCTACCGAGTCAGAACCGTGGAGATCGCCGCGGGGAACGAGGCGATCCTGTTCCAGCAGGAGGATGAAAAGGGCTTCCTGGCCCTCGTAAATCAGAAAACGGGAGAGGAGATCCCGCCGGAGCTCGAGGAGGACCCGAACTTTGTCAACGACGGCAGGTACGAGACCTATGAGACCGTACCGGTACACATCGGGGTGACGGGCATCCGGAGCACACCGGAAGCCTATGCCCCGCTCCCGGCGCCGGCTTTCCCGGGCGGGGTGTTCTCGTATGTGTCGGAGGCAGGCCCGGCGGCGGCAGGGCTGGCGGACGACGGGACCATGCTGCTGCTGGAGCGGAGCCATGCCCACTGGCAGGAGATGGATTTCAGCGGAATACAGAGATTCAACCGCGAGACCCTGTGGTATATCCGCACCCTGCGCCGCGACGGGGAGGAGATCAGCGTGCACGGCATCCGGGCTCTGAATCCGGACGGAGGCGCCGACGCGGGGACCTTTACGGTCCTGGGGGACGGCCTTATGGCCGTTGCGGAAAAGCAAAGGATCCTCTTCTTTGGTGCGGACGGGGAAGAGCGCTTCTCGGTCACAACGCCGATGCCGGTCCAGGAGCTCTGCCGCTGCCGTGACGGGAGACTGGCGGTGCTGCTGCGGGAGGACGGGCGGAACTGGCTGAGCCTTGTGAGCCCCGATACCCGGGAGGTCAGCGTCCCGCAGCGTCTGCCGGACGGGGCGCACCTGATCTGTGCTGGGACCGAGGAGGACAGCATCTGCTACGTCCGAAACACGGAGCTCTTCCGGCTGCGCCTCGCGGACTGGAGCGTGAGGCGGCTCTGCTCGCTGCTGGACCTCGGGATCGATCCGGTCTCGGTGTCGGCGATGTTTACACGGACGGACGGAAGCCTGCACTTCCTGCTGCGGGACTGGAACGGAGAGACCGAGACGGCGCGGGAGCTCTACTGCATCGCGACCCCCGCGGAGCTGAGGAAGCAGGGGACCGAACTCCGGTTGGGCTTCACGGAGATCTCCGGCGGCATGAAGCAGGCGATCCTGGACTTCAACCGCAGGCAGAGCCGGATCCGCATTCTGTCGGTGGATTACCGGAACCTGGATACGGAACTGACGGAGGAGGAACTGCCGGCCCTTCTGATTCCGGACAGAGAACAGTATCAGAAGCTGCTGGCGGCAGGCCGACTGGCCGACCTGGGGGCGCTGATGGAGCAGGACCCTGACAGCGCGTCCCTCGAGATGTTCCCGAACGTCCGAAAGGCGCTCTCCGGTCCGGACGGCACACTGCGCCGGATCGCCTCCCGCTTCCGCATCGAGAGCATGGCCTGTGACAGCGCGGCCGTCTCGGGAAGGACGGAACTCAACGCGCCGGCGCTGCGCCAGATCCTGAACGCCATGCCTGCGGGCAGCAGGCTGTACGAGCCCTGGTATACCTCCGAGAGACTGCTGAAGGACCTGCTGGCGGTCAACGGCGGCGAGGCCTCGGGCGAGCTGCTGAGCTTCCCGGAGCTCCAGCCGGCGCACTACGACTACAGCGACTATGCGGCCGACACCTCCGGGGTCGAGCGGCGGATCTACGAGGGAAGGCTGCTGATGATGCAGGCCCACGTCGGGTCGCTGGACGAGTTCAAGTGGTACGATGCCTTCTTTGAAAACGGAGCGGTCTTTGCAGGCTGGCCGACTCAGGACGGCTCGGCGTCCCGGCTCTGCTTCGACGAGTGGATCGCAGTCTCGGACGCGGCGACAAACGGGGAAAAGAAGGCAGCCTGGCAGTTTGTGAAGACCCTGCTGACGGAGAAGTACACCGGTGAGGGCTACGGATTTCCCGTTGTGAGGGAACAGACCGAGAAGCTGCTGGACGAGGATATGGCGGCGGTCAGCTTCCGTCTGGACGAGAAGGGTGAATTCGAGCTGGACAAAAAAGGCGAGAAGATCGAGATCCCGAGAAGCACCTGGTACTCCGGCGAGTGGCGCCAGCACTACGTCTATGCCCTGACGGCGGCGCAGAAGGATAAGCTCCTGAAACTCATCGAAAGCGCTGTGTGAGAAAATTCACAGAATCCTTCTTTACAAGCAGAGGCTTCTATGCTACTTTATAGGCACAGCGTACGCCGGAAGCCGGACAGCCCGCTTCGGGACCGGCACCGCGATACGCAGAATCTGATATTTATCTTACGGATCAGGAGGGAAAGAATATGAAGAAATGGGTATGTCCTGTCTGCGGTTATGTCCATGAAGGCGACACCCCGCCGGAGAAGTGCCCGGTGTGCAAGGTCCCCGGCGAGCGCTTCACCCTGCAGGCGGAAGAGCTGAGCTGGGCCGCGGAGCACGTGGTCGGCGTCGGCAAGGTCTTCGGTGACGACGTTCCCGAGGAAGTGCGTGAAGAGATCATCGCCGGTCTGCGGGCCAACTTCGAGGGCGAGTGCTCAGAGGTTGGCATGTATCTCGCCATGGGCCGCGTGGCTGCCCGTGAGGGATATCCGGAGATCGCCATGTACTGGGAGAAGGCCGGCCTGGAGGAAGCCGAGCACGCGGCGAAGTTCGCGGAGCTCCTCGGCGAGGTTCTGACCGACAGCACGAAGGAGAACCTGAAGATGCGCGTGGACGCCGAGAACGGCGCGACCAAGGGCAAGTTTGAGCTGGCGAAGCTGGCGAAGAAGTACAACCTTGACGCCATCCACGACACTGTGCACGAGATGGCGCGCGATGAGGCCAGACACGGCAAGGCCTTCAAGGGTCTGCTGGAGCGCTACTTCAAGTAAAAGATTGAACACCGTATCATTCTGACGAAAGGAGATTTTCGATATGAAGTATGTCTGCAATCTCTGCGGCTGGGTCTACGACGAGGAAGAAGCCGGCGTGAAGTGGGAAGACCTTCCCGATGACTTCGCCTGCGAGCTCTGCGGTGCCGGCAAGGACGAGTTCACCGCCGAGGAGTAATCTGCTTCGCCAACAGAATAAAAAGCATTTTTAAGGAAGGGAACTGAGCAATCGGTTCTCTTCTTTTTGCGTTCCTTTCTTCTGAAAAGTTGTGTTAAAAAGTGTGCCTCCACAAAAGTGCAACGTAAGCGTAAAAGCTACCGGCGTATTGAACGCCAGGCAATAATCTGAGATAATACTCCCAAGTATGCAAGCAAGTACCATCCAGTCTCATGAAGTTGCGGCAACTCTCAGCAACTTTCATCCACTTGATGAGACTTGCAGCAGAAATGGGGGTATTATTTTATGGCGCAAACACTGCAAATCATGGCCGGCCAGAACAATCTGGCGCTCTGGACAGAGCGCGTTCAGGCATGCCGATCCAGTGGACTATCTGTAAAAGCCTGGTGTACGGAAAACGGCATCGTACCGAACACTTATTTTCGCTGGCAGAAGAAGGTATTCAACTCTGTTTACCCGGAACAGGAACAGTTCTATGAGGTACCTCTGCCAAAGAATAGCGGGAAGGTTGCAGTCAACATTGAGATGAACGGCATAACCGCACAGGTGCTCCACGGCGCAGATGAGGCGACCATCCGGTCAGTTCTGCTGGCAATGCAGTCATGCTGAACGAATTCTTCCATCCGGACAAAGTGATCATTGCTTGCGGCTATACCGACCTACGACGTGGAATTGATGGACTTGCGGGCTTGGTACAAGAGAAATACCAACTGGATCCATTCGAGGAAACGCTTTTTCTGTTCTGCGGGAGACGGGTTGACCGGATCAAAGGCTTGTACTGGGATGGGGATGGATTCATCCTGCTCTACAAGCGTCTGGAAAGCGGCAGTTTTCAATGGCCTCGAAAGACAGAAGACGCACGACGCATCTCAGCGCAGCAGTATCGTTGGCTGATGGAAGGCCTGAAAGTGGATCAGCCGAAGGTTAACCAACCGATCAACACAGCCAAGATGGTAGTCGCATAGTGCAAAAGGGAGAATATTTTCGCCCTGTTGGCAGCAACAGAAACATTTGGAAAAGCTGCTCTTCTCTGACCGAAATGCAGGTCAAAACGCCTGCCCCTTCGCGGATGCTGCAGCGTCATGGTTTCCGAGGCTGAAAAGAGATTTTGTGGAAGCATTGCGCGAGGGCGCCTGGAACGCAATATGGCGTTCGTCATTTTGTCATTTTGCTGGGCAGAAAATTCGAGGTTCCAATATAATTCTGGCCATTCCTGTGCTATTTTGGTATAATAAAGGTATGGAAATGACACAGAATTATACAAGTAACACGGAGATGGTAATGGTCTCCCGTGCGGAATATGAAGAGCTCCAGGCCAGCCAGGAGAAGTATAATCGCTTGAAGGATCAGTATGATGCTCTGCTGGAGAAGCTTATCCTTGCGCAAAAGAACCGTTTCGGCTCAAAGGCGGAGCCTGCTTCCGAGGAAGTCCTGGAGCAATTGAGCCTGCTCTTCGATGAATCAGAGGCCACGATTTGGGTTGAGCAGCAGAAAGCTGAGTCGGAAGAGAAGCAGGTTGCAGGTTATACCCGCAAAGCAAGGAACTCCGGTTCGGTGATGGATGTTGTCCCTGAAAATGTCGTCATTCAGGAGGAGCACCACCGCCTTGAGGGTGAAGAGCTGAATTGCCCCATTTGCGGAGCAGAGATGGTGGAGATCGGCACGGAAGAGCGCCGGACACTGGAGATTATTCCGGAACAGGTCATCGTGCATGTGGATGTCTACCACAACTATGCCTGCAGAGAATGCGAGAAGGAATCCGATCAGGCGAACATTGTAAAAGCACCGAAGGTTCCGGCTGTTATTCCGGGCAGCTTCGCCTCCGCTGAAGCGATCGCCTATCTGGATGTGCAGAAGTATGCCATGGGCGTTCCACTCTACCGATTGGAGCAGCACCTAAAACTCCTGAATGTGCAGCTTTCCCGGCAGACCATGTCTAACTGGATGGTGAAGAGTGCCGATCTTTGGCTGCGCCCGATCTTCTGCCTGCTTCACGAAAAACTCATCCTGGAAAAATATCTTCATGCTGATGAGACGGTGCTCCAGGTATTGCATGAGCCGGGAAAAACCGCACAGTCCAAGAGCTATATGTGGCTCTACCGAACCGGCAAATATGCGGAGCATCCGATCACTCTCTATGAGTACCAGCCGGATCGGAAGCAGATTCGCCCGAAGGATTTCCTGGATGGTTTTCAGGGCTATCTGCAGACGGATGGTTATTCCGGATATAATGGATTGGATCCAGGCATTATACGAGTCGGATGCCTGGCTCACCTCCGACGAAAATTTACAGATGCGGAAAAGGCATCAGAAAAGGGCAAGAAGAGCCCAACGGTGACGACTGCCATTGCCTACTGCAGCAAGGTCTTCGACATTGAAGGAGAGCTTGCCGAACTGTCATGCGAAGAACGCTATGAGCAGCGACTGCTTCGAATAAAGCCGATTCTCGAGGAATTCTTTAACTGGGCCGAATCACGCTTCGCATCACCTAAGTCCAAGCTTGGTGAAGCGCTGACTTATACCCACAACCAGCGCCCATACATTATGAACTATCTTCTCGACGGCCATCTGGATGCCAGCAACAACATTGCCGAACGCAGCATCAAGCCTTTTGTGATCGACAGGAAGAACTTCCTTTTTGCCAACACTCCGAACGGGGCTGAGGCCAGCGCCATCACCTTCAGCCTGATTGAAACTGCCAAAGAGAACGGCCTGGATCCTTACAAGTATCTGACCTATGTCTTTGAGACAGCACCTGGATTGGATCAGTCTCAGGATGGTTGGGCAGAACCACTCCTCCCGTGGAATGCGCCGGATGACTGCAAGGTACCACACAAAGATTGAACACAATCTCCTGAGGCCGCCATTGGCGGCCTTTTTTCTTATGTCATTACGCCTTCAGCTTTTACGCTTAC
>JAILFJ010000149.1 GCA_024697625.1 Oscillospiraceae bacterium
GCATCCCCGTCTTCGCCTTTGAGCTGAAAAACCAGTACACGGGACAGACGGTTGATAACGCGAAAACACAGTGGATGTATGACCGTGACCCGCGCGAAGTCTGCTTCCAGTTCAATAAGCGTATTCTGGGCTACTTTGCCGTTGACCATACGGAAGTCTGGATGACCACGCAGCTTGCAGGCAAGGACACCTACTTCCTGCCGTTCAACCAAGGCAGCAACGGCGCAGGCCGTGACGGCGGCAAGGGCAATCCTCCGAATCCGAACGGTTATCCTACTGCCTATCTCTGGGAAGAGGTATTCCAGAAGGACAGCATGATGGATATTCTGCAGAAGTTCATCCATCTGCAGGTCACAGAGGAAAAGAAACTCCAGCCTGACGGCACGGAAAAGGTTATCAGGAAGAAACGCCTGATATTCCCGCGCTACCACCAGCTTGACGTTGTGCGGAGGCTGATTGCTCATGTTTCCGAGAACGGCGCAGGCCATAACTACCTTATCCAGCACTCCGCTGGCTCTGGTAAATCGAATTCCATTGCATGGACAGCTTATCGTCTGGCCTCCCTGCATGACAAAGATAATAACGCCATCTTCTCCAGTGTCGTTGTCGTGACCGACAGAACGGTACTGGACGCACAGTTGCAGGAGACCATTTCTGGCTTTGACCATACGCTGGGCGCGGTGGAGACTATCGGTGAAGACAAGAACAGCCGTGACCTTCGGGATGCTATCAATGCTGGCGTTCGCATCATCGTGACCACGCTTCAGAAATTCCCTGTAATCTATCAGGAAGTGGACAGCGCCAAGGGCAGAAACTATGCTGTCATCGTGGATGAAGCGCATTCTTCTCAGACTGGCGCTTCCGCTTTGAAGCTGAAAGCTGCTCTGGCCGATACCGAAGACGCTCTGCGCGAATATGCCGAAATCGAGGGCAAGGCCGAGGAAGATATCGACCCGACCGACAAGCTCGTTCAGGAAATGATTGTCCACGGCAGGCACAAGAACCTTTCGTTCTTTGCCTTTACCGCTACCCCGAAGGGGACAACGCTGGAGATGTTCGGCACGGAGTACGAAGACGGCAGCTTCCACCCGTTCCATATCTATTCCATGCGGCAGGCCATCGAAGAAGGATTCATTCTGGATGTTCTCCAGAATTATATGACCTACGACACCTGCTTCAAGATT
Source organism: Oscillospiraceae bacterium (assembly GCA_024697625.1). Taxonomy (GTDB): domain Bacteria; phylum Bacillota; class Clostridia; order Oscillospirales; family Oscillospiraceae; genus Limivicinus. Next base: position 1,185 of record JAILFJ010000149.1, read on the forward strand.
GCCAAGACCATAGAGGACAATCCCGATGTACCTGGCTCCCGTGCAGCCAAGACAATCCGCAAGTATGAAGAGCTGCATCCATACAATATCAGCCAGAAAGCGCAGATTATCGTGGAAACTTATCTGGGAACGACACGGCACAAAATCGGTGGGCGCGGTAAGATGATGGTCATTACTTCTTCCCGTCTGGCAGCCGTGCGCTATTACCATGAGTGCAAGCGATATATTGAAGAAAAAGGTTATGATGATATCGGTGTTCTGGTGGCCTTCTCTGGCTCAGTCAATGACGGCGGCGAGGAATACACCGAACCGAAGCTGAACGTCCGCAAAGACGGCAGCCATATCGGGGAATCCCAGACCAAGGCCGAATTTCACGAGAACTTCCATGTCCTTATCGTGGCTGAGAAATACCAGACGGGCTTTGACGAACCTTTGCTGCACACGATGATTGTTGATAAGAAGCTCCGCGGCGTCAAGGCTGTGCAAACTCTCTCACGTCTGAACCGGACCTGCCCCGGTAAAACGGATACCTTTGTACTGGACTTTATCAATAAGGCGGAAGATATTCAGGCTGCATTCCAGCCATACTATCAGGAAACCATTCTGGAACGCGAGGTCAACACTGACCTGCTGTATCAGGTACAGAAAGAACTGCGGGGCTATTCCATCTATTCCGATGCCGATATTGAAGCGTTTGCCGGGGAGTATTTCAGCTACGGCAGGCAGGATTCACGCGCGATGGGACGCATGACCAGCATCTTGAAACCTGTCGCTGACCGGTATAACAAGCTGACCCCTGACGAGCGTTACCAGTTCCGCCGCCTGTGCCGCAACATGATTAAGTGGTACGGCTATATCTCTCAGGTGGTGCGGATGTTTGATACGGACTTGCACAAGGAATATGTGTTCCTGAGCTACCTGCTGGGACTTATCCCGCCTGAAACAACACAGATGATTGACCTTGAAGGTAAGCTGCAGCTTGAATACTATAAGCTGCAAAAGACCTTTGAAGGGGCAATCACACTGAAAGAAGAAACTGGGGTCTATTCTCCTGCCAGCGCCAAGGGTGCGGTAAAGCCCGAAGAGAAGCAACCGCTTGATGAGATTATCGAGAAGATCAATGAGCAGTACAAAGGCCAGTTCACTGATGCCGATCGAGTGCTGCTGACGGCACTGAGGGCAAAACTCATGAGCGATACTAAACTGCAGACCATGGCAAAGACCAGCGACCCGCAGATTTTCGCAGAGAGCATCTTCCCGAAAGCATTTGGAACGGCAGCTCAGGACAGCTACATGGAATCGCAAGATACCTATACCACGCTATTTGAAGACCAAGCCAAGTACAATGCCATCATGCACGCCCTCGGCAGCATCGTCTACCGTGAAATGCGGATGAATGCGTAAGATAAAACCGATTACTTTCGGTATCTCACAGGTGCAATCAATCATGCGACAGGAAGTACAGCAACATTTTGAGACTGCAGTACGCAGCACAGAGGAGGGGAAAGAGCATATGGTTTTATTTGGCGGAGCGGTTCAGATCACAGGTATCACATTCCAGCTTTTTGTTGTTTTTGCGGTGATCCTTGTGGGATATCTGATCGGAAGAATCGACATCAAAGGCATCAGCCTCGGAACAGCGGGCGTTTTCATTGCGGCGCTTCTGTTTGGCGCCATGTTCAGCGCGGAGATCCACAAAACCATGACACTGAGCGGGGATGACATCACATCCAACGCCTTCAAGATTATCGAGAACGCCGGTCTTATCCTGTTTGTGGGTTCAGTCGGCATGATCGCGGGACCGGGCTTTTTCAGAAACCTGAAAAAGAACTATAAATCCTATATCCTGCTCGGCGTCGTGATTATTCTCGGCGGTCTGATTTCTTCAATTGCGTGCTACTATGCGGGGATCGGCTCTGTACAGCTTCCCTCCGAGATGGCCGAACTTGGGATCACGGAAAAGCAGTACATGATCTCCATGATCACGGGGATCATGTCCGGCGCCCTCACATCGACCCCGGCGTTTTCAGCCGCCCAGGCTACCGCGGCTTCACTCGTCCCCGCAGAGGCGGCGGATACCATCCAGGACGTCATTACCATCGGACACGCGATCGCCTATATCTTCGGAGTAGTCGGCGTTGTCCTTTTCGTACAGGTCGTTCCCCGACTGCTGAAAGCAGATATGACAAAGGAACGGCAGCAGATTTCTGCCGTAGATTCCGGAGAGCGCACCGGTGAAAACAAGGGCAGGTTTCAGATCGACGGCTACGGATTCGCCGCATTCGGGCTTGTCGCCGTAGTCGGAATCTTCATCGGCATGATCCAGATCCCGCTTTCCGCCAAGGGGCTTTCGGGTACTGCGTTCAGTCTGACGACCACAGGGGGGGTCCTGATCTCGGGGCTCGTCATCTCCCACTTCGGACATATCGGGCCGGTCAGCATGAAAGCGGATCGGCATGTGCTGGAGGTGTTCCGAGAATTTGGCCTTGTGTTCTTTCTCATCGGCGCGGGCATCCCCGGTGGCGCTTCCTTTGTGAAGTACTTCCACGCGGTCTATTTCCTGTACGGTATGATCATCACCGTTGTGCCAATGATTATCGGCTATGCTGTGGCAAAGTATCTGCTCAGGCTCCCGCTTCTGAATACGCTCGGCTCCATAACAGGCGGAATGACGTCCACGCCCGCCCTTGGCGCACTGATCAGATCTGCCGGGACGGACGACGTCGCATCCTCGTATGCCTCCACCTATCCGATCGCGCTCATCTGCGTTGTGCTGGCGTCGCAGTTTTTACTCCTGCTCTTCGGATCATGACGCTTTCTCAGGGAGATGACCGGGCAGACAGCGACGTCGCGAAGACAGCTCCTGCTGCTCCGGAGAGGTTCTATACGAATATGGGAGACGGGAAGATGGACAGACAGACGCAGCAGTATGCAGACACTCTCAGCAGAATGATACGGCACGAAACCGTATCTGACTATGCATGCAGTGACAATACCAGATTTGAATCGTTCCGCAGCCTGCTGAAGGAACTGTTTCCTGCTCTGTTTCAGACGGGGGAATACGTTGAGTTTGACGACGGCTTCGTGCTGAAGTGGGCAGGCAAAAGCAACGCAAAAGGGCCGGTGCTGTTCATGAACCATCATGATGTGGTCGAGCCGAACGGAGAGTGGGAACACGGGCCTTTTTCGGCGGAGATTGCGGACGGCAGACTGTGGGGCCGCGGCACCCTGGATGACAAGGGCGGGCTCTGGGCGATGCTTCAGGCGGCTGACGAACTGGCAGGGGATGGATTCACACCGGAAAGAGACGTCTGGTTTTCCTCCACCAGCACCGAGGAGACAACAGGCAAGGGGGCGGATGAGATTTCTCACTGGTTTGAGAAAAAGGGAATCCGCTTCGAGATGTGCTTTGATGAAGGCGGAATGATTCTGTATGAGCCAATCGGCGGAGCAAAGGGCAAGTTCGCCATGATCGGCGTAGGGGAGAAGGGCTGTGCGGATCTGAAGTTCATTGCCAGATCCAAAGGCGGCCATGCCTCCATCCCCGGGAAAAACACTCCGCTGGTCAGGCTGGGAAAATTCATGGCAAAGGCAGAGAAGCACCAGGTGTTCCCGCTGGATATGAACCCGGCCGTCTGCGAGATGTTTCGCAGGTTTTCTCTGTATATGGGCCTGGAGGGAAAACTCTTCTCTGATCCGGAAAAGAACAAGGCCATCCTGAGCAGAATAATGATCAAAGTTTCAGATAAGGCAGCGGCGCTTCTGAGAACCACCATCGCCTTTACGATGGCAAAAGGCTCCGGTGCGCCCAATGTGATCCCGTCGGAAGCCTGGGTGATCGGGAACATGCGCTACTCTCACCATCAGGGGCAGCAGGGATCCTTCGAAGCCATACGAAAGCTTGCCGAGAAATACGATGTGGAGATGGAGATACAGGACCCGGGCTGTCCCTCCAGGCTGACAGACTATAACGGGACTGCCTTCCGGCTCGTGGAAGAGGCGGTACATGCAGTGTTCCCGGATGTGGTTCCGGTCCCGTATATCATGACCGGATGCTCAGACTCACGGTTCTTTGACCGGGTCTGCGACCAGTGTATCCGTTTTCTCCCCTTTGAAATCAATGATCAGCAGCTCGACTCCATCCACGGGATCAATGAAAACCTCGATCTGACTACGCTTGTGCCCGCCGTATCCTTCTATCAGTACCTTATGAAAGCGGTGTAATCCATGGAGAAGAAGCAAACGGGCCTGAACATCAGTGCCAGAAGCTTTGTTGCAGCCATTGTCATCATCTTCCTTCTGATGACAGCGACGTACATTCTGACTTTTGTCATACCGGGCGGCTCATATGAACGCATTCCCGATGAGAATGGGAACATGATCCTGGATACCGCTTCCGGCTTTTCAAACGTCCCGGGCGGACTGCCGTTCTGGAAATGGATCCTCTCTCCGATCCTGGTTCTCGGAGCCGACGGCTCAGCGGCTCTGATTGCAGTGATTGTCTTCCTGCTGGTGATCGGCGGCGTATTCAATGCCCTGACCGAGCACGGACTCATGAACTACATGCTGGACAGGCTCGTTGCGAAATATGGGGGCGTCAGATACCGGTTGATGGCTGTGCTGATTTTCTTCTTTATGGCGATGGGGTCTCTGGTAGGCTCTTTTGAAGAAATCGTGCCCCTTGTCCCCATTGTCGTTTCCCTCACCATCGGCCTTGGCTGGGACGCTGAGACCGGAGTTGCCGTGTCGCTTCTTGCGGCAGGCTGCGGCTTTGCCGCAGGCGTTGCAAATCCGTTTACGATCGGGGTGGCCCAGACGCTTGCCGGGCTTCCCATGTTCAGCGGAATCTGGCTGAGGCTCCTGGCCTTCGCCAGCATCTATCTGCTGCTTCTCGGGTTTACAGCCCACCATGCCAGAAGGCGCTCCGTCGAAGCAACAGAGAACGGTCGGAAGACCGGACTGCCACCGGACGCGAAAATGGGCTCAGGGGTGCGGATTTTCGGCACCCTGATCGGAGGCGGGATCGCGGCTGTTCTGGCCTCCGGTTTTGTTACCGCATTAAGGGACTATACCATGATTATTGTCGCGGTGATGTTCCTGGTCGCCGGTATTGCCGCATGCCTTGTCTCCGGAATGGGCGGCCGTGCGCTGGGCAAGGCCTTCCTGCGCGGCGTGGTGACCGTCTCTCCGTCGATCCTGATGATTCTGATGGCGGCGTCGATCAAATATACCATGGTGGAGGGCAAAATACTGGATACCCTCCTTCACTCGGCAGTGGAAGCCGGCGGAAACATGTCCCGTGCGGAACTGGTTCTGTTCATATACCTTATATGCCTTGTGATGAACTTCTTTATTCCATCCGGATCTGCAAAGGCGTTCCTTCTCATCCCGCTGATCGTCCCTCTGGCGCAGCTTTTCGGGATCAGCTCACAGCTGTGCATCGTCGCGTTTGCCTTCGGCGACGGTTTCAGCAACGTGTTCTATCCCACAAATCCGGCACTGCTGATCTCTCTGGGACTTGCGAATGTCAGTTACGGAAAGTGGGCTGCGTACTCCTGGAAATTCCAGGGGCTCAATCTGCTGCTGACATCTGGGCTTCTTCTCTTCGGCCTGGCAGTCGGATACGGCTGAATTCTGTGTTCCGTGTCTGACGGGCTCATCACCGACAGTATCGCACAGGCCACGCAGCTTCGCGGCAGGCTGAAAGAGAGGACTGAGCTCCCACGCATAATCGACGGGATCATGGAATTCATAAACTGATATGCACTGCGGCTGGCCTGAAGAAGTCAACTGACAATTGACCACAGATGCAGAATGTGGGTATATAATGCGGGTGAAATCAGGAAAAGGAGGACAACAGCATGATTGGTGCAATTTTAGGTGACGTGGTCGGCTCCCGGTTCGAATTCCATAATCATCTGAGTAAGGAATTTGAATTTCTGACGAGAAAATGTGAATTCACGGATGATACCGTCATGACCTGTGCTGTGGCGCAGGGACTTCTGGACAGCAAGGAGGATTATTCCGACCTGTCGGAGAAGACTGTGGCGGCTATGCAGCGGATCGGACGGCAGTTTCCGCACTGCGGTTACGGCGCACGGTTTTTCAACTGGATATTCGCGGCTGATCCGCAGCCCTATAACAGCTGCGGAAACGGCTCTGCCATGCGCATAAGCCCGGTGGGGTTCGCAGCAGAAGACGTTGAGGAAGCAAAGAAGCTCTCGGCAGCCGTGACCTGCATCTCCCATAATCATCCGGAAGGAATGAAGGGAGCGGAGGCGACTGCGGTGGCCATCGTGATGGCCAGACAGGGCAAAACCAGGGAAGAGATCAGGACTGTCATGGAAGAGTACTATGATCTCAGCACCTCGGTGGACGAGTACCGTGAGAAATGGCAGGGACACGGAAAGGAAATCTGCCAGGTCTCACTTCCGCAGGCGCTGGTCTGCTTCTTCGAAGGGGAAGACTACGAGGACGTCATCCGCAACTGCATCTCGATCGGCGGAGACAGCGACACGATTGCTGCAATTGCCGGCGGAATAGCGGAGGCATATTACGGTGTTCCAAAGGAATACGAAACCAGACTGCGGGAATATATGAATCCGAAGCTGATGGACATCGTTGATGCCTTCTGCGCACGTTATATGTCAGAGGATACCGGAAAATAAACGCACGAAAAAGAACGCCCGGACTGTTCCGGGCGTTTCTGCATCAGGAGAGAAACCGGCGATGCGGCAGGTTTCCGGAGGCGGAGGATTCGTTCCGCGGAGGAACTGTTCCAAAATACCGGTTGCCTGAAGCTCCGGCCCATGGTAGAATACGGACATCGTAAGAGAAAGACGGACAGAGCAACAGGTATGAGCATTGTAATAAGGTTGAAACTGGCACAATGACAAGAAAAGAATTCGCGGAGCGGATGGATCAGATTGATCCGGGATCGGCAGAAGCAGTAGATCAGCTTGCGAAGCTGTTTGAAGAGGACTACATCAGTTCGGGAAGAGACCTGAGTGATCCGGCTGTGACCCAATCGCTGCTCGACTCTGCAAGAGCAGATTTAGGGCACTGCATGAAGCAGTATGACAGGCTGCTGACGAAGATCAACGGAGAACTGCGAAAAGCCGGCGCTACCGAGGCCCAGATCAACTGGGGGCTCTTCGGTGACGTTGAACTCCCGACACTTGCCTATCTTCGCTGCAACCGCATGGCAAAGAAGCTGATCCTGTACAGCTACCAGATCAGCTACTGCCTGGGAGAACTGAAGATGCTCGGCCGGTACGCGGATGTGGATGAGGCTGAGCTGAGAAGGATCCGGAGAGAGTACGGAAAACGATTCGGATAGGGCGGGATGACGCTGAGACAGAGAGACAGCGGACCTGTATCGACCGTGCCGGGACGGAATCTGGTCGGAGAGTCCGTCCGATGAGAAGACAAAACCGCAGAGACAGAGGGAGCATAGCATGAAGAGACTGGCAGTCATCTTTCCGGGGATCGGATATACGGCGGACAGGCCCCTGCTCCATTACAGCAGAAGAATTGCCGAGCAGGCCGGGTACGAAACCAGAATTGTCCCGTACGGAGGCTTCCCCAAAAAGATCAAAGGGGACAGGAGCAAAATGCGGAAAGCCTGTGAGAGCGCCTGTGCCCAGGCAAAGGAGTTCCTGGCGAACCTCGATCTTGCGTCGTATGAGGACATCCTGTTTATCGGAAAGAGCATCGGCACCGCGGTCGCCGCGGCGATTGCAGCCGGGAGCACGGAGAAAGAGAGAATCCGGTTTGTCGTGTATACGCCTCTGGAGGAGACCTTCTCCCGCCCGCTGGGAGATGCAATCGTCTTTACCGGCTCAGGGGATCCCTGGGTTGGCGGCGAGACCAGCCGGATCCCTGAACTCTGTGCCGAGCGGGGGATCCCCTGCCTTGTCACAGAAGGCGCAAACCATTCTCTTGAAACCTCAGATCCGCAGACGGACATCCGCAATCTTGAGAAAATTATGGAGCAGACAGCTGCATTTATTACGGGCTGTTAAGATAAGGAGGACAGTACGAATGGGAAGCATTCACACGGATCATTCAGAGCGCAGGACCAGTGAAGTGTACGAAAACAGAAACAATCTGCCGCAGACAGCTCCGGAAGCCTCCAGAACGGACGGTCACATCCGTTTTGACATAGGCGATATCACAAAGCTGGAGGTGGACTGTATTGTCAATGCGGCCAACCGCTCGCTTCTTGGAGGAGGCGGAGTTGACGGAGCGATTCACAGAGCCGCAGGACCGAAACTGCTGGCGGAATGCAGAACTCTCGGAGGCTGCCAGACCGGCGAGGCAAAGCTGACGGGCGGGTATAACCTGAAAGCGCGCTATGTGATCCATACGGTCGGACCGGTCTACCGAAAAGACGACCCGAGATGCGAGAAACTTCTCTACAGCTGCTACCGCAACAGCCTGGAACTGGCAAAGCAGCACGGTATTCATACCATTGCGTTTCCGGCGATCTCGACAGGGGTATACGGATATCCTGCGGAGGAAGCGGCGGCCGTGGCCCTGGCTGCAGTCCGCAGATGGCTCGCGGAGAACGGTGATTACGGCATGGAGGTCATACTGTCCTGCTTCAATGAACGGATGTATGAGATCTATCGGAGCGTGAGCGGAAAGAACTGAATCTCCGCAGACAAAAACACTTGACAAGTCAGGTCCGGTGTTGTATATTCATAGCACAAACGGTTGCACACAATATTATTTTGCAAAACAGATAATTTTCTGATGAAGTAGCGGCTGTTTTCGAAGAGGCCGGGGAGCCTTCCCGGAGAAGCAGGATATGTCGACCGGCCTGCGTCTGTACGCCGGCATCGTTTGACCAAAGAATGACAGAGAACGGAGGAAGTAAAAATGATCTATGATTACAGGGTGACCACCGGTACGGGTGAGGAGCTTGATCTTTCTGCATACAGAGGAAAGGTGATTCTGGTTGTGAATACTGCGACGGGATGCGGCTTTACCCCTCAGTATGCCCCGATCGAGCAGCTGTACAGGGACTATCACGAGCAGGGACTTGAGATCCTTGACATCCCCTGCAACCAGTTTGGCGGGCAGGCCCCGGGCACGGATGACGAGATCCACGAATTCTGCACGCTGCACTACAACACGACGTTCCCCCAGATGAAGAAGGCGGATGTCAACGGCGAGAACGAGCTTCCGCTTTACACGTATCTGAAGTCCCAGAAGGGTTTTGAAGGTTTTGGACCCCATCCGTACAAGGAACTCCTGGAGAAGATGTTCTCGGAAGCGGATCCCGACTGGGCAGCGAAATCCGACATCAAATGGAACTTCACCAAGTTCGTGATCGACCGGGAGGGGAATGTGATCGCCCGCTTTGAACCGACCGCTGACATGTCAGAGGTCGAAGCCTGTGTGAAATCTGTTCTGTAAAGGAGAATACCATGAAGAAGATCGTTGTCAGGCTGATTCCCGTTCTGCTCACCGGCTGCTGCCTGTACACACATCGGCGCGTGATCCGCGCCTGGCTGAACGGCGAGCCCATGCCGAAGGCGCCGAAATGGCACTGTTGGGTCAGGCCGGAAAACAGAAGAAGCTGAAACCGGCCAAAAGCATGAGGCGGCGACAGAGATGAGAGCAAAAGAGCTTACCATGTTCTATCTGGAGGACTGCGGATACTGCGCAAAGGCCAGAAAGGCTCTGACCGAACTTTATGAAGAGAATCCGGCCTATCGGTCTGTGCCGATCACCATGATTGAGGAATCACAGCAGCCGGAGCTGGCCGATCAGTATGACTACTACGCGGTGCCGTCGTTCTTCGACGGGAAAGAAAAACTGTTTGAAGCACATCTGTTTATGAGCTATGATGCCATAAAGGATGAAGTAAAACGAGTACTGGACTATGCGTTGACGCCCTGATTCATCAGGGCGTCAGTTCTGTTTGTAGGGAAAATCCTGCCTCTGACGGACGCAATGCGCGGCACGTGAGGATACCGCGGCGGTGAAAATGCTCTTGCAATGGTCCGGGCGGATTGCTATAATGCAGAAGCATTTCCGCTCTCTCATGTAGAGTTCTGATTTGAAGGAGAACCTGCTGATGGCATGGTACGATGAAGCTGTTTTTTATCATATTTATCCGCTGGGCCTGACCGGAGCTCCCAGGCAGAACGATTACGGCGAACCGGTCCATCGACTGAACACCCTTCTGCCGTGGATCGGACACCTGAAGAGCCTGGGCTTTACCGCGCTCTATATCGGTCCGCTCTTTCAGTCCGTCGGACACGGCTACGAGACCACCGACTACAGGCTGCTGGACAGCCGCCTCGGCACAAATGAGGACCTGAAGTCTTTTGTCAGTGCCTGTCACCGCGAAGGGCTGAGAGTGATCTTCGACGGGGTCTTCAACCATACCGGGCGGGACTTCTTTGCCTTTCGGGACATTCAGGCCAACCGGGAGGCTTCGCCGTACCGTGACTGGTACTGCAACGTGAACTTCTGGGGCAACAACGAGTACAACGACGGTTTCTCGTATGACAACTGGGGCGGCTATAACCTGCTGGTAAAGCTCAACCAGCGCAACCCCGCCGTCCGGGACTATATCTGTGACGTGATTAGGTTCTGGGTCAGCGAGTTTGACGTGGACGGGATCCGCCTGGACGCGGCCGATGTGCTGGACTTTGAGTTCATGAAGATCCTGCGCCGCACTGCGGACGAGGTCAAACCCGAGTTCTGGCTGATGGGAGAGGTCATCCACGGGGACTACTCCCGCTGGGCAAATGAGCAGACGCTGCACTCGGTCACCAACTATGCGCTGCACAAGGCGCTGTACAGCGGGCACAACGACCACAATTACTTCGAAATTGCCCACACGGTCCAGCGCACGAACAGCCTGGTACCGGACCGGATCAAGCTGTACAATTTTGTGGACAACCATGATGTGGAGCGCATCCACACAAAGCTGATGAACAAGGCCCACTTTCTGCCGGTGCATATCCTGCTCTACACGCTGCCGGGGATTCCCTCGGTCTACTACGGCAGTGAGTTCGGCATCGACGGACGCAAGGAAAGGGGCTCGGACGACTCGCTGCGCCCCTGTATCGATCTGAACGAGCACAGGGACGATGCCGTGAACAACCCCTGCACAGGTCTCATCGCCGCCCTGGGCAGAATCCACCGTGAGTGGAACGGAGACCTGGTCACGGGCGATTACAGGCAGCTCTTCCTCACAACGCAGCAGTATGCCTTTCAGCGCGGTCGGCTCATCGTGGCTGTGAACAACAGCGACGGGGAGGCGTGGATTAACGTGGAGGCCCGGGCTTCCGCCTACGTGGGGCTTCTCAGCGGCAGGAGACTTGAGAGCGACGGACGGCTGAACTTCTGCCTGAACGGCTGCAGCGGCGAGATCTTTGCTCCGGACGACGGACAGATCCGCGCCGATGTGCTCACGAAGGCCGAGGTTTCACTGGGGGCGCAGCGCCGGGAGAGTGCCGCAGACAGAGCATCGGGTCCTGAAGCCGGGACCGGGAAGGCGGAGAACAGCTCTGTGATACCCGAAACAAAGCCGGATGCGCCCGCGGCGGGAACGGAGACCCGGCCCGGGCAGGAGCTGCGGCCCGAACAGGTGGAGATCCCTGATCTCCCGTATGAGCTTATGACCGTGGAGCAGCTCCAGGCAGTGATTCTGTCCAGAATGGCAAAGAACGGCCCTGTCACCGAGAGGATGCGCCGTGACGTGATCGAGAACATCTGGCATGATTCTCTGGTCAACTGGGCCAACAGCTTCCGCTGAACTGCTCTGGCCCCGGACAGCTCCTGTCTGATACCGCTTCCTGCAAACAAAAAACGCTCCGATTTCTCGGAGCGTGAGATTGAATCGCTGCAGCTTATCCTTCAATCAGGATGGTCTTCTTCTCAGGCAGCTTGATGGCTTCCTCCTTCGGGAACTCCAGCCTCAGTACACCGTCTTCAAATCTGGCCTTTACATTCTCTTCGGTGACATGATCGCCCACATAGAAGCTTCTGGTCATGGAACCGGCGTAACGCTCCTGATGCACGATCTTGCCCTTCTTGTCTTCGCCTTCCTCTTCAAGGCCCTTGCTGGCGGTGATGGTCAGATAGCCGTTCTGCAGCTGCAGATCAATCTGATCCTTCTTGAAGCCCGGCAGATCAATTTCCAACTCATAGTGGTCGTCGTGATCTTTCAGATCCGTCTTCATCACCCGGGCTGCATGCTTGCCGTAAAGCTTGTGATCCACGTTGGATTCCATGCCTCTGAACGGGAAGTCGAACCAGTCATCAAACAAACTCTCTCCAAAAATACTCGGTAACATAAGTCATGCCTCCTTTTGCAATCATTCATTCTGTTACCTGAGCAAGGGGAAGGAGGTCATTCATTCGATCTCTATTTCCTTTGTTCGTGATGTATTATACCACAAATTTTAGCACTGTCAAGGCGAGAGTGCTAATTTATATGAACAGGCCATGAACAACAATGATGTAATTCTGTGAACAAAACAGAGATGCGGCGGGGCGGACGGACTCCGGGCTTTTTCGTTTTGCCGGGATTGTCAAGAGTCTTAAAAGATGCTATACTGACCAAAATGCCGGTGTGAAGAAGCCGGACGGAGAGGGGAGCGGACCGATGTTCCGACAGATGAATCGGAAAAAACAGCAGCTGACGGATGAGGAGTGCATCGAGCTCCTGACCACCGAACTGCGCGGCGTGCTCTCGGTGAGCGGCGACGACGGCTATCCCTACGGCCTCCCCGTAAACCACTATTACTGTAAAGAGGACGGAAAGATCTATTTCCACAGCGGGAAGACAGGCCATAAGATTGACGCGATCCGGCGCAGCGGCAAGGCCTCCTTCTGCGTATACGACAGCGGATTCCGTCCGGAAGGGCAGTGGGCCCTGAAGATCAGGAGCGTCATTGTCTTTGGCAGGATAGAGTTCGTGGAGGAGCGGGAAAGGATCTGTGAGATCGCCAGACTGCTCTCCCGAAAATTCACAGATGATGAGGAGTATATCCGCTCCGAGATCGAACACTACGGCCCGGCCACGCTGATGTTTGCCCTGGTGCCGGAGTACATGACCGGGAAGCTGGTCACCGAGGCCTGACTGCGGCCATGTAAGACAGCTGGCTGAGAACGATGTATTCATCCCAGGTAAAGAGGGGATCTTATGCGAAAACTGGATTTTTCCCGATATATTCTCTATACGGGGCTGACAAAAGAAGAATACCAGGCAGTGTCGGACAATATCCTGGAGGAAAACGATAAGCTGCTGACCATCTATGCCATGATCACCATGATGATGCTGACCGTGCTTACGCTCCTGACGCGGGATACCGAGAGCTTCGGAGGCCGGAACAGAACCATCTATATCGTGGCTGCCGTGGCCTGCATCCTGATCGCATGGGCGTCGATCCGCCTGACGGGGAAGTTCCCGAAGACGGTTCCTTTCGTCGTCCTGTGCTTTGAATGCGTGCTGTATGCCCTGGGCATCGCGGTATCGGTTGCCCATGCCGACCTCCCTGGCGTGACGGAGATTGCGTTCCTGCTGATCGTCCCTCTGCTGTTCATCGACCGGCCGATTTATATCGCGCTGAAAACCGTGGCGGCTGCGCTGGCGTTCTGTCTGGTTACGCGCACAGTCAAGGAACCGGAGGTCGCGGTGGCTGACGTCTACAACACTATGGTGTTTTCGATTGCCGCGATCGCAATCGGCATATTCATCACAAAAATGAAGCTGCAGAACCTGATCCAGGCGGAAAGAATCACTTATCTGAGCGAGACGGACGTGCTGACCGGGATCAAAAACCGAAACAGCTATGAAGACCTGATCCAAAGGCTTCCGGAACTGACCAGAAAGCACGTCACCTGCATCTATGCGGATGTCAACGGCCTGCACGCTCTGAACGATTCGCAGGGCCACGCAGCGGGCGACCGGATGCTTCAGGCCGTCGCAGATTCCATGAAGAAGCACTTTGGCGAGGAGCATCTCTACCGCGTCGGGGGAGACGAGTTTGTCGTGATCCGGATTGACCGGGAGGAGCTGACCGACGAGATCGCGCGTGTCGTTTCCGACATTGAAGCGCAGGATTACCACATGTCCTTTGGCATCAGCAGCAGCGACCGCGATAAACTGGATACCCAGAAACTGATCCGCGAGGCGGAAGAGATGATGTATCAGGAGAAAACGGAATACTACATCAAAAGCGGAAAACCCGTGCGATAGTCAGGAAACCCCGCCTGAAAACTGTAACAGCCTGTCGGACAGTAAAGTCCGGCAGGCTGTTCTGATACAGGGAGAGAAGCTCAGTGCGTGTTATGGGTCCTCCAGTCCAGAAGCTGCTCCGAGGGCATCGGCCTCCCGTAATAGTATCCCTGGAAGCTTTCCACGTGATAGCTCACCAGAATATCCCGCATACCGGCGGTCTCGATCCCCTCGACGCAGATCTTTGCGCTGAAGATGGAGGCGAGATCGGCAATGGTCTGTATGATCTGCCGGTCCGTGTTGTCTTTCTCGACCGCCTGGACAAAACCGCGGTCGATCTTGATGATGTTGAAGGGAATCTCCTTCAGGACCCCGATGGACGAGAACCCCGTTCCGAAATCGTCCAGCGCGATGAGAATGCCCTTTGACTTCAGGCTGACAATCACGTTTTTCAGAAGCTCCAGATCCAGCAGCCGGCAGCGCTCGGTCACCTCCAGGCAGAGATGCTCCGGCGGATACTCCAGTTCGTTCAGGATCCCGAGCAGTCTGTCGGCAAAATCCGGTTTTTCCAGCTGGGTGTAGGAGAGATTGACGTTGATGACAAACCCGGGATTCCGGTTCAGAAACTGCTTTGCGGTAAAAACAGATTCCCGGAGGATCCAGTCGCCCAGCTCCGGAAAGATCGGATCCGACTCCAGGACCGGGATGAAATGATCCGGCGGAACTGCGCCGTAGCGGTCGTTTTTCCAGCGAAGCAGGGCCTCGGCCCCGATGAGCTGCTCGGTCTCGGCGTCGACTACAGGCTGATAGAGCAGATAGAATCCCTCGCAGCCGTGCATGATGGAGGCGCGGATCGCATGCAGCTTCTCCAGCCTCTGATGGGTTTCCGCATTCAGGTTGTTCCGGAACTCCACCAGGTTGCCATGCCGGCGAAGCTTGGATTCTTCGTCGGCGTAATTCAGACATGAGTAGACCGTCTGTGAGTCGATATCAAAGCTGTCCACCCTCAGCGCACCGCAGTGCAGGTCGAGAAGCAGCTTCCTTCCGTCCACCCTGAAGTCCTCATGCAGCCAGGTGCGGAAGCGGTTGTAGCCCTTCCGCAGCTCGTCGACGGAGAGTGTATTGCTGATCACGGCAAACTTCGTCCCGTCAATCCGGTAGCTGTGCCCGTAGTTTCCTGTGGTCTCAAAGACGGCCCTCGCATAGAGCTGGAGCACGCGGTTGCCGAAATGATAGCCATAGATCTCGTTGATCTCCGAGAACCTGCTGATCCCGAAGAGGACCACGCTGATTCTTGTGCTTCTCTTGATGCAGCTGTCCAGATCCTCGAAGAAGCCGTATTGATTTCTGAGCCCGGTCAGCGTGTCGATATGTCCCTGCTTGCCGTGGTTGCGGATGGTTCCGGCAAAGTAGTCCGGTTCACCGTTGAGATCGCGCAGCACTACGCCGCGACAGGTACATACGTCGTATTCTCCCGTGGTGCGTCTGGCGCGGTACTGCATGTCGTGACCCGCAGCATTGCCGGCAAAGATCTCGTCGATGCCCCTGTGATAGGCGGCCCGGTCGTCCGAATGGATCTGGTTTTCCCAGATGTCTCCCGCTCCGTACATATACTCGGAAGGCAGACCGTAAGCGTCCACCGCAGTCTTGGACCAGCGCGAGAAGTCATACTTCATATCGCAGAGGAAAACATAGGTCCCTTCCGAGACGATCTCAAATGACTTGAAGAGGGTGTCAAGGAGCAGACGCCGCTCATCGCTGATGGCCCGGACAGACGCCTTCTCCTTCAGCGAATGGCTCTCCTGGCGATGCTTCAGCTCTTTCAGCCGCGCCTTGTCCGCATACATCTGGGTATCGGCGCGCCGGAACACATCCTCTACGCTGCGGTCTTCGTGCGCATGATACTCCGCGAGGCCGGAGGCTACAACAGGTCCTTCGCTCATACGGGTATTCTCTTCCGACTGCCTGCGAAGGTTCGAGATCAGCTGGTCGCGGTTCTGATAATCCTGGCCTTTGAGAATCACGGCAAATTCATCCCCACCGATCCGGAACACGGGACTGTGGTGGAAGATCCTGCAGATCATCATACAGGAGGCTTTGATATAGTCGTCACCGGCCTTGTGCCCTTCCGTATCATTGATGAGCTTCAGCCCGTTGATGTCACAGACTGCGATGCCGAAGGGGGCGCAGGCTTCATCCAGATGCCTCTGCAGCTCACGCTCCGCCTCCTGGTAGGCTGTCTTGTTTTTGGTATGCGTCAGCTCATCCCGGCGGGCAAGCTCGTTTGCCATGGAGAGCGCCGCCAGATGCTCCTTCTCTCTTCGCACGTCCTCTTCGCGATTCTCGACACAGATGATAAAATGGCTGTGATCGAGGGAGTAGCTCACCGTCATGCGGGTGTACTGCGTTTTTCCGCTGTCTGTGACCATGCGGTAGTCCTCGGTAAGCTGCCGCCGGCCTTCCAGCTGCGAGATCAGGTTGTCTCTGTCCAGAAAGAGCCTGATCCGGCTCCTGTCCTCGGAATAGACCAGCCGTTCCATGTTTCTCTGGGCGGCCGCGAAGAAGTCGTCTCCTTCATCCTGAATCTTCAGTTCGCCGGATTTCTGCTTCGTGGAGAGCTCCGAGTAGGACGAAGTCTCACAGTCTATGTAATAGATCAGATCGTAGTGATCCGCCAGCCGCTCGGCAATCTGGGTATAGGTGGTGCTCCTCTTCTGGACCGCCTTCATGGCGAGCTCCGCCTGGACCTCCGCATCGATGTTCTTGATGCAGACGATGATGTGTTTCCGGTCCATGGACATGATCTCTGTATGGCGGATGTGTCTGACCTGCCCGTCCACTACCAGGCGGTAGGCGACGGCGAAGGATCTCCTGTTCCTGAGGTTGGCCAGCATCACGTCCTTGAAGTGGACGCTGAGCGCCTTCTCCTGATCCTCGGGATGGACATATCTGCGGATGCTTCTCCGGCTCTCGGTAAAAAAGTTGTTTCCGGTCGCCGGCACGTTCAGCTTCTTGTACTCGTCGGTGGAAGAAATCTCAACATAAGTGTTGTCTTCGATATTGATGTAATACAGCGTGTCATACTGCTCGGTGAGGCTTTCGGTGATCTGGCCGTAAATATCCTTCTGCCGTGCGAGTTCCCTCTCGGTCTCCTGCTGCCGGTACTGCGCGTCGACATCGCTGAGACCGACGATCAGACGGGGACTCTCTTTCTCCTCCACGATGGCGGCGGTAATCTGGACATGAAGAGGCCTGTCGTTCATCATGAGGCGGTAGCTGAGGGTGAAGATACCGCTCTTTTCGATCTCGGCCAGGATGTTTTCTCTGGTGAATGTCGCGAGGAAGTGCTCCAGATCGTCCGGATGATTGAAACGGCGGGAGACCTCCCGCGCGGTACGGAAGAAATCGTCGCCTTTCTTCACCTGGGCAAAGCTGTCCGTATAGTCGTCCGTCGCATAGAATTCCCGATAGCCGGAGGTCTTCGGATCTACGACATAGACACAGATATAGTTGCCTGTGAGGGCGTGCAGGCGGGCGTAGACGATGCGCTCCTCCTGGATCTTTGCCTCCGTCTGCCGCTGCCTTATGAGCTCGTCGATATCCGACACGGCGATGACAACAATGCGCCTGTCGTCTTCCATCCGGGAGACCTTCATCCCGACGTAGAAAGTCCTTCCGTCCTTGATCCTGCGATAGGTCATCTCGAAGACCCTGGACCGGTCCAGCGCCTCTGTGAGGAATTCCCGGTTCATCGCCTGCACAAACGCGGCCTGATCCTCGGCGTGTACGTACAGCTTTGCGTCCCGCTCGCAGCCCTCAAAGAAATCCGACCTGCGCCTGGCCTCGGTGAGCACACCGAAGCTGTCGTCTGTGTGGAATTCGATGAACTCATCGGTCTCCATATTGACATAGTACAGGTCCGTGTAACCCCTGGCCAGCGCCCGGGCCAGATGGGCATAGATTCTGTCGTTGCTCCAGCCCTGCCGGCAGGCTTCCGGCGCTGCGGCATCTTCCCGTGGACTGCAGTTCTTATTCGTCAAATCCTGACACATAGCGAGACCTCCTGTTCACAGATCCCTGAGGATCAGGTCCGTTTCACCCGGATTCAGGCCAATCTCGATCCGTATGACCTTCGGATGGCCTTTATAATGTGCTCTGACTGCATCACGGAGTACGGTGCCGCCGTGATAGCCGTGGATGACGCGCAGACGGTAGACGGAGGCGTCGGCGCGCCGGAGCTGCGCATCGATCGCCGTGATGGCCTGGACTTTTGTCATCTGATGGATGTCAATCTCCTGAAAACCGCTGACTGCTTTCATCTACCGTCACCTCGCGCTCTCTTCCGTCCTCTGCGTAAGTTCTTCAGAATAATAAACTCATTGTACCACGGAAAAACGCTTTGGGCAACAGGCGAAAACAAGTTCTGACACAGCCCTGCTTTTTATCCGGAAAACAGATCAGCCGGCAGGCCTCATCCTTCAGAGATGCAGTCTGCCGGCCTGGCTGCTATGATAAGGTCGGGATCCCTGCCGACGTCGAACAGCCTGATCCCGGAGAGATCAATCGGTCGGGATCACCTGCTCAGACAGCACGCTGGCCTCCACCTGCTCGACGACCGGAACGCCTGCATAGGGAGACGGCTCCGGCGCGGGGAGCGTCTGCATATACGCGTGCATGGCCTCAGCCACACGCTTGCCGGCGGCGACCGCATGCACGACGGTGCTCGCGCCGTGGGCGACATCGCCCGCCGCAAAAACGCCGGGCCGGGAAGTGTGCCCGTCCTCATCGACAGCGATTATGCCGCCGCGCTCTTTTTCGAGCCCCCTGGTCGTGTTGATGATGTTGCTGCCCAGCTCCTGGCTGACCGCCACGATGACGCCGGTGCAGGGATAGAGCTTCTCCGAACCCGGGATCGGATGCGGTCTGCCGTCTGCGTCAAACTCGTTGTCGGCAAAGACGACGCCGTTGTCGCAGATCTCGAGGGGGGTCTTCATCATCTCAAACTCCACACCCTCGAGTCTGGCATAGCTCGACTCGTACTGGCTGGCGGCGATCTGGTCGCGGCGGTTGAAAACGGTGACATAGTGCGCACCGTTGCGGATGGCCGTGCGTGCGCAGTCCATGGCGGAGTTGCCCGAACCGATCACGATTACGCGCTCGCCCAGCCGGAAGGCCTTCGGGGAGGCGAGGTAGTTGATGGCAAAAGCCACGTGGCCCAGCGTTTCGCCCTTGATGTGGAGGGTTTTCGGCCGCCAGAGTCCGGCGCCGACAAAGACGCTCTGATAGCCGTCCCGGAACAGGTCGTCCAGGCTGATTGCGCCGCCGATGGTGGTGTTCGGCCGGAACTTGATGCCCTTGAGCTCGAGATGGCGATAGGCAAAGTCGTCCAGAATGGCGTCGGGCAGCCGGAAATCCGGGATGCCGTAACGCATGACGCCGCCGATCTTGTCCTTGCTGTCGAAGATCGTGACGTCGTAGCCGTAGCGGGCGAGGATGACGGCGATGGTGAGACCGGAGGGGCCAGCGCCGATGATGGCGACCTTTCGCCCGCTGGAGGGGGCGGGACCGTGCACCATCTGGTTTGCGTAGGTCGTGGAGATATAGTTTTCGATAATGGAGAAATGGACCGGAACATCTTTGATCCCGCGGATGCAGTGTCCTTCGCACTGCTTCTCGTGATTGCACACGATGGAACAGACCGTGGTGAGCGGGTTGTTCTCAAAGAGCATCCAGCCCGCTTCGTTCAGCTTTCCGTCTTTCAGAAGACGGATGACCTCAGGGATGTTGGTGCGGATCGGACAGCCTTCGCGGCACCTCGGATTCTTGCAGCCGAGACAGCGGTTGGCTTCCTCCATGACATGCAGTGCCATATTCGTTTCTCCTTGTTGTCTTTTGTATTGTCAGCCTTTCGTCAGAGTGTTACACCGTCTTTGAAGATTGCGATCTCCCGGGCATTCTGGAGTTCCGATCTGGTGCGCTCGCCGCCGGCCACGCGCAGCACATGGTCTAGCAGCCTGTCGCCGGCGTCTTCGAGGCTTTCGCCCTCGGCCACGGTGCCGGCGTTGAAGTCAATCCAGTTGCCTTTCTTTTCGTACAGGGCGGTATTGGTGGAGATCTTCACCGTGGGAGCCGGCGCGCCAAAGGGCGTTCCGCGCCCCGTGGTGAAGAGAATCAGATGCGCGCCGGCTGCGGTCAGATCCGTGGCGGAGACCAGATCGTTGCCGGGGCCGGAGAGCAGGTTGAGCCCCTTCTTTGTCACAGGCTCGGCGTATTCCAGCACGTCCACGACCGGGGCGCTTCCGCCCTTCTGCACGCAGCCGCAGGATTTGTCCTCCAGTGTGGTGATACCGCCGGCTTTGTTGCCCGGGCTGGGGTTCTCATAGACCACCTGGCCGTGTGATACAAAGTAATCCTTGAATCGATTGACCATCCGCACGGCTTTCTGAAAGACCGCCTCGCTCTCGCAGCGGGAGAACAGGATGTTCTCTGCACCGAACATCTCGGGCACTTCGGTGAGCACGGTGGAGCCGCCCAGAGCGACCAGCCGGTCAGAGAAGCGGCCTACCGTGGGATTGGCCGTGATGCCGGAAAGACCGTCGGAGCCGCCGCACTTCATACCGACCACCAGCTCGGAGGCCGGGATCTCCTCCCGTTCAGACTGCCCGGCAAAGTCGGCCAGCTCCTGAAGAAGCCTGGCGCCCTCCTTCAGCTCGTCTTTGCACTGCTGACAGACAAGAAACTTGACGCGCTGATCGTCCCACTCACCCAGCTCCGCCCTGAACTGCTCCTGTGTCAGGTTCTCACAGCCCAGGCTGAGCACCAGGACGCCGCCCGCGTTGGGATGCCGGACCAGCGCGGCCAGAAGCTTTCTTGTCTGCGCATGGTCTTCTCCCATCTGGCTGCAGCCGTAGGGGTGGGGGAAAGAATAGAGCCCGTCGATGCTGCCGGAGACGAGATGCTGATTCTCCCTCACCAGCGCTGCGGCCACGCTGTTGACACAGCCGACGGTGGGAATGATCCAGAGCTCGTTCCGGACCGCAGCCCTGCCGTCGCTGCGGCGGTAGCCCCGGAAGGAACGCGGCGAAACCTCGGGCAGGGGAAAGATCCTGGGGCAGTATTCATATTCCGCACTCTCGGAAAGCCCCGTGCGCAGGTTGTGCACATGGACCCATGCGCCTGCCGGAATCGCGACTTTAGCAAAACCGATGGGATTGCCGTACTTGACGACGGCCTCACCTTCGGCGATGGGGCGCAGGGCGATCTTATGCCCGCGCGCCACGTCCTCAGAGGCGGTGACGCTCAGCCCGTCCGGAAAAAGCTGCTCGCCCGCTCTGACATCTTCCAGTGCAACGGCTACGTTGTCTTCGGGGTGAATGCGGATCAGCTTCATTCCGCGTACTCCTTCATGGCTTCGTACATGCCGACTTCGTCGATGCGGTCGAGCGCGGCGGTCACGCAGGCCTCCAGGCCGTCGATCTTTCCAAGCTCACCGTCCCACAGCCGGTCGTCGTTGATGACGGCGCCTGCGAGGGCGGCGTTGCTGTCGTCCCTGTGGGCGGCAAAGAAGTCCAGCACCCAGGGATCGTCCCGTACGGGATAACTGACGCCGTCCCGCTCGCCCCTGTGATAGAAGGCGATGAAGGCGGCCAGCGAGAAGCTCAGGCGGCGCGGGAGCCTGCCGAAGCGCCTGACATACTCCGTGAGGCTCGGCATCACGCGGGCCTTCCATTTGGAGGCGGAGTTGAGCGCGATGTCCAGCAGCTGGTGGTCGATATAGGGATTGTCAAAGCGGTCTATGACCGAGGCGGCAAAGCCCTCCACCTCATCCCGCGGCAGATCCAGCGTGGGGATGATCTCATCGAACATGGTCTTTTCCAGATAGCTGCGTATCGCCGCATCCTGCATGCAGTCGCGCACGATGTTCTTGCCCGCGAGATAGGCGCCGAGCACCATGGAGGTGTGGGCCCCGTTCAGAATGCGGACCTTCCGCTGCTTGTAAGGCGTCACATCGTCCACGATCCGGATGGGCAGCCCGGCTTTTTCAAAGGGGAACTCTTCTTTGATCCACTGCGGCCCCTCGATGACCCAGGCGGCAAAGACCTCGCCGGTGTCGATGAGCTGATCCTCATAGCCGAACTTTTCCCACAGCGCAGGGGCCTCGCCCTTGGCGCCGCCGGTGACGATGCGGTCCACCAGGGTGGAGCAGAATACGTTTTCCTTCTCCAGCCATGCGGCGAATCCGTCCTCCAGAGCCCAGAGCTTCACATACTCCTGCACACAGCGGTACAGCTCCTGCCCATTGTGGTCAATGAGCTCGCAGGAGAGGATGATCAGGCCGCTCAGGCCACGCGTCCAGCGCTCGTGCAGAAACAGCGTGAGTTTCGCAGGAAAGGCGGAGGGCGGCGCGTCCTCCGCCATGCAGGCGGGATCGAAGGCGATGCCGGCCTCCGTGGTGTTCGAAATGACGAAGCGGAGCTCCGGACTGCGCGCGCAGTCGAGGAGCCTGTCCCAGTCCCGCTTGGGATCGAGGCAGCGGGACGCGGCGGAGATCACCCGGGTGCGTTCCACGGCCTGCCCGTTTTCCCGGCCGCGCAGGATCAGGGTATACAGTCCGTCCTGATCGGCAAAGCGGTCAGCCGCCTCGGGGTGCCCGCCTCTGGGCTGCACCAGGACCACCTTGGTGTTGAAGCCGGCTTTCTCGTTCATCTCGTCGATGAAGTGATCGGCAAAGGCCCGCAGGAAGTTGCCCTCCCCAAACTGGACGATGCGCTCCGGCGCATCCTCGAGCAGATATCCGGTGTATCCCTGCTTCTTCAGGGTCTCAAAGCAAAGTCTCTCCATGATCAGCAACCTTCCTTTTTTTCAGAGATTGAAATAGCGGGCGGCGTTTCTGTAGCTCACGCCTTCGACGATACGCTTCAGCACGGCCTCGTGATCGGGATACTCCCCGTTCTCCACCCAGTTTCCGACCAGATTGCAGAAGATGCGGCGGAAGTAATCATGCCGCGCATAGCTCAGGAAGGAGCGGGAATCAGTCAGCATGCCGACAAAGTTGCCGAGCAGGCCTAGGTTGGCCAGAGACTTCATCTGCGCCTCCATGCCGGATTTGGTGTCGTTGAACCACCAGGCGGAGCCGTGCTGGATCTTTCCGGGCACCTCGTCGGACTGGAAGCAGCCGATCAGGGTCCCCAGCTGCTCGTTGTCGGCGGGGTTGAGAGAATAGAGGATCGTCCTGGGGCACTCGCCGTTCTCGTCCAGGGCGGAGAGGAAGGCGGCGATCTCTCCGCCGCAGGTGTTCTGCGCGATCATGTCAAACCCGGTATCCGGGCCGAGGCGGCGATACATGCGCGTGTTCATGTTGCGCAGGCAGGAATAGTGGATCTGCATGACGGTGCCGAGCCGATGATAGGCTCTGCCCAGACAGAGCAGGACTGCGGTCTGATACTTCTCGGCATCCTCGGTGCTGATGCACTCTCCCGCCATGGCTCTGCGGAAGACGGCGCTGACCTCTTCGCCAGAGGCGGGGCGGAAGGGGACGTAGTCCAGGCCGTGGTCGCTGGCGCGGCAGCCTGACGCGACAAAGAACTCGAGGCGTTCCACCAGGGCGTCCATGACCTCCTGCGCGCTCTCCAGACGCTCTTTGCCGACGCTTGCCGCGAGCCTGCCGATGTACTCGGCAAAACCCGGCTTGGAGATGTTGACAGCCTTGTCGGGACGGAAGGAGGGACAGACCCTGACCGTGATCGTGGGGTCCTCCGCAATCTTCCGGTGCCACTCCAGCGAGTCGGTGGGATCGTCGGTGGTGCCGATCATAGCGACGTTTGCCTTCGCGATGATGCCGCGCACAGTCAGGTCCGGATCATGCTGCAGCCTGTCGTTGCAGTAGTTCCATGCCTCCTCGGCGGTCTCGGAGGTCAGAGGCTTCTCGAAGCCGAAGAACTTCCTCAGCTCCAGGTTGCACCAGTGATACATCGGGTTCCCGATGGCCATCTGCAGCGCCTCCACGAACTTCAGATAGCGCTCGTAGTCGGGCCGGTCGCCGGTGATATAATCCTCGGGAACGCCGTTGGAGCGCATCACGCGCCACTTGTAGTGGTCGCCGAAATAGCTGCCGTCGGGATTCCTGCCGCCCAGCCAGACCTCGGTGAGGTTGTTGAAGCGGCGGTTTTCATAGATCTCCTGGGGGGAGATATGGCAGTGGTAGTCCACAAGGGGCATCTGCTCCGCGTAATCGTGAAACAGGTGTTTTGCGGTTTCTGTCTCCAGCAGAAAATCCTTGTCCATAAATGCTCTCATTGTTGCGCCCTGTCCTTTCTGTTCCTCTTGTTATGGTGATCCCGTTGCTTCTCCGGGTCAAGGTTTTTTACAATCATGTCCCACGCTGCCCGGCAGGTCTTCGCGCCGCAGCTTTGCGGCAGCAGGAAGGCATGCCGTGCGTCGGCGTAAAGGCAGATGCTGTTTTTCAGCCGGTGGGCGGCATACAGCTCTTTCCAGCTGAAGTGCAGGACCTGTTCCTCTTTCCTGACGGTCAGGCCCTTCTCTCCCAGCTCCAGCGTGTAGGCGGGTTCCGTGCCGTCCATCGTGCGGCTCTTCTGCCGCACGGAGAGGAAGAAGCTGAGCAGATACACCAGCGGCAGCAGCAGGCCCACTGCCAGCAGAACCCAGCCCAGAAGCGCGGCCTGTTCGTCAGTGCCCCGGCGGGAAAAGGCCACCAGACTGAAAAAGCTGAAGATCGCTGCGAAAAGCAGCGGGCGTATCCAGCGCTTCTGCCGCCCCATTACGTCAAACAGCGCATATTCCGTAAAGGTTTTTCCGTCGATCACGGCGTCCGCGGAGATCCCTTCTCCCACACCGATTCGCCCCCTTTTCTTCCTATTGTATCATTCTGCCTCCGGCATGTTCAATTGCAAAAAAATAACGAAACCTAAAAAAAATGCTATTCTCGGTATTGATCCGGCAGGAAACTGTATATTATAATGAGCTGTGACAGACAGAAATGCTGCGGTTCGGACTGACGGCAGGATTCAGAACAGGAGAGGGGGGAGAGAGCATGAAGGACCGGCGCCGCTACGGACTTACCCTGTCGGGGCGTATCGTAGTCTTCCTGGTCATCTTCCTGCTCGCCTTCATCACCCAGATTATACTCTGGCGTTACCAGTCAACCAGGGTCCTGGATCCGACCCAGGAGCGCACCGAGACCATCCAGGCGATCAGCCAGTTCCTCAACGAGAGCGAGGAGTGCATGAGGGCGCTGGAAGAGTACCGCTGGGACTACGGCGAACCCGTTGCACTGACCGAGACCTTTGCCCGCTACAGGGAAGCGGCCGGGGACGAGCTTCGGCGCATCCATGCGGCCCCGGGGGAAGCCGGCGACGAATATGTCCTGCTCGCCGGGGCGGTGGAGACCAGCTTTTCCTATCTCTCTGACCGGCTCGGCGAGATCGGGGACGCGCTCCTGCGACACGACGATGCCGGCGCTGCGCAGATTTATTACAGCAGGACAGTGACCTGCGGCAGCTACCTGATCCAGTACGCCCGCGAGCTTCTGGAACAGGCCATCCTGGACAATCAGGACGCATTCACAGCGCTCACCGCCACGAACGAGCGGCTGGAGATCATGCAGATGGTCACAATGCTGCTCACCGTCCTTGCGACTGCGGTGCTGGTAGCCTCGCTTGTTTTCCTGCTGCGCTCTGTCGTGCAGCTCTCCATCGCTTCCCGGAAAATCAGCGAGGGCGAGCTGGACATTCCGGATGTTGACGACAGCCGCAGAGATGAGGTGGGGCGGCTGGCCCGCACCTTCAACGAGATGAAGCATTCCATGAAGCAGCAGATGCAGCTGCTTCAGGAGAAGAGCGAGATGGAGAGGGAGCTGTACGCGAAGAAAACCGAGGCGCTCGCTCTGGAGAACCGGATCGAGGCGGGAAAGCTCCAGCTGCTGCGGAGCCAGATCCACCCCCATTTTCTCTTCAATACGCTGAATGTGATCTCCTATAACGCCCGACAGGAGGGTGCGGAGAAGACCCGCGCGCTCATTGCCTCCCTGAGCCGGCTGTTTCGTTACTCGCTGGGCAGCAATGCCGCCGAGGTGCCCCTTGCGAAGGAGAAGCAGATCGTGGACGACTTCTACTCGCTCTACCATGCGCGCTTTGGGGAGCGGATCAGACTGCAGTGGCAGATCGACCCGGGCATTGCACTGACCGAGACGATGATCCCGTCCTTCCTGATCCAGCCGCTGGTGGAAAACGCCATCCAGCACGGGCTGGCCCCGAAGGAAGAGAGCGGCACGGTGGAGATCGAAGTGCGGATCGCAGAGGAACTGCTGCAGATCACGGTCCGAGACGACGGCGTCGGAATGTCCCGGGAGGCTCTGGAGCGGCTCCATGCGCAGCTGCAGAGCGGCTCGCCCACGGGAGAGCATATCGGGCTGTATAATGTGGCGGCGCGGCTGAAGCTGTCCGGCCGCTCAGAGGGGCTGGAGATTCAGTCCGAGGTCGGAGCCGGGACCAGCGCCTGCATGCGTCTGCCGCTGGTGGTTGCGGGGGAAAAGGAGGATCCGGAAGATGACTAAGATCCTGATTGTGGATGATGAGCGCTTCGAAAGGGAGCAGCTCTGCCAGATCATAGAAGAGGAATTCCTGCACGAGGTGCAGACCCGCACGGCGGAGAACGGCCGCCAGGCGGTGGAGACGGCAGCGCTCTGGACGCCGGGCATCGTGTTCATGGACATCGAAATGCCGGGGGTCAACGGGATTGAGGCCGCCAAGAGGATTCTGACCCAGCTGCCCAGCTGCAAGCTCATTTTCGTCACGGCCTACAGCCTTTTCAACTATGCCTACGAGGCGGTCAAGATGGGCGCCTACGACTATATCCTCAAGCCGGTCGATCCCGATGACGTGATCCGCGCCGTGCGCCGCTGTATCGACCAGGCGAATACCGAGGAGGAGCTTAAGGCGATGGCTCCCGTGGCGGAAACGCTGGGGGACAGCGCCTCCTACGACAAGACGACGCTGCTCATGAGCAACGTGAAGAAATACCTGCAGCATAACTACATGCTCTATGGGGTGAGCCTTGACTCCATCAGCGATATCCTGAAGATCAACTCCTCCTATTTTTCGATGATGTTCAAAAAATCCTTCGGCGTCAACTTCGTGGACTATCTGACAAATCTCCGCATCAATGCCGCCAAGGAGCTGCTGGCCGATCCCTTCCTGGCTGCGGCGGAGATTGCCAACATGGTCGGATACGAGAGCCCCAACTATTTTACCAGGGTGTTCAAGAAGACCACGGGCATGACGCCCACGGAGTTCAGAAAGCTCCACATGAGCGCAGGAAAGGATGGCTCGGAATGAAGCGCCTTCTTGCCGGACTTCTGTGTGCCGCACTCCTCTTCTGCCTCTGTGCCTGCGGGCACGAGGCTGTTTCAGCGCCCACTCTGCTGCTGCGCTACGCGGACAACCAGCCGAAGGGCTACCCGACTACCGAAGCGGCGGAGTATTTCGCCCGGCTGCTGGAGGAGCGGACCGGAGGCCGGATTCGGATCCGGATCTATGCCGATGCCGAGCTGGGGGACGAGATCTCTGTGTTCCGGCAGCTTCAGTTCGGCGGGATCGACTTCACCCGCGTCTCCGTCGGTACGCTGGCCGGCTTCGTCCCGGAGATGGTCATCCTGCAGCTGCCCTATCTCTTTGAGGACGCAGAGCACATGTGGCGAGTGCTGGACGGCGAGATCGGCGAAGAACTGCTGGGGACGGTGGCCGATACCGGCGTGACCGGTCTCAGCTGGTTTGACGCCGGAGCCCGCAACATCTATACACGCGTGCCGGTCCGTTCCCTCGACGATCTGGAGGGCCTGACCATCCGCGTACAGGAGTCGGATTTCATGAGCCGCATGATCCGTCTCTGGGGCGCCTCCCCGGTACAGATGCCCTACGGTGAGGTCTATTCGGCCCTGCAGACCGGGCGGATCGACGGGGCGGAGAACAACTGGCCCAGCTATGAGACGACCGGACACTATGAAGCGGCGCCATACTATCTTCTGGACGCACACAGCCGCCTCCCGGAACTGCAGCTGGTCAGCCGGATCACGCTGGACAAAATCCGGGCCCTGGATCCGGACTATGAGGAGCTGCTTTACAGCTGTGCCCGGGAGGCAGCCCTGTATGAGCGAGCGCTCTGGCAGGAACGGGAGCGCAGTTCGGAGGCGCTGGTACGTGCCTCGGGCTGCATTGTCACGGAACCGGATGAGAAGGAACTGGACCGCTTTCGCAGTGCCGTGCAGCCCCTGTACGGAGGCTTTTCGGACCCGCTGCAGCAGCTCATCGAACGGATCCGACAGTGCTGAAAATGGAAACCATCCCGACCTGCAGCCGGGGTGGTTCATTTTTTTTGGATGAATAGCACAATCTTTGGAAGCGCTTGTCAAGCTTTTTTCTGCCTGTTATAGTTAAAATCGACAAGAGCATTTTGCTCGGAAACGCAAGTAAAAAGAACAAAAATCAGTAGGAGGTATTCCCATGAAAAAGATCCTGGCACTTGTTATGGCCCTGTGCATGATCGTCGCACTCGGCGCCATCTCCGCTTCCGCGGAGCCCATCACGCTGACCTATGCGGAAGTCAACCCCGTTGACGGAACCGTCGTCGGCGACGTAGCCCTTGCCTTCAAAGCAAAGCTGGAAGAGCTCTCCGGCGGCGACATCGTGGTCGACATCCAGGCCGGCGGCGTCATGGGCGATGAGAAGACCGTTCTGGCCAACATCCTGGGCGGAGACACCTCTGTGGACATCGTCCGCATCTCCGCGTTCGCTCTGAACCAGTACGGCGCCAAGAAGAGCGTCTTCCTGACCCTGCCCTATGTGTTCACCAGCGAGGATCACTACTGGAAGTTCGTCGAGAGCGATCTGGCCAAGGAGATGCTGGCCGAGTCCAAGGAAGTCGGCCTGCCCTTCAACGGCCTGGCCTACGGCGAAGAGGGCTTCCGTCACTTCTTCTCCAAGGTCGATATCCAGACCATCGAAGACCTGAAGGGACTGAAGATCCGCGTGTCTGACGACCCGATCATGACCGGCATGGTCAAGGGCCTGGGTGCTGCCTTTACCCCGGTTTCCTTCGGCGAGCTGTACACCAGCCTCCAGACCGGTGTTGTGGACGCCGCTGAGCAGCCCATCACCAACTACCTGTCCAACTCCTTCCAGGAGGTTGCCCCCTACATGCTGAAGGACGGACACACCCTCGGCACCATCGAGCTGATTGCCACCGACGTCGCCCTTGACAAGCTGACCGACGAGCAGAAGGCCATGGTTCAGGAAGCTGCCGACTACGCCATGCAGGTCTGCAAGGAGTCCGTGACCATGAAGCAGGAAGAGGCCCAGCAGAAGCTGATCGACATGGGCTGCACCGTCACCGAGGTCGAGGACAAGACCCCGTGGCAGGAAGCCACCAAGGACGTGCTGGAGTCCAACATTGCCGGCATGGAGGAGATCTATGAGGCCATCATGGCCATTCAGTAAGGTCTGACGGTCAGAGTTTTCAGCTAATACACCCATCGGGGGCGCAGGGGTTGACCCCTGCGCCCCGGTTTGTCTCCCGTTGAGTACAGGTTAGGAAAGGGGTATTCTATGCCTGCTTTTTTTCACAAGCTTGAAAAGATCAAGCCTTTCTATGACTGGGCTTACAAGATCATGCTTTTCATCTGCAAAATCCTGCTGATTGCGGATATCATCATTACCTCCATCACCGTGGCCGGACGCTACTTCCCCTTCTTCACGGCGCCCCACTGGGGCGAGGAAATCGTCCTGACGCTGATGGTCTATATGGCGGTTCTCTCCGCCACCCTTGCCATTCGCAAACGCAGCCACATACGCATGACGGCCTTCGACCAGTATCTGCCCAGAAAGGCGATTATCTGTCTGGATCTGCTGGCTGACCTCTGTGTCCTGGCGCTGGGTGTCCTGCTGGTGGTCTACGGATATACGGTGATCAAGCCCGGCGGCAATATTGCCAAGTTTGCCAAGTATTCCTCCCTCCCCAATCTGAGCCAGGTCTGGATGTACCTGCCTGTTGCAGTGGCCGGGATCGGCATGATCATCTTCGAACTGGAGCAGGTTTTCCTGCACATTGAAGAGTTTTATCTTCCCGACAAAACCGACGGAAAGGAGGCACAGGCATCATGAGCGGCGAGAGCTTATCCACCCTGATTCTGCTGGGCAGTTTCCTGGTTATGATCTTCCTGCGCTTTCCCATTGCATACTCTGTGGGCATTTCCACTGCGCTCTGCCTGCTGAGCATGGGCAAGAGCCTGACCATACTGCCCATGCAGATGGTGAAAGGCGTCTGGTCCTTCAGCCTGATGGCGGTTCCCTTCTTTATCACCATGGGCGTTCTGATGGGCACGGGCGGCATCTCTGAAAAGCTGATTGCCCTTGCCAATGCGCTGGTCGGCTGGATGCGGGGCGGGCTGGCCATGGTCAACATCGTCGCCTCCTACTTCTTTGGCGGCATCTCCGGCTCCGCATCGGCTGACACGGCCTCCCTCGGCTCCATCCTGATCCCGATGATGGTCGACGAGGGCTACGACGCCGACTTTTCCACCGCCGTCACCATCACTTCCTCCTGCGAAGGCCTGCTGGTCCCGCCCAGCCACAACATGGTCATCTACGCTACCACGGCGGGCAGTGTCTCGGTGGGCGCGCTGTTCATGGCGGGCTATCTCCCGGGAGCCCTTCTGGCGGTGGCGCTGATGGTGGGGTCCTACATCATCTCCGTCAAGCGGAACTATCCGAAGGGCAAACCCTTCTCCATTAAGAACTTCGTCAAACAGATCGGAAAGTCCATCTGGGCGCTGCTGGCCGTCCTGATCGTGGTCGTGGGCGTTGTGGGCGGCGTGTTTACCGCCACCGAGTCTGCAGCCATCGCGGTTATTTACTCGCTGATTGTGTCGGTGTATATCTACAGAGGGCTGGACTGGAAGGGCGTCTGGAAGTGCCTGGAGCAGT
This sequence comes from Oscillospiraceae bacterium, assembly GCA_024697625.1. Lineage (GTDB taxonomy): Bacteria > Bacillota > Clostridia > Oscillospirales > Oscillospiraceae > Limivicinus. The sequence goes on from JAILFJ010000149.1 coordinate 32,385, forward strand.
GCATCGATACCCTGGCCATTGTGCTGATCCTGATCTCCCTCTCCGGTGCCTTCGGCTACTGCCTGACCACGCTGCACGTGCCTGCCAAGGCGGCCACCTTCATCACCAGCATCTCCAGCAATCCGGTCGTCGTGATTCTCCTGCTGAATGTAATTCTGCTCCTGCTGGGCATGATCATGGACATGGCGCCGATCATCCTGATCGCAACGCCCATCCTGCTCCCGGTGGCAATGAGCGTGGGCCTGCATCCGGTACAGTTTGGCATCATGATGGTGCTCAACTGCGGCATCGGTCTGCTGACCCCACCGGTCGGTGCGGTGCTGTTCATCGGCTCGGCCGTGGCGAAGCGCCCCATGGAGAAGATTGTCAAGGCGACGCTTCCGTTCTATCTGTGCATGATCGTCGCGCTGCTGCTGATCTCGTTCATCCCCAACATCAGCCTGTGGCTGCCGAAGCTCACCGGCTCGCTGTAAGCTCGCTTTATCCCGTGCGGATCGAATCTGCAGACTGCGCCGGCAGTTTCCGCTGCCGGTACCGTCTGCATTGACACAAAGGAGAAGTCTATGAATATCCCGGAAAAGAAACAGCGCTGGGTCCCCTATGAGGAGACGCTGCCCCAGTACACTGCCCCGGGCGTGACACGCAGGATTCTGGCCTATACCGATAACCTGATGTGCGTGGAGAACCGCTTCGAATACGGTGCGGTGGGAAGCCTTCACAGCCATCCCCACACACAGATCACCTATGTTGTCTCTGGGGAATTTTCTTTCACGATCGATGGGGAAACCCGTACGGTGCGCGCCGGTGATACGCTTCTGAAGGAAGACGGAGTCGAGCACGGCTGTATCTGCCTGAGCCCTGGCGTTCTGCTGGATATCTTCACGCCCATGCGGGAAGATTTTCTCTGAGAACGCAGAGAAGAGGGGAGCCGTTTCTCCTGTACGGAAAACAATAAAAATGCTGCACGGTCAGTTCACTGCGATCTGACTGTGCAGCATTTTTGTGGTGATACTTTATCCTGATATTCCCGCAGCTCCGGACAGCTTCCGAACACGGCAGGCTGCCGAAGCGCGCGTCGGGAAGAGCGGCCGGCAGTTACCAGCGCAGCTCTCTGCCAAAGTGTTTGGCGTATTCCTCTTTCGTCATGATCTGTGTGCTGACGTGGAGCGCCGAAGCGAATTCGAGCGCCTTTTCTTTACCGGGCACAGGCGCAACCACCGTGCCGTCCTGACGGACCAGCCAGTACTTCTTGCCGTCACCGTCATCGACAATCAGACCGCCGGTAACACTTTCCAATCAATGTTGTCGAGCTTCATGGGTTCCTTGCTGTTGTTCATATATATTCCTCCATTGCTGCTGTCTTTGTTTCTCTTCCTGCGCGGTTATGGTAACATGTGTTCTGTCACAGAAGTGACACACTGTGAAAGTTGTTCCGATTATATCATCTGGAGAGAAACCCATCAAGTGTTTTTAAAAGAATAAAGCCCTGAAACATGATATTTCAGAGCTTTATTTCTGGTGACCCGTACGGGATTTGAACCCATGTTACCGCCGTGAAAGGGCGGTGTCTTAACCACTTGACCAACGGGCCGAATGAAAGCCGCAGTGCTGCTGCGGCTTTATGGTAGCGGCACCTGGATTTGAACCGGGGACACTGCGGGTATGAACCGCATGCTCTAGCCAGCTGAGCTATGCCGCCATTTCCGAATAGCACGCGTATTTTAGCAGATCAGACCTGAATTGTCAACAGTTTTTTTACACTGTGTCTCTTGCTTTCGGAGAGACGATGTGATAGGCTTTGTTTCAGGAGACAGGCACCGGTCTGCCGATGTGTATTACCTGTGGCCTGTGAAACACTGCTGAGAAGGATATGCTGCGAAATAATACTTTATGACTCACAGTACCAATCGAATGGAACAATCCTGGTATGAGAGAAAGCGGGAGAGGAGCCTGCCGCATGTCGGACAGAGAATTGTCAAGACCTCTGTCGCGGTTTTCATCTGCCTCCTGATCTCATACATCCTTGGCTACCGCGGCTCGGAGATGCCGACGGAGTCCTGCATCACGGCCATCATCTGCATGCAGCCCTATGTGAGAGACAGCCGCGACTTTGCGCTTGCCCGTTTTATCGGGACGATGATCGGCGCGGTGTGGGGGCTGCTGTTTCTGCTGCTCCTGCTGGTCTTTCCACGGATGGGCAGCATCCTCCCGCTGGTCTATGCCCGTATGGCAATCGGCGTGCTGCTGAGCCTCTATACCTCTGTTCTGCTGCGACGGCCGGATGCTGCGGGGCTTTCCGCCATTGTGTTTCTCTGTGTTGTGATCTCCTTCCCGGAGATCGAGGAACCGCTCTCCCAGGCGCTGGAAAGAATTCTGAACCTGTTTATCGGGACCACTGTGGCGATTGCCGTCAATGTCTTCCGTCTTCCCCGGGAGAAGCACCGCAACCAGGTGTTTTTCCTCAGGACGAAGGCGCTGGTACCGGACCGCTTCTCCCAGATTGCCCCGGTGGCCATGTTCCGCCTGAACTATCTCTACGCCGACGGCGCGCGGATCTGCCTGATGTCGGAGCATGCCCCGGCCTTCTTTATCATGCAGATGAGCTCCACCAGGGTGAACACCCCGCTCATCGTGATGGATGGGGCGGCGATCTACGACTTCAACGAGAACCGCTTTCTCCAGACCGAAAATCTCCCCGTGGAGGATTCGGAAAAGATTCAGGAGCGGCTGAGAAGTCTTGGCCTGAGCTACTTTATCTATACTGTGCACAACAACAAGACCAGTATCTTCCATGAGGGCGAGCTCACCACCGAGGAGCGGCAGGTCCTGGACCGCATGCGCCGTTCGCCCTATCGGGATTATCTCGAAGGCGAGATTCTTTCGATGGAAGAGATCGTGTATTTCAAGGTGATTGACCGGGACGACAGGCTGGCTGAGACCGAGGCGCATCTCTACAGCGTCATGCCGAAAGGAAAGGTGCGTGCGGTCCGCCGCCGGCAGGCCGGAGCACCGGGAATCAGCGGGCTGTATATCTATGCGCACACGGCGACGATGGAGCAGGCGGAGAGCCGGCTCATGAAGATGCTGCAGGCGGATAATCCCAGCCTGGTTCCGGTGGATCTCCGGCTCCGTGCCGAGCACTACTCTGAGCGCGACGCGATGCACATCCTCAACCAGCTGGCCAACCGCTATGAACCGGTCAGGCTGCCCGGAGGGCTCAGGAAGCTCTTCGGCCGGAAGAGCTGAAAATTTTTTCTTGACAAATCCTTTTCCCGGGATTATTATGCACTCAATTTCATATGAAACCGTTGATGAAGAGTAAGTAGCCGGTCTGATGCCGATACAGAGAACTGTGGATGCTGAGATCACAGTACGGACAGGATTGTGTGAATGGACTTCGGAGGGCAATCGGAAGGCGAAGCAGTTTCGCCCTATGTGCGACGGAGCAGCACTCCGTGAACAAAGCTGCCGGATGTTGGTCCGGGTTGAGGTGGACGCGAGAGCGTCAAGCCGGGTGGTACCGCAGGAGTGTTTGATTCCTGTCCCAGCATGAACTGTGCTGAGACAGGTTTTTTTGTTGGATGACGGAATGAAGAGGAGCGTGTGCATTATGGCAATACTGGATAAACGATGGCGGGCGCCGGGAAACTGAAAGCGCAGACCCAAAGCCGTAAAAAAAACGAATAGTGATATTGATAATAATGCAAATAATGCAAAAAAAATGTAAAGGAGTACAGAATCATGAAAAAAACAGTTTACAGAGTACTTTCCACCGTCATGATGATCGCCCTGGTCCTCAGCCTGGGCACAGCCGCGTTTGCCGCTGACGGAAGCGGGGAAGTCTACAGGATCGGCATCTGCAACTATGTTGACGATGCGTCCCTGAATCAGATCGTGGAGAATATCGAGGCCAGACTTGCCGAGATCAGCGAGGAGAAGGGCGTCCAGTTCGACATCAGATACGACAACTGCAACGCGGATGCCAATGTCATGGCCCAGATCATCCAGAACTTTATCGCCGACGAGGTCGACCTGATGGTCGGCGTCGCGACGCCGGTGGCCATGGCCATGCAGGGTGCGACGGAAGAGAATGCGATTCCCGTCGTCTTTGCCGCGGTCTCCGACCCTATCTCCACAGGACTCGTGGCCTCCATGGACGAGCCGGGCGAGAACATCACCGGCACCTCTGACGGCCTGGACACGGCCGCCGTCATGAAGCTCATCTTTGCCGCCGATCCCGATGCCGACAGCATTGCCCTCCTTTACGATATGGGTCAGGATGCTTCCACGACCCCGATTGCGGAAGCAAAGGCCTTCCTGGACGGGAAGGGCATCTCCTACCGTGATTACAACGGCACCACCGTGGACGAGGTCATGCTGGCGGTAGACGCCCTGATCGCGGACGGAGTGGACGCGGTCTTTACCCCGACCGACAATACGATCATGACGGCCGAGCTCTCCATCTACGAGCAGCTGGCCGAGGCGGGCATCCCGCACTACACCGGGGCCGATTCCTTCGCGCTCAACGGCGCCTTCGTCGGCTACGGCGTGGACTATGCCAAGCTCGGCGTCGTAACCGCCGACATGGTGGCCGAGATCCTTCTGGAGGGCGCACACCCCGGCGCCACCCCGGTCCGGACCTTTGACAACGGCACCGCCACGGTCAATACCGAGACCTGCGAGCTCCTCGGCCTGAACTATGACGAGATCGCGGAAGCCTTCGCCCCTCTCTGCACCCAGGTCAACCCGATCACGACGGCCGAATCCTTCGGCGATCTGAGCTGACGGAAAGACGGGACGCATGCTGAGGGACCGGAAGGACGAGAATCGGAAAGAACGAGAAACAGAAAGACTGGAAGTGAGTAAACCGCAATGACATTTTCTGCCGCACTTGGCCTGGGGCAGACGGCGCTGGAGCTGGGACTGATCAATTCTTTGACGGTCCTGGCTCTGTTCCTGAGCTACTCCATGCTCAATGTCTGCGACCTGTCCACAGACGGGTGCTTCACACTGGGCGCCTGCGTCGGGGCCGTTGTCGCCATCTCCGGCCATCCATGGCTCGCGCTGCCGGCTGCCATGGCCGCCGGGATTGCCTCGGGCTTTGTGACCGCGGTACTGCAGACGCGCATGGGGATTGAGAGCCTCCTCGCGGGGATCATCGTCAACACCGGGCTGTATTCCATCAACATCGCCGTGATGGGAAACTCGTCCCTGCTCAACATGAACAAGACCGTTACCGTTTTTACCAAGGCGAAGGACCTGCTGAAGGACAGCTTCCTCGCCGGGCAGTATAAGCTTCTCGTGGCCCTGATCGCGGTGGCGCTGACCATTCTGTTTCTCTCGCTGTTTCTGAGGACCCGGCTGGGACTTGCGATCCGGGCGACAGGCAACAACCCGGATATGGTGCGCTCGTCCTCCATCAACCCCGCCTTTACCACAACGGTCGGCCTCTGCATCGCCAACGCCTTTACGGCGCTTTCCGGCTGCCTGCTGGCCCAGTCGCAGAAGTCCGTGAACATCGATATCGGCTCCGGCATGGTGACGGTTGCGCTGGCCAGCCTCCTGATCGGCGGGACCTTCATGGGGAAGGGCAGTATCACGAAGCGGGCGATCGGAGTGGTCCTGGGTTCGTTCATCTTCCGCCTGGTCTACGCCATTGCGCTGCGCTTCCATATGCCGGCCTCCATGCTGAAGCTGGTCTCCGCGCTCATCGTGATCGCTGCGATCTCCGGGCCTTATCTGAAGAAGCAGGCGCCGCTCATCCGGCAGCGTCTGAAGCACATGGACAGAGGGGAGTGAGAGAGCCGTGCTGAGGATCGAACATATCTCCAAGACCTTCAACCCCGGGACCGTGAATGAGAAAACCGCGATCCGGGATCTGTCTCTGCATCTGAAGAGGGGAGACTTTGTCACCATCATCGGGGCCAACGGGGCGGGAAAGTCCACGCTCTTCAATGCCATTGCCGGCAGCTTTTTCTGCGACTCCGGCAGCATCTTCCTGGACGGAAAGGACATCACCTTTCAGCCCGAATACCGGCGCGCCAAGGTGATCGGAAGGCTGTTTCAGGACCCGATGCTGGGCAGTGCCCCGGGGATGACCATCGAGGAAAACCTGGCTCTGGCGGCCGGCAGGGGAGGGTGGCTCAGCCACGTGACCCGGGAGGAAAAAACAGCCTTCCGCGACAGACTTGCGCTGCTGAACATGGGCCTGGAGGACCGGATGAAGCAGCCCGTCGGCCTGCTCTCAGGCGGACAGCGGCAGGCCCTGACTCTGATGATGGCCACCATGGCGGACCCGAAGCTCCTGCTTCTGGACGAGCATACGGCGGCGCTGGATCCCGGCACGGCGGAAAAGGTCATTGAGCTGACGAAGCGCATCGTGGAAGAGGACCGGCTGACCTGTCTGATGATCACCCACAACATGCAGTCTGCCCTGGACCTGGGAAACCGCACGCTGATGATGGATGCCGGAAACATCATCCTCGACATCCAGGGGAGGGAGCGCGACGGCCTCACGGTCGACGATCTGCTGCAGCGCTTCCGGGCAGGCGTCGGGAAGGCCATGGACAATGACCGGATGCTGCTTTCGTAGGGTGTCTCTGATAATATACTTGACAGTTTTTTGCCGCTGTGCTATCGTATACCAAGGATAAACAAATCAGGCGCCTGTGGTTTTCCCGCGGGCGCCTGTGTTGTCGTCTCGGCGGTCCAGCCGTGTTTCAGAACGGTCAAAACCGCTTTCCGGTGCTTTACCGATGCTATTTTTAAGGATGTGATTGTTTTGGAATATGATGTCATCATTGTGGGCGCAGGCCCCGGCGGTATTTTCTCGGCCTATGAGCTGGTGAAGAGGGCGGAAAAGAAGGATCTGCGTGTCGCAGTCTTTGAGATGGGCCGCCCGCTGGAACAGCGCAGATGCCCGATCGACGGGAAAAAGGTAAAATCCTGCATCCGCTGCCCGGTATGCAGCATCATGAGCGGCTTCGGCGGCGCGGGCGCTTTCTCGGACGGAAAGTATAATATTACAAATCAGTTCGGCGGCACGCTCTATGAGTATGTCGGCAAGCAGGAGGCCCTGGACCTGATGCGCTACGTGGATGAGATCAACCTTGCCCACGGCGGCGAGGGGACCAGACTCTACTCCACGGCCAACACCCGCATCAAGCGCATGTGTCTCGAGAACGGACTGCATCTGCTGGATGCGCAGGTCCGGCATCTGGGCACCGACATCAACTATGTGGTGCTTGAGCATCTCTATGCCGAGCTGAAGGATCAGGTCGACTTCTTCTTCAACACCACCGTTACGTCGGTCACGCGGCGCGAGTCCGGAGGCTACGAGATCCACGCCGGCGACACGGTGTATTCCTGCCGGGACTGCATCCTGTCGGTTGGCCGGAGCGGGAGCAAGTGGCTGGAGGGTGTGTGCGAATCCCTTGAGATTCCCACCCGGTCGAACCGTGTGGATATCGGCGTCCGTGTGGAGCTCCCTGCCGAGATCTTTGCCCATCTCACGGACGAGCTCTATGAGAGCAAGATCGTCTACCGGACCGAGAAGTTCGAGGACCTGGTCCGCACCTTCTGCATGAATCCCCACGGTGTTGTCGTCAATGAGAATACCAACGGCATTGTCACCGTCAACGGACACAGCTATGAGGATCCCGCAAAGCACACCGAGAACACCAACTTTGCCCTGCTGGTCTCCAAACACCTCTCCGTCCCGTTCAAGGATTCCAACGGCTACGGCGAGAGCATCGCGAGGCTGTCCAACATGCTGGGCGGCGGTGTCATTGTCCAGCGCTTCGGCGATCTGGTCCGCGGGCGGCGTTCCACCGAGGCGAGGATCCGCGAGAGCTTCGTCACCCCGACCCTTGCGGCGACGCCGGGCGACCTGAGCCTTGTCATGCCGAAGCGGATTCTGGACGGCATCATCGAGATGATCCACGCCCTGGACAAGATTGCCCCGGGCACGGCCAATGACGACACCCTGCTCTATGGCGTGGAGGTCAAGTTCTATAACATGGAGGTCGAGCTGGACAGCAATCTGGAGACCTGCAGCAGCGGGCTGTATGTCATCGGCGACGGCTCCGGCGTGACCCACTCCCTGTCCCACGCCTCAGCCAGCGGCGTCTATGTGGCGCGGCACATTCTGGAGACCAGACCGTGAAGGATACAGATTACCGGGGAAAGCATCTGGCGCCGCCGGATGGATCCCGCGGGGGCGGGAGCACCTCCGGGAAGCGCCCGAAGCGCCGTGCGACCGGAGCACCGAGAGTCTCGGAGGCTCCGGTGCCAGAGGCATCTTCTGCCGGCTCCGGCGCTGCCCGCGCACCCGCAGCCGCCACACGTGCTGCGGCGGACTCTGCTGAAGCCCGTGCTTCGTCTGCTCCTGCCGCTTCTCCTTCCGCAGCCCGTGGTGCTGTCACCCCGCACTCTCAGAACTATCTCCACGGTGCGGCGATTCTGACCCTCGGGGTCATCATCATGAAGATCCTGGGCGCCATCTACAAGATCCCGCTGGGCAATATCCTGGGGGATTACGGTTACGGCATCTTTCTCGCAACCTACAACGTCTATAACATCTTCTTCACCCTCTCGACAGCGGGACTTCCGGTTGCGCTGTCGAGGATGATCGCCGAGGCGAATGCCAACGGGCTTGAGGCGAAGAAGGAGAAAACCTTCCGGACGGCGATCGGGACCTTTGCGCTGATCGGTCTGCTGTTCTCAGCCGTGATGTTCTTCGGCAACGGCTGGCTCGCCAGCACCTACCTCTCCAAACCGGAAGCAGCCCTGAGCGTCCGGGCGATGGCTCCGGCGATCCTGCTGGTCTGCCTTGTCTCGGCTTACCGGGGTTACTGCCAGGGCAACGGGAACATGATCCCCACGACGGTGGACGAGGTGCTGGAGGTCCTCTTCAAGGTGATCTCCGGTCTTGCCATCTCCGGTATCCTGGTGAAGCTGGGCCGCGGCCTTCCGGAGGCCTCTGCGGGAGCAATTCTCGGCGTCTCCATCGGCTCGGTGGTCTCGCTGGGCTATATGCTGTTCTACAAGCGCCGCAACTATGACCGGTCCGGGGTGGCATGGCGGGACTGCAGAGACAGCGCGCCGAAGATTGCCAGGGACATCCTGAAGATCGGCATCCCGATCTCTCTGGGGGCCAGCATCATGGCGATCCTGAGCTCGCTGGACCCGGGCATCTGCCACAGCCGGCTCCACGCGGCTGGCTTCTCGCCCCATGATGCGGGGGTGCTCTTCGGCGTGTACGGAAAGGTACAGACTCTGTTTAATCTGCCGGCTGCCTTCATGACCCCGCTGACCATCGCGATCGTGCCGGCACTGGCTGCGGCCATGGCGCGGGGGGAGAAGCGCGAGGCGGAAAAAACCTCCGAGGACGCCATGCGGATGGCATCGGTGGTGTCGATGCCGATGGGCGTCGGGCTCTCGGTCCTGGCTTTCCCGATCGTCAACGTCCTCTATCCGAACAGCAATGCGGCCGGGCCCGGCCTGCTGCGGATCATGGGTGTGGCCTCCTTCTTCGTCTGCGTGGTCCTGATGGAGAACGCGATTCTTCAGGCCTGCGGAAAGGAGCGGCTCCCGATGATCGCGCTGATCAGCGGCTCGCTGGTGAAGATCCTGATCAACTGGATCATCATTGCGATTCCCGCGATCAACATCTACGGCGCGCCGATCGGCACCCTGATCGGCTACCTCTGCATGGCTGTGATGAATTATATCTTCATCCGCCGTGCCCTGAAGTCCAGTCCCAATCTCTTCCGAGCTTTCGGAAAACCGCTGGGCTGCAGCCTCGTGATGGGCCTCACCGCCATTGCGGTCTACCGGCTGCTCGGCCTTGCCGTGGGCGGACTTGGGCGGATCGGGCTCCTTCTGAGCATGGCGGTTGCCATCGTCGCGGCTGCTGCGGTCTATCTCTTCTGTATTGTCAGAAGCCGCAGCGTCACGGCGGAGGATCTGGCGATGATCCCCGGCGGGGGAAAGCTTGCCCGGCTGCTCCGCATGGCCTGATGGAACGATAGAGCAGAGCGAACAGTTCCGTTTTCTGAACGAGGCGCTGCTGCACGGAGAATCTCTGTACAAACCGAAAAACCGTTAATAAGAACCGAGCCTTTCCCGTAAAAAATCGGGTCAGGCTCGGTTTTCAGATGCCGATGTTTCTTCAGAAATCGGGCAATGATACATACCTGCTGCAGCGGGGACCGGACTTATGCACCCTGATCCTGTTTCAGAACTTCTCCGCCCGAGCGGGCTGGCTCCCCCGTCCTTTCCAGCAGATTCCAGAGCGCATCCTGGGACAGGACACCCCGCTTCAGGTCCGGAGGCAGTTCGCCCCTCTCGTCCGCTTCGTAGTCCGCCTGCCACTCACCGGACGTGTAATAGCGCTCGAGAAGCCGGAGCTTCTCCTCATCCGGGGCGGCTGTCACCTCGTCAAACAGCCGCTCGTAACGTTCGATCCGCTCAATGCGGTCCAGCCGGTAAAAGCGTCGATAGGTTTTCCCGTCCCTGATGACGGTTTCGTTCCACATGGACGCGGGGCGTGTCCACAGGCCGCCCTCGCCGTACAGCGGCCTGTAGACTACCATGGGCTCCTCGGTCTCCGAGTGCCTGGCGATTGCGATGACTTCGTAATCCTTCCCCTTGAAGTGGCGGTAGCGGCCGGGCGGGATGGCGGCTTCCGCCTCCTGATAGCTCAGTGAACTCATGCTGTCCTCTCCGTTTCGCAGTCTGCAGTCATACACCTGTCATATACAGACAGATCTTATGGATTCATGGATAGAATTGAATGGATTCATGGATAGAAAAGCGGCTTCACAGGAACGTCTCCGCTCCTGTAAAGCCGTTGTCTGCTGTTTCGGTCTCGCTCTCAGTCAGCCGGATCCATCAGCCAGTCGGCGATGTCCGATTCGGGGACGTTGTAGCCCTTGGACTTCAGACCGGCGGAGAGGAAGGCGGAGGCTTCGCTCAGGTTGAGATTCCTGAGGTGTGTGTAGTTGGATTCGAGATTGTCCGTCTTTTCGATGGCACGGCCTTCGATGTAGCCGCACTCATAGCACATGTTCAGCGGAATCTTGCGGTGGCTGTCAAGAGACATCTCGGCGCCGCAGCGCGGGCATTTCATAAGGGAACCTCCTGTTATCTGTGTTTATGAATAAGCAGTCGTCTGCACGGGGACTCAGTCTTCGCCGTCGTCGCAGATCAGGCCGTAGCCGCCCTGGCGGCGTTTGTAGACCACAGCGATGGCATCCTCAGCGTCCATGTTCCGGAAGACAAAGAACTCGTGATCCAGAAGATTCATCTGCAGGATTGCCTCCTCGGCGGACATGGGCTTGATCGAGAAGCGCTTGCTGCGGACGATCTTGAACTCGTCGGCGGGCTCGTCCTCGGCGGGAATGAAGGGGGCGGGGGCGGCAGCCTCTTTCTCAAGTGAGCCTTCGCGCAGCCGCTTCTCCAGCCGGGTCTTGTTGCGGCGGATCTGTCTCTCGATGGCTGCGACACCGGAATCAACCGAGGCATACATGTCGCTAGTCAGCTCGCTGGCCCGATAATACGTGCCGTTTGAGTTGATGGTTATTTCCGCCCGGAAGCGTCCGCGCTCCAGACTGAAGGTGACGAAAGCCTCGGCCTCCGACCGGAAGAAACGGTCCAGCTTGGAGATCTTCTTCACCGCATAGGCGCGCAGATCTTCCGAAGAGTCCATCTTCTTTTCAGCGAAAGTAAACTTCATGTCTGTCAACTCCTTTCTGGCGGCTTCTGACACCGCCACTGATGCTATGTTAACACAAATTCCCTCGATTGAGAAGGGGAGAATAGAAATTTTATACGAAATTTTTCCGGTTTTTCATCCGGGACTTGTAAAATCGCACAGGATGGGATAAAATTAATATCATTTTTTTCGGAAGGGAGAGGCTTATGCGCGGGACAGACTGCAGCGCTTCGTCCGGTGTGCTGTATATCGTGGCAACCCCGATCGGAAACTCCGCCGATCTCTCGCCCCGGGGGCGGAAGATCCTTGAGGAGGCCGATCTGATCGCGGCCGAGGATACTCGCCGGTCCATGGTGCTGCTGAACAAGCTGGAGATCCGGAACCGCCTCGTCTCAAACCATAAATTTAACGAGCACGGAAAGGCAGCTTACTTCATCGGCCTGCTGAAGGAAGGAAAGGACATCGCCGTAATCACGGACGCGGGGACACCCTGCATCTCCGACCCCGGGAATGAGCTCATCCGGGCGGCGGTGGCGGAGGGCATCCGCGTGGTGGGGGTCCCGGGCTGCTGTGCGGCGGTCAATGCGCTGGCGGTATCCGGTTTTGACCTTATGAGCTTTGCCTTTCTCGGCTTTTTCCCCCGTGAGAATGCCGACCGGCAGCGGCTGCTGGAGATGATGCGCCAGGACAGAAGCACCAGGACCTTCGCCCTGTACGAGTCGCCGAAGCGGATCATGGATTTTGTCGAGTTCCTGATTGCTGCGGAAGCGGACTGCAGCCTCTGCCTGATGAACGACATGACCAAGCTCCACGAGGCCTCCTTCCGTGGGAGTCCTTCGGAGGTCCGGGACCAGCTCCTCGCCAAAGGGAATTATGAAAAGGGCGAATATGCCATTGTTCTGGAGCTGGCGGAGAGCTACCGCTATACCCGGGAGGAGCACACCGTCTCGCCGGAGGCGATGCTGGTGGACCAGCTCGTCCGGGGGCTGGATACCAAGGCCGCGATTGCGGCGGTGCTGGCTGACCGCAACAACTCCTACAGCAAGAACGAGCTGAAGGCGGCAGCCCTGAATCTCAAGAAACTCTTTCAGACTGAATCGTGATCCATGCTTTGTGAATAAAAGAAAAAGAGGTGTACTCTCATGGAAAACAGGAGACCCACAGGCAGAAAGAAGAACGTCACCGGAACCGGCAAACCGGTCTACCGCAGAGGCGAGGGTCTGGGCGGCGGCCCGGTCGGTAACGGCAACAGCCGGCCGGACAACTTCGCGGGCCAGACCCAGCAGGTCACCGAGACCCACCGGACCGGCAGCTCCCGCAGTGTGAAGCGGGGCGGAGGCGCCCTGTCGCTGGTGGCGATCATCGCGCTGCTCCTCTTCGGAGGCAACTCGCTCTTCGGCGGCGAACCCGAGGTGAGCTATCAGCCCGCCCCGACCCAGGCTGTCCAGACGACGCCGCGCCCGACGGCGACCCCGCGTCCCACAGCCACACCCAAGCCCACGCCGCGCCCGTCTGCCGCCCCGACTCCGGCGATCAATTTCGGTATCTCGCCTGCGGACTTCGGAAACCTGACAGGCACCCAGTCCGCCACGGTGACGGATATGGCGGAGGCAGATACCGCGGTGGCCTCCGGCAGCCGGGAGAAGCGCACGAAGATCTACGGCAACGGCCGGGATCAGGTGACCGTCATGGTCTATATGTGCGGCACGGATCTGGAGTCCCGCAGCAGCATGGCGACCAAGGACCTGGTCGAGATGACGAAGTCCCGCTTCTCCGACAAGGTGCGGATCGTCGTCTACACCGGCGGCTGTGCGAGATGGAATAACTCCGTCGTCTCCTCCGACCGCAACCAGATCTACGAGGTCCGAAACGGCGGGCTGGAGCGGCTCTCCGCCGATATGGGCAGCAAGTCCATGACCGATCCCGCCACCCTCTCCGAATTCATCAGGTGGTGTGCCGGACGCTATCCTGCCAACCGCAACGAGCTGATCCTCTGGGATCACGGCGGCGGTTCGGTCAGCGGCTACGGCTATGACGAGAAGTTCCAGCGCTCGGGCAGCATGACCCTGGCCGGCCTCGACAAAGCCCTGAAGGACGGCGGTGTGACCTTCGACTTCATCGGCTTTGACGCCTGCCTGATGGCCACGCTGGAGACCGGGCTGATGCTCGACGACTATGCCGACTATATGATCGCCTCCGAGGAGACGGAACCCGGTATCGGCTGGTACTATACGAACTGGCTCTCCCGTCTGGCCTCCAACCCGTCCATGCCCACGGTCGAGATCGGGAAGAACATCGTGGACGACTTTGTCAGCACCTGCGCCTCCCAGACCCGCGGCCAGAGCGCAACGCTCTCGGTGGTGGATCTGGCCGAGCTCGCCAACACCACCCCGAAGGCGCTGAAGGATTTCGCCAAATCCATCACAAAGCTGATCGAGAACAAATCCTATCAGCAGGTTGCCGATGCCAGAAGCGGCGCCAGAGAGTTTGCCCGCAGCACCGCGATTGACCAGATCGACCTGGTCCACTTTGCAAAGAACCTCGGCACCTCCGAGGCGAAAAAGCTCGCCACTGCCCTGCAGGGCGCGGTGAAGTACAACCGCACCTCCTCCAACATGTCCAATGCCTACGGGCTTTCGATCTATTTCCCGTACCGGAAGACCAACAAGGTCGATTCCGCTGTGAAGACCTATGACGCCATCGGCATGGATGCTAGCTACTCCGACTGCATCCGCGCCTTTGCGAGCCTCGAGGTGAGCGGACAGGCTGCCTCCGGTGTCGGGCAGTACATGATGCCCGATATCCTGACCGGGGGCTACAGCGGCTCTTCGGCGGGAGACATGGATCTGATCTATGAGCTGATCGGGAGCTTCCTGGGCGGCGGTTATTCCGGCGGATTTATGAGCGGCCGGGCTCTCAGCGAGGAGGATACCGCCCGCTATATCGCGGACCACAGCTTTGATCCGACCTGGCTCACCTGGACCGAGAACGCCTCCGGCGAGACGGTCATCGCCATGCCGGAGGACCAGTGGGCGCTGATCGAGGGGCTGGAGTACAACCTCTTCTACGACGACGGCGAGGGATACATTGACCTCGGCCTGGACGTCGCCTATGATTTTGACGACGACGGGAATCTTCTCGCGCCGGCGGACAACACCTGGCTTGCCATCAACGGGCAGCCGGTGGCCTTCTACCACGAGCTGACGGTAGGCGAGGGCGACAGCGCTGTGATCTCGGGCTATGTGCCCGCGCTCCTGAACGGCGAGCGGGTCAACATCACGGTGGTCTTTGACGAGGCACATCCTTACGGCACGATCACCGGGCTGCAGAAGGTCTATGCCGACGGCAAGACCGAGACGGTCGCGAAGGGGATCCCGATGTTCTCCGCAGCGGAGGAGACTGAGGACTGGGCGAAGGCTTCGGATCAGGCGTTCTGGAAGGTCGGAGACAGGCTCGACTTCATCTGTGACTACTACAGCTACGCCGGTGTGTTCAAAGACAACTATCTGCTGGGCGACCCCATGACCGTGAGTGAAGACATGGTCATCTCCGACGTTGACCTCGGCGACGGCAACCTCCGCCAGAGCTTCCGATTCACGGATCTGTATCAGCAGCATTACTGGACTCCCGCGCTGGAGAACTGACACGCAGAGAAGCAACTTACGAAAGCAACATAAAGAAGCAGCAAAAGGCGTTGTCTCAAAATAGCAAAACACGCTATTGAGAGGCAGCGCCTCTTTCAATTGGCGTAGATTGTGGAAAACAAGGCTTTACGAAGCACAATTGCCGCCAAAAATGTGGAAAACCATCCAGAGAGTGCCACAAAA
>JAILFJ010000150.1 GCA_024697625.1 Oscillospiraceae bacterium
AATGTTTATGAGACTGGTAAAAAGATCACTGATGAAGAAAAGGAAAGCATAAACATCGAGTTTTTAGAACCCTTTACCCAATGGAATTACATCATCCGCCCAGTTCAAAATGGCACGTTTGTTTCGTGACAGACCCTTATTGATTGCTGTGCAACCATCGAATGCACGTTCTGCAACAGTTGTTACACCTCTTCCAATCTCTAAGCTCGTCATGCCGGTACAACCATTGAAGGCTCCACTTCCGATACTCGTTACAGTAGACCCTATCTCAACTGATTGGATATTGACACAATTACGGAACGCATAGTCCGGAATACTATCAACACCACTGGGAATAACAACATCATGCGCTACGTTACCATTGATGTAAAGTGTAACCTGCTGAGAAGTTGCTTGCAATGGACTAGACGCATAATTATCAAGATCAACATTCAGCCATAGAGCAAGATTCTCAAGATAAAGCTCATTGATTGCTGTGCAATGATAAAATGCATATGCACCTATTGATGTTACACTACTCCCAATCATTAACCTTGTTAAGCTGCGGCAATCATAAAATGCATAAGCGCTTATTCTAGTGACACCGTTTTCAATCACTACTGAGTTGACCTCAGTCCCCCACGGACCAGGAGACCAGTTATAATAATTCCACATATCTCCAACACCAGAGATAATCAGAGTTCCTTCGTCATCCAAGGTCCAAATCAGATTGTCGCCACAAGTACCGGATGTGGACATAGCTTTCACGGATGCTTCATCTTCATCAGGATTGATATCTTCTTCATCGATATTCGAAGCCTCATCTGGAGCTGTGGGTTCTGTAGGCTCTTCCTCTTCTTCGCTCTGAGGCTCATCACTCTGCTCCGGCAAGTCCTCATCAGGCAATACTTCTTCAGCCATAAAAGGCTCTTCGGCAGGTATGGTCCCTTCAGGCGCCTCTGACATCTCCAGATCGAGGTAATCCGATTCTTCCTTTGGTAATTTCTCTTCAGGTAGGGACTCTTCTATATATGAATCTTCCGGAAAAAGCTCATCCTCAAGGATTTCATCCGCCAAGGTGTTCACTGGGAACAGGGATACCAGCATGCACAGGATCATCAGCATACACAGAATCCGCTTTTTCATTCTCATTATCCTCCATCCAAGTATTTCGTAAACGTATAATACCTATTATAGTATTATACCAAATAACAGGTGGCTCTACAAGTCCCATCTGATTCTCCCAAGAGTCATCCCTTGTATCTTAGCGGACACACTCAAGCTCGTATGCAGGGCGGCAGCACACGCGGCGGGAACAGCTTTTCCCGATGCAAGTCTTTGAAACATCTATGTTATCTTCGTTAGAACCGAACCTGGCTCATGAAAAGAAAAACTACAGATTATCACACAGATGTCTGTGATCTATGTTATAATAGTATTATCTTGAACAGGTTCCGGAGGGGAATTTACATGGATCTTTATACAGAAGTACTCGCAGCACGGCAGCTAAAGCAGAAAACTGGACGATGAACGCAGGAACTCTCTATTCGTGGCGCAAGGTCCGTCCCTGTATCCGGCATGAAAAGTGCACCGGGTGCGGCGACTGTATGAGTGTATGCCCTTTTGAGGCCATATACGCAGAATTCGGACAATACCGCATCCGGAACGAGCTCTGCCGCGGCTGCGGCATCTGCGCTCTGGACTGTCTCAGAAGGGCAATATTTATGGAACTGCCAAAGGGAGAACCAGAATTTACAAGCGTATGATTGCCTGATATCAAGCATGGTGTTAGGCTCCCTAAATGTAAACCCCGCCAAAGATAGCGGGGTTTACTACGGTTGCTCAGGAATCGTCAGAACGCCCATCCGGGCTTTGTGCCCCCTGCGCTTTTCAGCGGGCGGTACGGGTGTCGAAGGCCTCGCGGAGGCCGTCAGCAACCAGGTTGCAGGCGACCATGAGCAGAACCAGAATCACTATGCAGGGAAACAGCTTGTAGGGATGCAGCAGGCAGTTTTCAAAGCCCTCGGAAATCAGACGGCCGAGGGAGCAACTGCCGAGCGGAAGGCCGAGACCGACAAAGCTCAGGAAGGTCTCAAGGAAAATCGCGCTCGGAATGGATACCATTATCTGCGTAATCAGCGTTCCCGTGATATTCGGCAGAATCTCCCGGAACAGGATAAATGCTTTTCCCGCACCGAGCGTGCGAGCGGCCTGAACGAATTCCTGATCCTTCAGCCGCAGCACCTGCGTGCGCGCAATGATGCTCATCTCCATCCAGCCGGTCAGCATAAGCGCAAAGATGATTGCCCCCACACCCGGCTTGAGCACCAGCATCAGGAGCGTCACTATCACCAGGCTGGGAATACTGCCGGCGATGTCCACAATCTGCTGCATGAAGAGATCCGCTTTCCCGCCGAGGTAGCCCGAGATCATACCGTAATTGACGCCGATCACAAGGTCGATGAGCGCTGCGGCCAGTGCGATCAGGACGGAAACGCGCAAGCCCTGGAAGCAGCGGGAGAAAAGATCCCTCCCAAGACTGTCGGTACCAAAGGGGTAATATACATCCTGGAGGTTCAGATCCTCATAACGGTTGACGAGGATTTCCCCGTTGGTGCCCTGAAGGCTCTCTTCGCCCGAAAGAATACCGGGAATACGGGGCGCCATGTTTGCGCGCTCGAGATTCTGCTCAGCATAGCCGTAGCCGGTCAGATGCGGCCCGATGAGGCTCATCACCAGCAGGAGGCACAGCAGAACCAGTCCGAACACGTTGCTCTTCCGGGCGAAGAAGCGTTTGATGCCAGCCCTGAAAAAGCTGTCGCCGGAAAAGCTGTGATCGATGTTCAGGGCCTCTTCCCCCTGTACACGGAACTGAAAATCGGTGTTCATTTATTTTTCCCCCAATCTGACGCGCGGGTCAATGATCCCGTAGAGGATATCCAGAATCAGACGTGCGACCACATAGATCCCCGCATACAGGAAGCCCAGTGTGATCACCACGTTGTAGTCGTTGGCGGTAATGGCGCTGGAGAGCAGGAAGCCGATCCCCGGGATGGCGAAGATCTGTTCCGTAACCAGAGAGCCCGTCAGAAGCCCCACCAGCAGCATGGTCATGACCGTGATGACCGGCATCAGGGAGTTGCGGATCACATAGCGGAACAGCAGCGTCGAATCGGAGAGTCCCTGACTGCGGGCAAACATCACATAGTCAGACTTCATGACCGATACCGCCTCGTCTCTCGTAAAGCGGGCAATAACAGCCATGACCGCGATGCTGAGCGCAGTCACCGGCATGATGCTGGATACGACGGGGTTTCGGAAATCATAGAGCAGCGGAAGCCACTTGAACCTGAAGCCGCCATAGTAGCTCAGCGCAATGGCAAAGATATACGACGGAACGGAAATGCCGATGACGGAAACGACCATACAGAGGATGTCCGCCGCCTTTCCCTGATGAAACGCTGCCAGAAAACCGATCGCCAGGCCGATGACACTTCCCAGCAGCAAGGCACTTACGCCGATGCGCATGGAGATTGGGAGCCTTGAGCGGATCATCGTCAGGACCGGCGTGTTGATCGAAAGATTGTAACTCACGCCGAAGTCACCCTTGAACATGTTTCGCAGGTACAGGAAGAAACGGACCATAACAGGCTTGTCCAGACCATAGGCCCGGATCAGGGCTTCCCTCTGCTCGTCGGAGAGCTTGTCGTTATTGAAGGGCGAACCCGGCATCAGCTCCATCAGCAGAAACAGGACAAGCACGATCACAAAGAGCGTCACAATCGACAGCATCAGTTTCTTGAAGATATACTTTCTCACGATTCCGCCTCCTTCTCTGCAAACGAAAACTGCAGATTCAAACCGCTGAAATGGGGGCTTACGCCTTTTACACTCTCTGAGATCAGAAACGCGCCGCCTTTCACATAGAACGGGATCGCGCCCAGATCATCCATGAAAACGTCCTCGGCCTGATGAAGGATGCTGAATCGCTTCTCCGAATCCGTCTCCAGAGAGGCCTCCTGCAGTAGCCGGTCAAAGTCCGCGTTTGCGTACTTCGAATCGTTCTCGGGGGAATGGCTTTCAAAAATGGAGAAAAAGGCGTTCGGATCGGGATAATCCGCACCCCAGCCCAGCAGATAGAGTTCATACTCACCCTTGTTTTTTAAATCAAAAAACTGCGCGCTTGAGACGAGACGTACATCGAGCGTGAAACCAGGCAGCGTCTTCTCCCACTGATCCTTCAGGATCTCCATCAGCTGCTGATTGGTGCTTGTCGTGAGAAATTCCAGCTTCAGGTTGCTGACGCCCAGTTCTTCCAGTCCCTTTTTCCAGCACTCTCCGGCCCGCTCCGGGTCATAGGCGCAGGAGGCGCTGTATTGCGCAGGGTCGGCCGCAAAATCATTTCCGTTCCCCTCTACGCAGAAACCTGTCGGGACGAGGCGGGTAGCCGGTTTGTAGCCTGCCCGGAGATAGTCCTTCACAACGCTCTCCCGATCCAGGGCAAAGCTGAGCGCCATGCGGATATTTCTATTCTGCCAGGCTTCGCAGCTCACATAGTTGCCGCCTATGTAGAACAGGAAGCCGCCGGACGCCTGGAGAAAGCACGGATCATTCTGGGACAGAGCCGCATACTCTCCGCCGGTCGAGACCAGGTCTGACTCTCCCGCCTGATAGCTCATGATCGCCTGCTGCGTGTTACTCACCTGACGGAGTGTGATGCCTTGGAGCTTCACCTTGTCGGCATCGATGTAATAGGGATTTTTCGTATAGTGTACCTGCATGGCCATAGGCTCATAACGGTCCACATAGAAGGGGCCGCTGGACAGCAGCGTCTCCGGGCTCGTGGCATAATCCTTGCCGCAGTTGGCAGCAAAAGCGCGGTTGTAGGGGCTGCAGGGCTCCATCGCCAGGACATAGGGAAGATACGGGCAGGGCTGTTCCAGCTCGATCACAAGGGTCTGGTCATTCTGCTCATACACTCCGAGTCTGTCCGGCTCCATTGTTCCGTCGTTGACCTGATCCACGTTCTTCAGTCTGAACAGATCCTGTACGATATAGATTGCGGAGCTTGCTGTGAGAGGATCGGCGATGCGGCGGAAGGCGTCGACAAAGTCCCCGGCGTCAATGGGCTCGCCGTTGGCATAGCGGATACCTTCCCGCAGATGAAAGGTATAGGTGCAGCCGTCCTCGGAAAGTTCAAAGCTTTCGGCCAGCTCCGGCACATAGCCCTTCTCCGGGTCGAGCCGGAAAAGCCTGCCGCACATCGGGTCAAGATACTGCGCCGAACCCGCGTCAGACGTCATCTGTGCATCCATGGTGAGGGGATAAGATCCCACTGCGATATTCAGATCCTGCTCCATGGCAATCCTGCCCTGGGTATCGCAGCCCGTCAGCAGCAGGATCAGCAGGCACAGCAGCAGAGCCAGGTATTTTTTCATGTTCCAAGCCCCCATTTCTCAAATTCCACATCGGTACAGAACACCTTGTGGGTCTCGCTTCCCTCCATCGTGTGCCAGGTTCCGTTCTCGTAGAGGATCCCGGAGGTTTCATAGTCATAATGCGTCTCCGGGCGAAACTGGACAATGGGGTTCGGGGAGGGTTTGGACGCCAGAAGATTCAATGTATAGGGATGGGCAGGACGGGCAAAGAGCTCATCCGGCGTCCCCGTCTCCAAGAGGAAGCCCCGGTGCAGCACCCCGATTCTGTCAGACAGGTAGCGCACCATCGAAAGATCGTGGGAAATGAACAGAAAAGAGGTGCCGGTCTCCGTCTGAATCTGTTTGAGCAGGTTGACCACCTGCGCCTGGATGGAGGCATCCAGCGCCGCGATGCACTCATCGGCGATAATGAGGCGGGGATTCATGATGAGCGCACGTGCGATCCCGACCCGCTGCCGCTGACCGCCTGAAAACTGCGCGGGATAACGCTGTCCCTGATCCCGCGACAGTCCCACCCGCTCCAGCATGGCTTCGATGCGCTCACTGCGCTCCTGCGGACTTTTGCAGAGCTTATGAATATCCAGCCCCGCACCTACGATGTCGCTGACCTTCTTCCGCGGATTCAGAGAGGACATGGGATCCTGAAAAATCATCTGGATATCCCGCAGATTCTGGCCCGGCTTCAGAATCTCACCGCCGAAACGGATCGTCCCCGCGCTGGGCCTGTTGAGGCCGATGATGCACTTGCCAATGGTGGATTTGCCGGAGCCGGATTCGCCGACCAGGCCGTAGGTCTCCCCTTCGCTGATCTGGAAGCTGACATTATGCACTACGGTGTTCTGTCCGAAACGCATCGTCAGTCCCTGTACGTCCAGCAGTTTCGTTTTTTCATCTGACATAATCCGCAGCCTCCTCTCTCATTTTCTGAATCCGCGCCTCAAGCGCCTCGGGTCTGGCCACCCTGGGGGCGCGCTCGTCCAGCAGCCAGGTCGCAGCGGAATGGGTCTCCGAGATGCGGAACATGGGCGGCTCCTCTTTGAAGTCGATCTCCAGCGCATAGGGATTGCGCGGAGCAAAGGCGTCGCCCACGGGATCCTTCGTCAGAACCGGCGGTGTTCCCGGGATGGAATAGAGGGTGTCGCCGCTCTCCGTGTCCGGGATTGCAGACAGCAGCCCCCATGTATAGGGATGCTGCGGGTCGTAAAACACATCGATGATGGTTCCGGTCTCAATGATTCTTCCGGCGTACATGACGTTCACGTAGTCTGCCACCCGGGCGACGACGCCCAGATCGTGCGTGATGTAGATGACGGACAGACCGCGCTTTTCCTGCAGGCTCACGATCAGATCGAGGATATGGTCCTGGATCGTCACGTCCAGCGCCGTGGTCGGCTCGTCACAGATCAGGAGGCTCGGATTGCAGGAGAGCGCAATGGCAATCACAATCCGCTGACGCATGCCGCCGGAAAACTCATGCGGATACTGGCGCATCCTTCGCTCCGGCTCGGTGATGCCCACCTCCGCAAGCAGTGTCATTGCCCGGTCGAAAGCCACTTTGCGGCTGACCGTCTCATGCGCCCGGATCGCGGCGATCAGCTGCGCGCCGATGGTCATGGTGGGATTCAGGGATGTCATCGGATCCTGAAATACCATGGCGATGCTTCTGCCCCGGATATTCTTTCTGATCCATGCGGGATCGGCCTTCAGAAGATCCACCGGCTCCGCGCCCGGCTCCGGCCGGTACAGGATACTCCCGCTGTTGATCCTCGCGTTATCCGGTAGAATGCCCATCGCGGCCTTCATGGTTACGGATTTACCCGATCCGGATTCGCCCACGAGGGCCACCGTCTCTCCCCGGCGCAGGATCAGATTCACGCCGCGGATCGCATGGACCGTCTCTCCCGCCGAGCGGAAGCTGATGTCCAAGTCCTTTACCTCCAGAACAATTTCAGCCGTATCGGCCATTTATCGTCCCCCCTCTGTACTGTATTTTTGATTCCCCGGCGAGGCCGCTACCTGACGAGACTCAGGCAGTCCACCCGCTCCAGAAGTTTTTCCGTCCTGTCGATCAGCCCGTCCACCTCAAGGCGGCTCTCTTCGCTGAGCGTACCGGCCTTCCAGTACCGGTTGATGCGCCTCAGACCGCTGAGCAGCGCCGCCTGATCCATCACCTTCTGCAGGCGTGTTTCGTCCTCTGTCCGGAGATAGTGCCTCAGAAACAGACTGAAAAACTGCCTGCACACTCCGCAGGAGATGCCCAGATGCGGATTGATGTCATCGGGACCGGCCTCCTCCGGCGTTTCGAAATAGAGATACATGTCCGCCAGTTCAAAGACCGGGTCGCCGGTCGACAGACGGTCCATGTCAATGAGCATGGGCTCGGAGTTCTGGAGAAACACGTTGCTGGTGTGAAAATCTCCGTGGATCAGATGATCCGTATACGGCATCTCATCGATCAGCCGCATGCATCTGCCGGCCAGTTCCCTGCTGCTGCGTTCCAGTCCGTTCGTGATGTATCTTCGGAATCTGTCCCTCACGTCGGGAAACCGATCCTGCTCCTCCGCCTGCGTGTCATGAATTGTCCTGGCCAGCTTTGCCATCACATCGGCATAGTAGTCCAGCCCGGACGGATTCCCGGCGATATAGGCGGACAGCGTTTCAGAATTCACGAGCTCGTACATGGCAGCGTAGCGGTCACCGACGGACACGATTCCAAATGAGAGCGCCGTGGGGATCCCGAGAACAAAGGCTCTGCGGCTCAGTGCAATCTCGCGCTCCACATCCCGGTAGGTATTGTTATGGTTATAGACCTTCAGGATCAGCTCATCGCTGTACTGGTAGACGGTTCCCTTCTGTCCGCTGCCCAGCAGCCTGCAGCCTTCGAGGGAGACCTCCCTGTACTTCCGGTATCTTTCCTTATCCGAGCTGAATGTGCCGGGCCAGATATAATTGATGTGCTGAATCAGCTCCTTATAGGAGCCGGTTCTGTTGAGATCAAGCTCCAGGTATTCCGCCACCGTGCGGTAATACCAGCGCTGGAGGGCGGGGTCCTTAAAATCGAAAAAGTTCCAGATGCGCTCACCGTACTGGCTGTAAGCGCGGCCGATTGCCCGGATGTTGGCAAGCTTGTCCGCCAGCCAGAGCATCTTTACGCCGATATCCTCGCTCTCTTTCAGAATCAGCAGAGACTGTTCCTTCCGCCTTATCCAGCCGCTCTCCCCGTCCTCATCCGAACATGACGGCTCCGTCTCCGATTCCACCAGAAAAGCAACCCGGTCCCCGAACCGCTGACGGATCTCCTCCAGCTTCCCGCCAGCCTCCTCCACAATGTCGTGCAGAATCCCCGCCGCGATCGTCTCGCGGTCATCCGTCATGGTAGCCAGGATCTGCGCCACCTCGAGAGGATGCAGAATGAACGGAGTGTTTACCAGTTTCCGCACTCTTCCCTGATGCATGACCGTAGCGTAAATGATAGCCTCTTCCATCAAATCAAACATCGAAATCACCTGATCTTTCCGTCGTCTGCAAATTCAGGTTCCGGAGCCCCTGGAAAAAACGCTTTTATCTCAAAGGAAAACCCGTTTTCAGAAAGATTTTTTCTATTGTAGCATAGATTCCCGCTCTTGCCAAATCATTTCTTATGTTATTACAAAACCCTGCGGACTGTTTGCCGCAGGGGATGTAATCACTTCACTGTGTCACGCTTTCGGTCAGCCTCTCGGAGTCCAGCTCCATCAGCCTGCCGATGGGTATGGCATCCATCCCGAAAGACGCAAATTCTCAGTAAAAAGCGGAACGAACCCATCTTCCTAAATCGGAAGTTCTGTGTTACAATTTCTTCATGTTACTTTAAATAATTTTAGAATCAGAGGCAGGATATCGCTATGAAGTACAACTTTGACGAGATCATCGACCGCCGAAACACCAACGCCCTGAATACCGATGGCTTCCGCGGCTATATCTTTCACGCCGGCCCGGAGAAGGTCTTTCCCTTCCGGGATGAGGAGTTCATCCGCATGTGGGTGGCGGATATGGAGTTTGCCTGCTGTCCCGCGATCTGCGACGCCATCAAGGCCCGGGTGGACAGGCGCATCTTCGGCTATACCATGATGTTTGACGATGCATACTACAGGGCCTTCAGCGGCTGGTGCGAAAAGCGCTACGTCTGGAGCTTCAAAAAGGAGGAACTCTGTTTCTCCCCCGGCATCATCCCCGCTCTTTACCAGATCGTCGAAGATCTGATCGGAGAGGGAGAGAGCTTTGTCATTACCACCCCCTCCTACGGCTACTCTCTGCACGCGGCAGAGTACAACAGCGTGCCGGTGCTCTGTTCCGATCTGGTCAGGACCGCCGACGGCGGCTGGACCATCGACTTTGAGGATCTCGAGAAGAAGTGCGCCGATCCCCGGGTGAAAATGCTGCTCTGGTGCAACCCCCACAACCCCACCGGCGCATCTGGACGGAGAGCGAACTGCAGCGGGTGGCGGAGATCGTGGAAAAGCACGACCTCTGGATCGTCTCCGATGAGATCCACTGCGACCTGATCCGTCAGGGGCTGCGCCACATCCCCATGGGCAGGGTCATGCCGGACTACCCGAAGCTCATCACCTGCATGTCCGCCAGCAAAACCTTTAACATGGCAGGCCTCATGTTCTCCGATATCATCATCCGGGATGCGTCCGAACGGGCACGCTTCAGCCGCCGCGACAAGATCGCCGGCATGCTCAATCCCCTGTCCATCGCAGCGCATCAGGCGGCCTATGAGCAGGGCGCAGATTGGCTTGACCAGCTCAGGGACTATCTCGATGCAAACTTCCGTTATACAGCAGACTTCCTTGCAGCGCGTCTGCCCGAGGCGGTGTTCCGCATCCCCGAGGCGACCTATCTCGCCTGGGTCGATCTGTCGAAGTGTCTGCCCGACGTGGACGATCTGCCCGGATTCTTTGCCAACGAGGCGGGGGTCCTGCTTGAGGGCGGAAACAGTCTCTTTGTCGGAAACGCCGAGGGCTATGTGCGCCTCAACCTCGCCATGCCGCGCAGCATCCTCGAGACCGGCATGGAACGCATCGCCGACGCCGTTGAGCGCCATCGCAGCGGCTTGTGAAATTCTGACGGGCAGCACAGACAGGCAATTCTGACGGGCGCTTCTCTCCCCGGGAAAGGAAAAACGATGACCGATAAGAAACTGTATCTCATTCTGCAATCCGTGCTCTGTATTCTGCTGGTGGTCCTGCTGGCGGGCTCCGCCGTGTCGATCTTCCGCGAGGGCAGCGCACAGAAAGCGGAAAACCCGATGGAATGGATCTTCACCCCTGAGAAAATCGCGGAAAAATTCAAGCCGATCGCTCCCCTGTTCTTTGGCGCAGTCGGCCTGACGGTCGCAGGCTGGATTCTGTCCGTGAAGGATGCCCATGCCGAAGCTCCCGTCAGGGATGTCGAACTGGCCAGGGACCTCACAGTGTCGCGTGTGGCGGTCCCCGACGAGGAGATGAAAAAGGAGCGGCTCCGGCAGAAGAGAACTCTTTATGGCGGCTGGGCGCTGTTCTTCCTGTGCATGGTTCCCATCGGAATCTACCTCGCCGGCAGCGAGCACTTTCCGGAAGGGAACCTGGAAGAGATGATCGGTTCCCTGTCCGTCCATACCATCCCCTGGATCATTCTGGGACTCGGCTGCCTGATGCTGTCGACCGTCCTGCAGGAGAAGAGCATGCTGCGCGAGACCGCGGCGGCGCAGCTCCGGATCAGGTCAAAAAAGGAGGCCGGGGTTCAGCCGGAGCCGAAAGCGTACCCGTGTGGGAAGAATCCGAAGCCAAAGCGCAGGCTGCAGGTGATCGCGGTCATCGCGGCAGTGGTCTTCATCATACTGGGCATCTGCAACGGCAGTGCAAAAGCGGTGCACACCAAAGCCGCTAATATCTGTACGGAGTGTGTCGGCCTTGGATAACATGAATACTACCTGGTGGCAGCGCCACCGTCCCGGCACCCGCCGGCTCGTGCAGCTGTACAGCGCACTGCTCTACAACGCCCATCTGAAGGGCTTCATCGACGGCGAGATCTATGTCGGCAAGGCAAAATACGCCTGCGTGCCGGGCTTCAACTGCTATTCCTGCCCCGGCGCCATCGGGGCCTGCCCGCTGGGCTCGATCCAGAACGCGCTGGCGTCCTCCGGACATCAGGCCGGCTGGTATGTGCTCGGCATTCTCACGCTGTTCGGCGTCATCCTGGGCCGCACCGTCTGCGGCTGGCTCTGTCCCCTGGGCCTGATCCAGGAGCTGCTGCACAAGATTCCGACGCCAAAGCTCAGAAAGACCCGCGTGACCCGCGCACTCAGCACGCTGAAGTACATCATCCTGGCGGTCTTCGTCGTTGCCATCCCCCTCTGGTACGGGCTGAAGCACAACCTGCCGCTGCCGGCCTTCTGCAAGTACATCTGTCCGGCCGGAACACTGGAAGGGGCGATGGGACTGCTCTCCAATCCGGCCAATGCGGAGAAATTCTCGATGCTCGGCATCCTGTTCACCCGCAAGTTTGTCATCATGCTTGTGATCGGACTGGCATGTGTGTTCTGCTACCGGTCATTCTGCCGCTTTCTCTGCCCTCTCGGCGCAGTCTATGGACTCTTCAACCGCTTCAACGTCATCGGCGTCAAGGTGGACAGCGACCGCTGCAACGGCTGCGGAAGCTGCGTGCGCGCCTGTGGGATGGATGTGCGGCACGTGGGCGACCATGAGTGTATCCACTGCGGCAGATGCATGGAGGTCTGCGGTCAGAAGGCTATCACGCTCAAAGCCGGGAGCTGTACGCTGAAGGCGCCGGCAGGCAGCTCTTCGGAAGCCGAAGAACAGCAGCGCAAAAAGCGCGGGAAAGTGCTCTGGGGCCTGGCTCTGGGCCTTCTCTACGCCGCACTGCTCTGGTTCAACTTCCTCGACCCGGCCGTAAAGAAGCGCAGCTCCTCAAATCCTGCTCCGATCCCGCAGGAGGAAGCTGTTCCCGGCTCTCCCGCGGTGGAAGCGGAAGAGAGCGGCACCGCGGCTGCGACCTCTGCACCCGATGTCCCTGCCGATGAAGCCCCGGGCCCGGTCAGCTATGAGAGCGACGCTCCCATCGGTTATGAGGTCGGTCAGCAGCTTGCGGACTTTACGACTCCCACCTTTGACGGCGGCGAATTTCATCTGGCCGAGCTCCGCGGCAAAATCGTCTTCATCAACCTCTGGGCAACCTACTGCACCCCCTGCGTCCAGGAACTGCCGGAGTTTGAAAAGCTCGTTGAGGAGCATGAGGACGAACTCGTCATTCTGGCGGTCCACTCCTCGCTGACTGCAGATCAGGAACCGGAAGACTATGTGAGCGAGAAAGGCTGGGACAGCTGGAAGATACTCTTCGCACTCGACGATGAGGACGAGGATACCATCTTCACCACGGTCAACGGCAGTACCACGCTCCCGCAGACCATCGTGCTGAACCGCCGGGGCGAGGTTCTCTACAACCGGGTCGGGTCCGTGACTCCCGAGATGCTGGAAGCCCTGTACAGCCAGGCGGACGCCAGCGTGCCCTGAGGCCGGGCTGATACACAGCCTCCCGCCAGAGAATATGGAAAAACCCGTGCGGAACTGATGATCACATCAGAACCGCACGGGTTTATTCACTGTTCAGATCAGCATGCCGCAGGGCTGTCAGACCGGTCTGCAGACAGGCATCTCAGAAATCATATTCTGTACAGATTACTCCGTGAAGGCTTCGGCGTTGCCGGTGGCCTCTCCGTCTGCAGAGACCTCATACACCAGCGCCTCTTCGCCGCCCTCGGTCTCTCCGTCCTCTTCCGCAAGGGCCTCTTCTGCTGCGGGCCTCTTCGCCTCATTCAGGATCGCCCGGATGGAGAGGGAGATCTTATGCTTCTCCTCATCCACAGCCGTGATCTTGGCATTCACCACATCGCCGACGCGCAGGACGTCATCCGGCTTCTCGATCCGGTGGTCCGCAATCTGGCTGATATGGATCAGGCCGTCCACACCCGGGAGAACCTCGGCAAAGGCGCCGAAGCTCATGAGCTTGACGATCCGGACCTCTGCAGTGTCGCCCACCGCATAGCGGCTGGTGAACTGGGTCCAGGGATTGCCTTCCGGATCCTTGTAGCCCAGAGAGATCTTGCGCTTCTCACGGTCAAAGTTGATGACATACACGTCGATCTCGTCACCCACGGAGACGACCTCGGAGGGCTGATGAATCCGGCCCCAGCTGAGCTCGGAGACATGCACCATGCCGTCCACACCGCCGATGTCCACAAAAGCGCCGTAGCTCGTGAGGGACTTCACGATGCCGTGATAACGCTTGCCGACTTCCATCTCGTTCCAGAGCTTCTCGACGCGCTCACGGCGCTCCGCCTGTGCGACACGGCGGATGGAGCCGACAACGCGCTTCCGGCCGCGGTTGACCTCGGTGATGCGGAGACGCACCTTCTGCTTGACGAGCTGAGCAAGCTCCGCCTCGCGGGGAAGATCCGTCTGGCTGGCGGGGACGAAGACACGGATGCCGTTGACGTTGACAACGACGCCGCCCTTGTTCTCTTCGGTGACAGTGCCTTCCAGGATCGCGTTGCTGTCGACAGCCTCTTCGATCTCGGTCCAGGCCTTGGTTGCGTCGAGACGGCGCTTGGAGAGCATCGCAGTCCCTTCCACGTCATTCACACGGACGACGAGGGCCTCGATGACGTCGCCGACCTTGACGGCATCTTCAACCTTGACGCCGGCGTCGGTGAACTCCGAAGTGGGGATGAATCCGGAATACTTCGCACCCAGGTCGACACTGACCTCGGTGCCCGTAATGGACACGACTGTACCGCTGACCTTCTCACCGTTATATATGGTCTTCAGGGTCTCTTCCAGCATCTCATCGAAGCTGAGCTCCTTCTCTTCGGCAGGTGCTGCCACCTCGGGCGCAGCCTCAACGGCCTCCGCCACTGCCTCTGCCGCCGCTTCGGCCACGGTCTCTACGGCTTCGGCCACAGGAGCCTCTTCCTGGACTTCCTCGACTCTGATTTCATCACTCATTTTGTTTACTACCTCCTTAATGATCCACTCAGGCGTTGATGCACCCGCAGTGAGCCCGACAACCGGGGAATGTTTGAATATTGATAGATCCAGCTCGTCCGGTAACTCGATGAACTGGACGTTCTCACAGCTCTGTCGGCAAATCTCCGCAAGGTGCTGGCTGTTCGCACTGTGCCTTCCGCCGATCACAACCATGGCGTCGCACTGCTCCGCCAGTCTGGCAGCTTCTTCCTGCCTCGTAAAAGTTGCAAAGCATATTGTATCAGAAAACTTTGCATTTGTACATCTTTTTTTTATGATTTCAGTGCAGTCTTCAAAGTTTTTTTTCGTCTGGGTCGTCTGTACAACCACGGTGACCGGTTTTTCCACGAGTTCCGGATGCTGCGCAAGCCAGGCCTCTGTCTCCTCCGCATTCTCCAGCACTGCGGAAGGGCTGCATCTGGCGTGGATCGCCTCCACCTCCGGATGATTCCGCGTACCGATGATGATCACAAAGCGGCCCTCCCGGCTCGCCGCCTCGACGATGCGGTGGATATACTGGACCTTCGGGCAGGTCGCATCCCGGATCTCCGCTCCCTGCGCTTTCAGCGCCTCCAGGACCTCCGGCGCAACGCCGTGGGCCCGGATCAGGACCCGCTCGCCGGCATGCACCTCCGAGGGCTCCTCCACCGTGCGCATCCCCTGCTCCTGCAGGCGCCGGATCACCTCTTCGTTGTGGATCAGCATCCCCAGACAGGCGCAGCCGCCGTCCCGGAGCAGTTCCTCGGCCATCTCGACCGAGCGCCGCACGCCGAAGCAGAAGCCGGCGCTCTCCGCCACACGCAGTTCCCTCAAGCCGGCTCTCCTCCATCATCCATGCAGAGCTTCTCCAGGACGATCTGGCTCAGCGCCGCAAAGCTCTCGTCAAAGTCCAGCTCCGTGGTGTCCAGCAGGACCGCATCCTCCGCGCGCCTGAGCGGTGCGATCTCGCGCTCGGTATCCTGACGGTCCCGGTAGCGGATGTCCTCGAGAACGCTCTCAAAATCCGTCTCCACGTTTCTGCCCCGGAGCTCCTTCAGTCTGCGTTCCGCTCTGGCCTCGGCGCTGGCGGTCAGAAAGATCTTCAGATCTGCGTCCGGAAGCACCACGGTGCCGATGTCTCTGCCGTCCATGATGACCGAGTTCTCTCTCGCAAGAGAACGCTGCATCTCCAGCAGAAACTGCCGCACCGCCGGCTGTGCGGAGACATCGGAAGCGCCGAGAGAGATCTCGGGCATCCGGATCGCCTCCGAGACGTCCTCGCCGCCGAGGTACATCCGCTGCTCTCCGGCCGCGTTGTAGCCCATGCGGATCTCCAGCCCGGGCAGGAGCGCGGAAACGGCCTCGCTGTCCTTAGGATCCACCCCCGACCGCTTCGCCGCCAGAGCCACCGTGCGGTAGATGGCACCGGTATCCGCATAGAGAAATCCGAAAGCCGCGGCGCAGCGCCGCGCGAGCGAGCTCTTGCCGGCGCCGGACGGGCCGTCTATTGCGATTGAAACATGCTTCTCCACAGTCTTACCATCCTCACTTCAAGTCTCTGTATTGGCTGCCGGCCGAGATCCCGGCCAGCCTTCCTGTCATCCAGGCGATCTGAAGATTGTATCCGCCGGTATAGGCATCCAGGTCCAGGACCTCACCTGCAAAATACAGGCCGCGGACCAGCTTGGACTGCATGCTCCGGGGGTCGAGCTCCTTCAGCGCAACGCCGCCGGAGGTGATGATCGCCTCGTCCAGGGGTCTTGTCCCGGTGATCTCAAGTCGGAAGGCCTTCAGGGTATGCAGGAGCCTGAGGCGCATCTCCCTTGTGACGGAATTCGCCTGCAGCGTTTCCGGAGCCTCCGCCTGTTCCAGAACCTCGGGAATCAGGGCGTGAGGCAGCAGATCCGTCAGCGCATTGGAGAGGCTCCGGTTCTGATAGGTCTTCAGGTCCCGCTGCAGACGCCGGTCGAGGGTCTCCTCATCCAGCGCAGGCTTCAGATCGATCTCCGCCCGGTACTGCCGCTCTCCCACCGAGCGCATCCTGGACGAGGCGGAGAGGACCAGCGGCCCGGAGATCCCGAAGTGCGTAAAGAGCATCTCTCCCTGCTCCCGGCAGAGGAGCTTTCCGTCCTCCAGGATCCGGAGCTCCACGTTCCGGAGCGTCAGACCCTGCAGCCGGGCGCAGCAGGCATCCCGGCATTCCAGCGGCACCAGAGACGGCCGCGGTGTGCGCACACTGTGTCCGAGGGATTTTGCAAAGCGGAAGCCGTCTCCGGTCGATCCGGTAAGCGGGTACGAGAGCCCTCCCGTCGCCACAATGCAGGCCCCGCAGCTCAGCAGACCGTCGCGGGTCTTCACGCCCCGGACTTCCTGCTCTCTGACGGAGATTCCCACGGCTTCATCTGTGAGGATCCGCACCCCGCTCCTGCGGCAAAGCCTCGCCAGCAGGTCCGCCACGTCGTTGGCATTGTCCGACTGAGGGAAGACCCGCCTCCCCCGTTCGGTCTTCAGGGGAAGCCCGTTCTCCTCAAAGAAGGCCATGACCTCCTGGGGCGGAAAGGCCGAGAGCGCGCTGTACAGGAAACGGCCGTCCCCCGGGATGTTCTCCATGAACTCCCGCCGGTCGCAGTTGTTTGTCAGGTTGCAGCGCCCTTTCCCGGTGATCCGCAGTTTGCGGCCGAGCTTTCCGTTCTTCTCCATCAGCAGCACGCCGGCGCCCTGCCGCGCTGCAAAGACGGCAGCCATCATGCCGGCCGCACCGCCGCCGATAACGATGACGTCCTCTCTCACGATCCCTCTCCCATCATGGCCATGACCTCGCGCCGCTCCAGCTGCCGTACCGCTCCTGTCGGAAGGGAGCCGAGCTTCAGCGGGCCCTCGGCAGTGCGGATCAGGCGCAGAACCCGGAGGCCGGCTTCGTCGCACATCCGGCGGATCTCACGGTTGCGGCCCTCCCGGATGATGATCTCAAGCACGGCTTCGTTCTCCTGCACCCGCTTCGGGTTCACCGCCACCGCCCGCACCTGCATTCCGTCCAGCACGAAGGGTTCCCGCAGCCGGCGGATCTTCTCCTCCAGCGCTTCCCCGCTGACCGTCACCAGATAGGTCTTATGCACTTCACCGGAGGGATGGGTCACCCGCAGGGCAAAGTCCCCATCGTTGCTCATCAGCAGCAGGCCCTCCGACATCAGATCCAGTCTCCCTACGGGATACAGTCTGCCCGCATCCGGGGGCAGCAGCTCACGCACGGATCTGCGTCCCTTCTCGTCCTTCATGCTGCATACAAAGCCCCGGGGCTTGTTCAGCATATAGTAACGTTTCTCCTCCGCTGCAGCCAGCTCTGTCCCGTCAACCAGAATGCCCTCAGGCCCGTCTGCCTTCATGCCGAGCACGGCGGTCTCGCCGTTCAGCGTGACCCGGCCATCCAGAATCGCCTGTTCCGCCGCGCGGCGGGACATCAGGCCGGAGGCCGCGATGATCTTCTGGAGGCGCTCCGCCATCAGGTCGCGTTCTTCTGTTTCTCGATGAAGCTGTCCACCTTGTCCATCACCTGCGGAACCAGGTCGATCAGGCGGTCGACGGTGGTGTTGGCCGGCGGCGTCACGTTGATCATGCGGACGACACCCTCTTTGATCACCAGAAAGCCGATGGGTTCGATCTTGACACCGGTCGCATTTCCGCCGCCGTAGGGCCGGTCTCCGCCGATCTTCTTTGCGG
The DNA here is from genome assembly GCA_024697625.1 of Oscillospiraceae bacterium. Lineage (GTDB taxonomy): Bacteria > Bacillota > Clostridia > Oscillospirales > Oscillospiraceae > Limivicinus. The sequence goes on from JAILFJ010000150.1 coordinate 18,182, forward strand.
TGAACTCCACACCGCCGCCGCCGAAGCCGACGCTGATCCGGGAGATCGGAACCAGGGTGATCCCGTCCGAGGTAAAGATCGGATCGCCGACCACGGTATCCACCTTCAGCATGTTCTTCACGTTGTCCATGGTTGCCTGCATGAGGTTTCCGATCGGGTTGATGTTCTCCATTGTTTCTCTTTCCTTTCTGTTTATTCCAAATTCAGTATCTTCAGTCTCTCTAGCTATGATCTCAGGATTGCTCCGCTCTCGGCTCAGACGGAACCGGGAGCTGCCGCACGGTTTCAGGATTTCCGCCCTTCTGTCAGGACGCGGCCTCCATACCGCCGGATTCCCCGCGCTTCCGGGCTTCTTCCTCCTCCCGCAGCCGGGCGGCGTCCTCCGGATGCTCCTTCAGCCAGGTTTCCAGAGCCGCGGCCTCCTCCCTGGCCTCCCGCTTCGCTCTTCTTTTGCTTCGGAGCAGAATCTTCAGCGCACCGAAGGCGATGCTCAGCAGCGTTCCGACGATCTGGCCGATCCGGATCGTGAAGGTCAGGCCCAGTTCCAGGAACATCTCCTCCCGGGTGAAGTCAATGTCCGTCCAGACGCTGCTGTCCCGGCACTGGAAGCGCTCGCTGCAGATCGGGGCGAGCTGGGACAGCCCGGCGTTCACCACGGCGAAGAACCTCGCCGAGTCATAGGGATTCCAGGCCGGCGCGATCCAGTGCAGGACGAATCGCTCCACCTTGAATTTTCTTCCGAAACGTCCAAAGCCTTTCAGCACCGTCTTCAGAAGCTCCAGAATCTCTTCCAGATTGAAGGGCAGAGAGCGCTTCTTCTTCGGTGGCTTCTCCTCTTTCGGTTTCTCGGGTTTCGGCTTTTTTTCCTTTTTCGGCTTCTGCTCCTTCGGCTCCCGCTTCTTCCTCGGCAGAAGTTGCAGCCGGATTCCGGCCGCCTTCAGCGAGATGCGGACGACACCGTCCTCATACCGCAGATCCGCTCCGACCGGGATCAGCATGATCAGCACGATGATGCCGACGAGGATGCCAAGGATAATCAGTAAGATCCGTCCGACCAAATCTCATCACTCTCCCATAGGCTCGTTATTTTCTTCTTCGAACATGGTCTGCTGGGCTGGCTCCGCATCCTGCAGCCGGGCGATGCTCCTGCGGAGCTGCTCTGCGCCCTCGCTCCCCTGTACCTCCGGCAGCGGAGGCAGCTCGGAGAGGCTGCGGATGCCCATCACCCGCAGGAATGCGTCCGACGTCGCATACTGGGTCGGTCTGCCCGGTGCCTCGAGCCTGCCGCAGGCCTCGATCAGGCCGCGTTCCAGAAGACTCGAGACGGTATAGCTGCTGTCGACGCCCCGCATCTTTTCGATCACAGCCCGGGTGACGGGCTGATAGTAGGCCACAATGCTGAGGGTCTCCAGCGCGGCCGCCGAGATCATCGGCGGTTTTCTCTGCTCCAGGGTCTTCACAATCGCCTGAGCATATTCCGGCGCCGAGCAGAGCTGGAGCTTCCCGTTGAGCTGCAGCAGGCGTATGCCGCGCCTGTTCTCCTCATATTCCCGCATCAGTTCTTCCGCGGCTGCCAGGACGTCGTCCTCCGCGGCCGCCAGCGTCAGAGACAGCCTTGCGACCGGAACCGCCTCTCCCGCAGCGAAGAGCACGGCCTCCAGAGTGCTTTTCAGTTCTGTCATAATCCTTCCTCGATCTGATCCAGATAGTCCTCCGGCCTCCCGTCCCCGCCGGCATACTGCAGAACGATCTGGTCCTCCACGGTCTCCATCCTCAGGCTGCCCAGGCGGCAGAGCTCCAGGACCGAGATAAAGGTCGCGACAAGCTCCGATCCCGAGCGGCAGCGGGCGTAGAGGCCCTTCAGGGAGGTCGGACCCTCTCTCAGCCGGTTCAGGATCTCCATGCCCTTCTCACGGACACTGTACAGGATCCGTCTGGGCATGGCGGAGTAGATGCGCTCCTCGTCTATGACCGCAGCGGCACCGCCGCGGGTCCAGACCCCCAGCATCGCTTTCAGGAGATCCACCGGCTCATGCCGGTAGGCATATTCCTGCTTTGCCCGCGGGAGGGGTTCCGGCAGCTTGCTGAAGTACAGCAGGCCGGTCTCCGAGGCTTTCTTCAGCGGCGGGATCACGGCAGTCAGTGCCGCGAAGCGGTCCCGCGCCTGCAGCTGTTCCAGAGACTCCATCAACTGCTCCAGCTCGCTGACCTCTTCTTCGACGGCCAGCAGCGTTCTGGTCTTCAGGTACAGCAGATGGGACGCCATCTGCACAAACTCGCTGGCGACCTCCAGGTCCATGCTCTGCATCCGGTCCAGATACTCGAGATACTGGTCCAGAATGTCCGAGATCTGCAGATCCCGGATCTCGATCCTGTTCTTCTGGAGCAGCATCAGGATCAGGCTGAGCGGCCCCTCAAAGTCCTGCTGGCTGTCCTTTTTGCGGACAATCCCTTCCAGATGAAAGCTCAGGTTCTCCATGTCCGGCATGTTATCCGTTCACCAGATGGAAGCCTGCCTGCGCGACCGCAAAGAGCAACTCATAGAGGCTGCCGATCGCCTTTCCCAGCGGTCTTCCTAGCACGCCGCTCCAGACCAGCGCCAGGAGCACGATGGAGCCGTAACGTTCATAATACATGAGCTTCCGGTACGCGTCATCAGGCAGGACGGACAGCAGGACCTTCGATCCGTCCAGCGGCGGGACCGGGAGCAGATTGAAGATGCAGAGGCCCAGACTCATATATGCCGTGATCTCGATGAGCTCCAGCAGGATCCCGCCGAGCTCCGAGGCCTTCAGCGCGCTGTACAGCAGCCCGTAGAGAAACAGGAAAAGGACCGTGATCAGCAGGTTGCAGCCCGGCCCGGCCAGGGCCGTCAGCGCCATGCCCCGCTTCGGGTTCCGGAACCGGTACATGTTCACCGGTACGGGCTTTGCCCAGCCGAAGCGCACCGTCAGCATCATGAGCAGGCCAATCGGGTCCAGGTGCTTCAGGGGGTTCAGCGTCAGCCTGCCCGCCCGTTTTGCCGTATCGTCACCGAGACGGTACGCCATAAGGCCGTGGGCCAGCTCATGCAGCGTGATGCAGAGCAGGGAGGGGATCACCCCGAGCAGAATATCAATCAGGTAGGAGAAATCAAAGCCGGACCAGATCTCTTTCAGCGTCTCGATTGTCTCTCACCTCCGAAACCGGGAGGAAGCCCCTCCCGTCAGTTGTCTTCTCTGTCAGCTTCTTCCGCATCCCGCTTCACCAGGACGCGGTCCACCCGCCGTCCGTCCATGCTGAGGACCGTGATCTCCAGGTTCTCGTAGCGGAAGCTCTCCCCGCTCTCCGGGAAGCGGCCGCCGAAGGACTCGATCGTCCAGCCGCCCAGGGTGTCGCTGTCCGCGTCAAATTCGGCTTCCGGAATGCCGTACATCTCCATAAATTCCGTGATCGGCAGATCTCCGTCCAGCTCCGTTTCAAGGTTCGAGCGGCGGATGATCTCGTCCTCCACCTGGTCGGTCTCGTCCCAGATGTCGCCGACAATCTGTTCTATGAGGTCTTCCATGGACAGGACCCCCAGGGTCCCGCCGTATTCGTCACAGACAACGGCCAGATGCTGCTTGGCCTTTCGAAGCTGCGCCATCACATCCGGGAGCTTCATGGTCTTGTAGACATAGCAGGGCTCCATCAGCAGGGGCCGGATCTCTCTCCTGCCGTCCGCGACGGCCTTCAGGAAGTGATTCAGATACAGAACGCCGACCACATGGTCGATGCTGCCCTCATAGACCGGGAGGCGCGAGTGGGAGGACTGCTCGATCTGTTTATAGATCTTGTCCCAGTCGTCGTCCAGGTCGATCGCCTCCACGTCCACGCGGGCCGTCATGACCTCAAAGGCCGCAATATCCGAGAAGTCGATGGCGGCCTGTACCAGCTCCGAGCGGTCCTCGTCGAGGACCTCCTCGTCTTCGGCCGTCTCGATCAGGCTCTGCAGCTCCTCCACCGCCTCTTCCTCGTTCTCCTGTTCCGGCTTCATCCAGAAGGTCAGGAGATGCACCAGCCCGACCACCAGCAGAATCAGCGGCTTCATGAGGATCATCAGCACCCGCACCGGGAGGGCGTAGCGGATCGCCATGCGGTTGGCATTCTTCTTGGCGGTGATCTTCGGGATGGTCTCGCCGAAGACAATGATCAGCAGCGTCAGGACCAGCGTTGCAAGCCAGGCCCTGCTGTCCTTCCCGGTCAGGACAATCACCAGGACCGAGCCCAGAGACGAGCAGGCGATATTGACCAGGTTGTTTCCGATCAGAATCGCGCTGAGGGCGTCGTCAAAGAGCCGGGTGATCTTCAGCGCGGTTTTTGCCCTGCGGGAACCCTCTTCGGCTGCGTTCTCGAGCCGGAGCTGGTTGCAGGAAGAGTAGGCCATCTCGGAGGAGGAGAAGAATCCGGACAGCAGGATGCAGAGGAGAATCCCTGCCAGAATCAACAGAACCGTCGTCATTGATCCCCGTCCTCCCCGGCCTCGCTCTCCGGGAGCCGCATCAGCTTCATCTTCATGATGCGCTTGTGCTCCATCTCGGTCACCGTGACCAGCAGGCCGTGATAACGGAAGCTGTCGCCCGGCTCCGGGAAGGTCTCGAAGCGCTGGTAGGCCCATTCTCCCAGCCGGGTATCCATGAGCTCGTCGTTGTGCTCCGGGTCCTCGTAGCCGAGGTGCTCAAAAATATCGGTCACGATCTCGTCCGCGTCTGCGATGCAGGCATCCTCTCCGAGGTCCGTGACGCTCTCCTCGATCACGTCGTCCTCGTCCCAGATCTCGCCGACGATCTCCTCCACGATGTCCTCCACCGTCACGATGCCCAGCGTTCCGCCGAAGCTGTCCGTCACGACAGCCATGTTCATCCGGTGCTTGGAGAGCATCGGGAGCAGCGCGTCCAGCTCCGTGCTCTGGTGTACAAACAGCGCCTCGTCGATCAGCGCGCGCAGCTCGGGAGCCTTTCCCTCCCTCAGCCAGGCCTTGATATACTTGCGGATCTGCAGGATCCCGATGATGTGATCGATGCTGCCCTCGTAGACCGGCAGGCGCGAGTGGTTCTGCGCCTTGATCTCGGAGAGGATCTGCTCTCCGTCCGCGTCCACGTTCAGCGCGGTGATATCCATACGGGGTGTGAGGACGCTCTCCACCGTGAGCTCGCCGAACTGAAGCGCCGAGGAGATGAGCTCGCCCTGTTCCTCGTCCAGGCTGCCGTCCTCCGTCATATCCTCGATGATGTCGTAAAGCTCATCCTCCGTGACGCTGAGCTCCGGCTCTCCCCTGGTGAGCTTTGCCGCCGCCTCTCCGATCGCGGTCAGGAGGCGGGAGAGCGGGTAGAACAGCGACATGAACACCCGCAGGCTTCCGGCGCAGGATTTCGCCAGGCGCTCCGGATACTTCTTCGCGATGCTCTTCGGGAGCATCTCGCCTGCGAAGAAAACAACCAGCGTCGTCACAAGCGTGCTGATGCTCACGAAAGAGATCCCCCAGCGTCTGGTCACAAGGACCGTGACCAGCGCCGAGAGAAAGAGGTGGCACAAATTCGTCCCGATCAGGATCGTGCTGATCGCGGATTCAAACTGCTCCAAAATAGAAAACGCCTGCTTCGCGCCCGCTTCCCCCCGTTCCGCAGCTGTCCGGATTTTTGCCCGGGAGCAGGAGGCAAATGCCGTCTCGGCAACGGCAAAGTAAACAGCGCCAAGCAGAAGTGCAAAACACAGTATGACTGGCAATCGACTGCCATCATCCATATCGGATCTCCATCTCCTTAAACTATTATTCGGTGTATGATATCACATTTTTCAGGCGGCGTCAATGTGCGAAACACACTGAATTTCTATTGCCCGGAACTCAGATCTGTGATATGATAATCAGAGCGCTGAGACGGCACCGGGATGTCCGTCCCGGACTTCAGGAAAAGAAAGCAGGTACACAGGATGGTTCTGTACTTCTCCGGGACCGGCAACAGCCGCTATGTCGCCGGGATTCTCTCCAAGCTCTGCGGAGACAGGCTCGTCTCCATCAACAGAACGATGCGGGAAAGGAAGCTCGACCCATACAACGCCGCCTATTCTTTTCAGTCCGACGGCCCCTTCGTGGTGGTCTGTCCGACCTATTGCTGGCACATCCCCCGCGTGGTGGAGGCCTTTCTTCTGGACAGCCGCTTTGTCGGCAGCCGTCAGATGTACTTTCTGCTGACCTGCGGCTCCGGTACCGGGCAGGCCGCGGCACATGCCGGGCAGATCTGCAGGAAGCTGGAGATGGAGTTCAGCGGGCTCGCCTCCGTCAGGATGCCCGAGAACTACATCTGTCTCTTCCGCGCCCCCGATGCGGACGAAGCGGTGGGGATCATCCGCGCCGCCAAGACCCAGGTGGAGACGCTCTCCGGGCAGATTCTCAGCGGGAAACCGATCCGGGATTCCAACGCGGGTCCGGCCATGCCGGAGCTTCTTTACAGACAGTTTTATCGCCACTTTGTCCACGACCGCAGATTTACCGTGAAGGACAGCTGCACCGGCTGCGGAACCTGTGCCGGTCTCTGTCCCCTCGTGAATATCAGCATGCTCCACGGCCGGCCGGTCTGGGGCGGGAACTGCACCCAGTGCCAGGCCTGCATCGCCGCCTGTCCGACCGATGCCATCGAGTTCGGCAGGCGCAGCAGAGGGAAGCGGCGATACTACCTCTATGCCAGCGGACTTCAGAAGTTCCCTCCGGAGCCGTCTCAACCGGAGCACTTCAGAGATAACTGATGGAAAGCGGTGACAAGATGAAACAGAGAGTTATTTCCGCCGTCGTGCTGATTGCCGTCACCTTTGCCTGCGTCTTTCTCTCCCGCGTCAGCAGGGTGCTCTACTTTGCCGTTGCAGGCATCCTCTGCGCCTATGAATACAGCCGCGGTCTGGAGAAGCTGCAGATCTACTGCGCGGCCTGGGTCATGTACGTCTATATCGTCGTCCAGGCCGGGCTGGCGCTGCTCGATGCCGGAGCCGTCCGATATATCGCGTGCTTCACCGGCGGGATCTACCTCGCGCTGTTCTCCGGGATTGTCCACCGCAGGGTGTCCGGAAACGGTGCGCTCTATACCGTGGCGGGGCTCGCCTATCCCGGCGTGCTCTTCGGCGTCATGATGATGATCAGCGTCAGCGACATCTGGCTGGAGGCACTGGTCATGGGCGCGGTCTCCACCTGGGTCTGCGACAGCTTCGCGCTCTTCGGCGGTCTTCGCTTCGGAAAGCACAAGGTTGCGCCCAATGTCAGCCCGAACAAGTCCGTGGAGGGCTGTGTCTGCGGCACGCTGGCCGCGCTGGCCGCCGGGTTCATCATCTGGCTTCTGCCGGTTTTTCCGGAGCTCTCGCTCACGATCTGTCTGGTCACCGCTTTCATTTCCTCCACCCTCGGTCAGATCGGCGACCTTGCGGAATCCCTCATCAAGCGGATGATCGGCATCAAGGACTTCAGCAATCTGATCCCCGGGCACGGCGGCATGTTCGACCGGGCGGACAGCCTGCTCTTCTCCATTCCGAGCGCGTATCTCTGCCTCCATCTTTTCGGTCTCGGGGTGTAAGCTCCTGCCATCCGGCATACCGCCCGCTCTTCCGTCCGGCACACTCCTGCCGTGCAGATCCTGCCGAAACTCTGTCACAGAAAACGGGGACGCCTGTCCGGCGCCCCCATTTTCTTTATTACGTCATATCTTATTCCGTGATCTTTCAGCCGACCTTCTCCACGACGTAGCCGATGTGTCCGCCGTACATGCCGTAGAAATTCGTCAGCGGGTTCTCGCGGCTGTCGTTGTACACCCAGCGGCCGTTGCGGTACCAGAGCATCACATAGTCCTCTGCGGCCCCGTCGCCGCTGTCGGTATACGAAGGCTCGCCGTTGTCCCAGTTGTAGAAGATATCGGTCTCGCCGCTCTCCCAGACCAGCTCTCCGTTCTCCCGATGCCCGCCGATCCAGATCCGGTCAAAGCCCGCCTGTTCGGCAAGGGATACCACGGTCTCCAGCTCTTCCTGCGAGTTGATGGTCACGAGCTGCCCGCCCCGGGCAACCGCCGCGTCTCTGGCTTCGAGCCAGCCGACATCCGCACGGATGGCCTCATAGCTGTGAGGTCCCTCCGGCACCGGCGTCGGGATCGCAGCAGCCTGCTGCGCCTCGAGCTCCGCCTGCTGTCTCGCCAGCTCCTCCTGCTCCTGCTGATAGCGGATCTGCTCCTCCGAGAGGATGGAGGAGACGTCAAAGCTCTCCGCCGGCTCGCTTACCGCGGGGCTGTTCTCCACAGCGGGCGTGACTGCCGCCACCGGTGCAGGCTGCTGGCCGCCAGTATCGGGAGAGAATGCGTCGATCAGGATCTTCGCGACCACGGCAGCGATCAGGAGCACCGCCAGAAGCATCAGCACCACCAGGAAGGGCCTTCTTTTCTGTTCCTCCCGGTATTCCTCCTGCTTTGCCGCCGCGGGCTGGGCCTGGCGCTGCTTCGGGCGGGGCTTTCTGTTTTTGACGGTGACCGGGGCGAGCTCCGGTTCCGGATCCTCTGTCAGGATCGGGATCCCCTGTTTTCCTCCGGGCTGGTAAACCCGGATGTCTTCCTCCTGCTCCAGCTCCGCCGGATCGCGCGGATCCGGCTCATCCAGTCCGAACAAGTCTTTCATATCAGTCTTTTCCTTTTCCGTTATTTTTGCTGTCTCCGGCCTGTGAAAGCCCGCCTCCGCGAAGAGCTCGTCTTCCGTCAGGGGCCCGGCCTCCGGTCCCGGAGTCCCGGCGCGCTCCGCCGCGTCCGAGCCGGGTTCCGGCAGATCGCGGCCTTCGATGATGTCCACCATCATCATTTCCATCTCGCTGAGGGATCCATCCGGCTTCCGAAAGATGGAAGACGCTCTCTCAAAGAGCCGCTGATCCTCGCAGTAGTCCAGCATGACGGCCATCTCTTCCAGACTGCCGTAACGCTCCGATTCCTTGAAGCGCAGTGCCTTCTCGATGATCTCGCCGAGGGGCTTTCCCGCTGAGGCGGGCGCGGTGATCGGCTTCCCGCTCATCCGCATGAGCTGGGCGTTGCTGCTCTCCCCCTCGAAGGGCAGGCGGCCTGCGCTTGCGCCGTAATAGAGCAGCAGCCCCAGGGCATAGATGTCCGAGCGGTAAGACGGGGCATTGTTCCAGTAGATCTCCGGGGCGAGATAGTCGAGCTCCTGGCCTGACCAGCCGCTGGAAGACGCGGGGCCGATTTCGATCCGCCCGTCCGGCCGGACGGAGATGTTGTCCGGATAGATGCCGCCCCGGCAGCGTTTCTCATCGGTCTGTTCCCGGACGAGGCGGCAGAGCGCCGCCGTAAACTCGCACAGCTCCTTCCGGCTGTACTCCAAAAGCTTTTCACCAAGTACGTATTCCTTTGCGATCCCGGACACCTCCCGCCGCCTTTCGGCATTTTTTCGCTGCATGGTAACATAAGGGACTGCGCTTCGTCAAGCGTATTTTGATGAATTCAAAAAAATGACCCGGCTGTTACACCGGGGCATTTTCATAAGGAGGAAGGAAAGAAAATTATCTGAAAGCAAGCTTCACTTTTCCGCTCATGTTGAAACCGTCTACGATGTTTCTGACACTTCCGCAGCTTGTACATGTATGCGGATACATCTCATACCGGCAGTCCCTCGGCTCCAGATTGACACGATAATATTTATTGATGCACCTTCTGCATACAACTCCCCCCAGGTCCGAATAAATCTTTCCTGCGTTTACCACCGTCATCGTCACCTCTTTGCTGTACATGCAAAAAGCACATAAATCATCTTAATTTACGGACTCATTTTATCTTTTTCCGTTTCGCACGTCAACAACGCGGCGGTAACTATCAGGCATCTATTTGGATAAGAGAGCGACAAAAAAGAGGCTTTCAGCAGACAATCTGTCCGATTCCAGCCTCAAAATTTGCATTTTTGTGGTGATTTGTAACTTCCGTTATACGACTCCGCCGCTTCAAAGTCAGCGATGGCAGATCCTTCGGTATTCCTCCGACTCCCCGCCGCAGCCGTCCGTCAGGAAGAGCGGCGCCTCCACAGCGAGGCCCGGCTGTCCGTCCCGCCCGGCCTCCAGCAGAAGCAGATTCGCTCCCCGGTCCGGCCGGCTGTGGACAAATCGCAGCCGCTTGGGCTCCATGCGGTTTTGCTGAAGGACAGCGCTCAGCTCCGCCAGCCGTTCCGGCTTAGAGCAGCAGTACACCCTTCCGCCGCTGCGGCAGAGGTAGGCTACGGCACGGCAGAAGTCCTCAAGGCCCGTCTCGATCTCACTGCGGGCCAGCGCCCGTCCGGGCTCCGGCGGCAGCGCTCCCCTGCCGAGCCTGTAGTACGGCGGATTGAACACCACGAAGTCAAAGCTCCCTGTCGGAAACTGCCGCACCGTCTCCCTCAGGTCCCCGCTGACGATGGATCCGCGCCCCTCCATGCCGTTCAGGCGGAGGTTCTCCCGTGCTGCCCCGGCCGCTTCGGGCAGGAGCTCGAAGCCCGTCATACGGATGCGCTGCTCCCGCTGCATCATCAGCAGCATCACGATCCCCGAAGCGCAGCCGAGATCCGCTCCCCGGCCGTTTTTCGCCCCCGCTCCGGTGAAGTCCGCCAGCAGGAGCGCATCCGTCGTGAGCTTCATATGCTCTGCCTGCCGAAACAGCGGGCCGTCCGGCCACAGTCTTTCCGTCTCAGTCATTTCGTCCCGTCCGCAACAAAAAGAAACGCGAAAAAAAGGAGAGGCAAAACTCTTTGCCTCTCGATTTCACCTCGCTCGGATCAGGCCTGCTCGATGGCCTCAGCAGGACACTGGGCAGCGCAGGAGCCGCACTCCAGGCACTTCTCCTGGTCGATCTCGTAGTGGAGCTCGCCCATCTCGATGGCCTCAGCAGGACACTGGGCAGCGCAGGAGCCGCAGGACAGGCATTCATCGGTAATAACGAACATGTTGATATCCTCCAGTTATGGATTCAGATTCCGCCGGCCGGAAGCGGCCGCGTTATTTCTGTTGCAAGTATTGTAGCACATCTTTCTGAAATTGCAAGAGGGATTCTTTCTGCACGGCATACTTTTTTCAGGAAAAAAAGTCCTCGCCGGCCGGATTTTTTCCTTGACAATCCCGTCCGGTAAGAATAGAATAACATGAATGGTATTTGAGGAGGCTCTGGGGAAGCCTCCGTGAATCCTCTTCAACAATCCGACGCCGCGGGGGCCGGGAGCCCTGTGTGTCTCCGAAGGCTCTGCGCGTCCAGATGATAGCATAAAGCATATGCTTGTGAACCCACGCAAAATTCTGAAGGAATGGAGGTGTGTTTACTACCTATGCCGACTTTTGTATGGATTATCATTCTCGTCGTTTTGGCCGCTGTCGGATTTCTCGGCGGTTCCGTATACAGAAAGAAGGTTGCTGAGCGTGAGATCAGCAGCGCGGAGGATGAAGCCAAGCGGATTATCAATGAAGCGATAAAGAGTGCCGAGAGCAAGAAGAGAGAAGCTCTCGTAGAGGCAAAGGAAGAAATACACAAAAGCCGCTCCGAGTTTGAGCGGGAAGAAAAGATGCGCCGCACCGAGGTGCAGAAGCAGGAGCGCAGGCTCCAGCAGAAGGAAGAGAGTCTCGATCGCAAGACCGACGCTCTGGAGAAGAAAAGCGAGGTCCTGAACTCCAAGATCGCCGCAGTGGAGGCGCAGCAGGCCGAGGTCGCCCTGGTCAAGAAGAGCCAGCTCGAGATGCTGGAGAAGATCTCCGGCTTCACGGTGGATGAGGCGAAGGCCTACCTGATCTCGAACATCAAGGATGAGGTCACCCACGAGATGGCGATGAAGGTCAAGGAGGTCGAAGCCCAGTACAAGGAAGAGGCGGACGCCCGCGCAAGAGAGATCATCACCACCGCGATCCAGCGCTGTGCCGCCGACCACACCAGCGAGGTCACCGTCTCCGTCGTCCCCCTCCCCAACGACGAGATGAAGGGCCGGATCATCGGCCGCGAAGGCCGCAACATCCGCAGCATCGAGACCCTGACCGGCTGTGACCTGATCATCGACGATACCCCGGAGGCCATCACGGTCTCGAGCTTTGATCCCGTACGCCGCGAGGTCGCAAGACTTGCCCTGGAGAAGCTGATCCAGGACGGCAGGATCCACCCGGCCCGCATCGAAGAGATGGTCGCCAAGGCCCAGAAGGAAGTCAACGCCACCATCAAGTCCGAGGGCGAGCGGGCTGTCTTTGAGACGAACATCCACGGCCTCAATCCGGAGCTGATCCGTCTTCTGGGCCGGATGCACTACCGCACGAGCTTCGGCCAGAACGTCCTGACCCACTCCATCGAGGTCTCCCACATTGCGGGGCTGCTCGCGTCCGAGCTGGGCGTCGACGTGACGACGGCCAAGCGCGCCGGCCTGCTCCACGACATCGGCAAGGCCATCGACCACGAGGTGGAGGGCAGCCATGTCCAGATCGGTGTGGATATCGCCCGGAAGTACAAGGAGTCTGAGGCGGTCATCCACGCAATCGAAGCCCATCACGGCGACGTGGAGCCGCACACCGCGGTCGCCTGCCTGGTCCAGGCTGCGGACGCCATCTCCGCCTCCCGTCCCGGCGCCCGCCGTGAGAACATCGAGAACTACGTCAAGCGCCTTGAGAAGCTGGAAGAGGTATCCAAGAGCTTCCCCGGCATCTCCAGCTCCTACGCCATTCAGGCCGGCCGCGAGATCCGGATCATGGTCAAGCCCGAGGTGGTCAGCGAGGATCAGATGGTTCTTCTCGCCCGGGATATCGCCAAGAAGATCGAGAGCGAGCTCACCTACCCCGGTCAGATCAAGGTACACGTTCTCCGCGAGACCAAGGTCGTCGACTACGCCAAATAAGAATACGCAGTCTGTTCTGTCAGACTTTCGGAGAATCCGCCCGCTTCTGCTCTCTGCAGAAGCGGGCGGATTCTCGCTGTTTCGGTATCTGTCTCAGTGCCTTCCGGCGTTTTCCAGCATTCTGTCCTTCAAGGCCATCAGTCTCTCCGAGAGATCCACATAATAGACATGGGGATTGTCGAAGCGCAGCAGCTCCGGCCACAGGGTACCGATCTGCGACGCACAGCGCAGCTTGATCTCCGGCAGTGTCGGAAGCCGGTAAACCAGCTCGCCGCCCTGGAAGATCGGCACCAGCAGTTCCACGGCTTTGAAGTCGGTCAGGGTCTTGCGTTTCCACCTGGCCTGCGGATCACAGATCGTCAGCGGCTGCGTATCGTCGACGGTCTCGTCATGCAGGCAGATATAGTCCGCCTCCGCCTTCCCGGTTGCCCCGTCATAGAGGCGGTAGACCTTCTTGAATCCGGGGTTTGTGATCTTGCCGATGTTCTCGCTGATCTTGATTTTCGGGATCAGCTTTCCCTCCCCGTCCTCCACCGCGCAGAGCTTGTACACCCCGCCGAAAACCGGCGTGCTCCTGGAGGTGATGAGCCTCTCGCCTACGCCGAAGGAATCGATCCTGGCCCCCTGCCGGATCAGGTCCCGGATCAGCCTCTCGTCGAGAGAGTTGGACACCGTGATCGTGCACTCGGTCCATCCTGCCTCATCCAGCATCTTTCTGGCGCACTTTGTCAGATAGGCCATATCGCCGGAATCGAGCCGGATGCCGCACTTCCGGATGCCAAGGGGCTTCAGGACGCTGTCAAAGGCGCGGATCGCATTCGGAACCCCGGAGCGCAGCGTGTCGAAGGTGTCCACCAGCAGCACGGCGTTGGTCGGGTAGGTCCGGCAGTAGGCTTCAAAGGCCTCGTACTCGCTGTCGAACATCTGCACCCACGAATGCGCCATCGTCCCGGCTGCAGGCACGCCGTATACCTGGTCCGAGACCGTGCAGGCCGTGCCGGCGCAGCCGCCGATAAACGCCGCCCTGGCGCCCGTCACGGCCGCCGTGATCCCCTGGGCGCGGCGCGAGCCGAACTCCAGCACGGTTCTGCCCTCTGCCGCGCGGCAGACCCGGTTGGCCTTCGTCGCGATCAGGCTCTGATGGTTGAACTCCAGCAGCATGTAGGTCTCCAGCAGCTGGGCTTCGATTGCCGGCGCGCGCACCGTGATGACCGGCTCGCCCGGAAAGATCGGCGTTCCCTCCGGCACAGCCCAGATGTCCCCGTGAAAGCGGAATTCTCTCAGCCAGCCGAGAAAGCCCTCGTCAAAGATCCCTCTGCCCCGGAGATAAGCGATATCCTCCTCCGTGAAATGCAGATGCTGAACGTAGTCCACAATCTGCTCCAGACCGGCCGCAATCGCAAAGCCGCCGTCGTCCGGGTTTTCGCGGAAAAACACGTCGAAGCAGGTGATCCGGTCCTTCATGCCGCTTTTCCAGTAGCCGTTGCCCATGGTGAGCTCATAGAAGTCGCACAGCATCGTCAGATTAATCCCGTTGGCAGTCTTCATGAAATCTTAACCCCTCCAGATTGTACTGTATTGTGTTTATTATATGATAGTCCCCCATGAAAGGCAAGCGTTAAAAACTTATCGTTTTTCTCCGGCAATTTTGGATTTCTCATTGACTTTATCCAATAATTGTTATATGATATATTAGTTAATTGTAGAATTTGTTTAAATAATTGATTTAAATAACGGAAGAGTAATTGAAGGAGAAGACATCTTGGCCACATTATTTGTTCCCGGCCGCACAGAGCTGGCCGGCAATCACACCGATCACCAGAAGGGCCGTGTTCTTACCTCTGCGATTCATCTGAATATCTGTGCGGATTATTCCCCGAATCAGGATTCCGAGGTCCGGATCCGCAGCAAGGGCTATCCCGATTTCTCGGTGCGTCTCTCCCAGCTTGCGGTCAATCCCGTGGAGTTCGGGAAGCCGGTCGCGCTGGTCCGCGGCGTCGCCTCCGCATTCAGGAGCCTCGGCCTCGCCGTCGGCGGCTTTGACGCGAAGATCCGCTCCGATATCCCCATCGGCGCCGGACTCAGTTCCTCGGCCGCCTTTTCGGTCCTGATCGCCAGGATCTTCAACGTGCTGTACAACAACGCCGAGATTCCGGAGCTCGTGCTGGCCAGAACTGCTCAGACCGCCGAAAACGAGCACTTCGGCAAGCCCTGCGGACTCATGAGCCAGCTCGCCTGCGTCTACGGCCACACACTGTACGTGGATCTGAAGACAAACGAGATCGAGCAGATCGTGGACGACTTCTCGGACATGGGTCTGGCGCTGTGCCTTACCAATACCGGCGGAAGCCACGACGGGCTCAGCACCTCCTACGCACGGATCCCCGCGGACATGACTTACGTTGCCAATCTGTTCGACGTCGGAGTTCTTGCGGACGTCTCACCGGAGGAGTTCCGGGCCAAAGGCTGGGATCCCTCCAACCGCCCCGTACGCCGGGCGATGCACTTCTTTGATGAAAACGAGCGCGTCCCCCTGATGCGCGATGCTCTGAAGGCACACAACGGTGCGGAGTACATGCGGCTGATGAACGAATCCGGCCGTTCCTCCGAGACGCTCCTCAACAACATCGTCACCAGCTCCACGGGGGATACCCGCCTGCTCGAGGGTCTCGAGAAAAGTGCCGCGCTTCTGGAGGGAAAGGGCGCCTGGCGGGTTCACGGCGGCGGATTTGCAGGCTGCGTGCAGGCCCTGATGCCCGCGGACTACTTCCCGGTCTATCAGGCGGAGATGCAGAAGACTTTCGGTCCCGACAGCTGCTTCCGCATCCACCTTCTCTGATTTTTCAGAGCATTCCTCCGAAGTGACCCATATACCGCAAAGACCGCCGATCTTTAAAAACCGGCGGTCTTTCCGTTGGTATGCCCGACAGGATTCGAACCTGCGACCTTCAGAGTCGGAGTCTGACACTCTATCCAGCTGAGCTACGGGCACATAAACTAATGATTGCGAATAACCTGCATATTTGCTATAATATATCTGTTTACTCACAACAGGTGGTATTATATCAGATTATTCCTCTAAAGTAAAGCCCTGATTTCAAAAAGGAGATGATATACAATGAAAACAGTCGTGCTCGGTAGAAGCGGTCTCATCGCCACAAAGCCCTCCATGGGCTGCCTGCCGGTCCAGCGCTGCAGCAAAGAGGACGCGGTGCGGCTTCTGCGTCAGGCCTATGACGGCGGGATCCGTTTTTTTGACACGGCCAACGCCTACACGGATAGCGAAGAGAAGATCGGCCTCGCCCTGAGCGACGTGCGGGACCGGATCGTCCTCGCGACCAAGAGCGCCGGCCGGGACCGGAAGACCGTGCTCTCCCACATTGAGAACAGCCTCCGCATGATGAAGACCGACTACATCGATCTGTTTCAGTTCCATCAGGTCGCCGAGGTGCCCGACCCGGACGATGCCGAGGGGGCCTATGCCGGCGCTCTGGAGGCAAAGCGCCGCGGCTGGATCGGACACATCGGGGTCACCTCGCACCGCTTCGGCGTCATCGGGCAGTGCATTGACTCCGGCCTGTTCGAGACCGTGCAGTTTCCCTTCAGCTACATCTCGGCCGAGCAGGACCTCGCCCTGGCGGAGCGCGCCAAGGCAGCGGACGTCGGCTTCATCGCCATGAAGGGGCTGGCCGGAGGCCTGCTCACCAACGTGCGGGCCTGCCACTGCTTCATGAAGCAGTATGACAACGTGGTTCCGATCTGGGGCATCCAGCGCCCGGAGGAGCTCGAAGCGTGGCTGGCGATCGCGGAGGAGGACCCCGATATGGACCCGGAAACCGCCGCCTTCATCGAGCAGGAGCGCCGGGAGCTCTCGGGGAGCTTCTGCCGGAGCTGCGGCTACTGCATGCCCTGCCCCGTCGGCATCGAGATCCGCAACTGTGCACGCATGAACATGCTGCTGCGGCGCTCGCCCTGGCAGCAGTACATGACGGACGAATGGTATGCCAAGATGCACCAGATCGAGAACTGCATCGGCTGCCGCTCCTGCGCGGGCAAGTGTCCCTATCAGCTGGACACGCCCAACCTGCTCAAATACATGTTAAAGGATTATGACGAGTTCTATGAAACGCACAAGGCTCTTCTCTGAGCTGCTCTGTCTCCTTCTCTGCATCGCCATTGCCCTCTCGCTGAGCGCCTGCGGCGAGGGAAGGATGGTGCAGAAGCAGATCAGCGCCATGGATACCGTCATGACGCTCACTTCGTACGGAAAGAACGCCGAGGCCGGGGTGGAGGCCGCCGCGAGCACCATCAAAGCCATGGCCTCCATGCTGGATCCGGAGCTCCCCACCAGCACGACCTATGCCATCAACCACTCCAACGGCTCCAACGTCGTGGTATCTGCCCAGGTCGCCAAGATGCTGAGCACCGCAAAGACCGTCTACGACCACGGCGAGGGCGCGCTGGATCTCAGCCTCTATCCCGCCATCAAGCTCTGGGGCTTTGTGAACGAGCGCTACTACGTCCCGACCTATGAGGAGCTCTCGGCCGTGCTCAAGAGGAAGGCCTTTGACCAGATGATCCTCACCTCCTACCCCGCAACCGGCTCCTATTCCGTCTCCTTCCCTGCAGGGACCGAGATCAGCTTTGCCTCCGTCGGCAAGGGCTGCGCCGCCGAGAACGCCGTCAGCGCCATGCGCCAGGCCGGCGTCGAGAGCGGGATCGTCTCGCTGGGCGGGAACGTCCAGACCCTCGGGCTGAAGCCGGACGGCAGCAACTGGACCGTCGCGATCCAGGACCCGAACCGGACAGACTCCTGGGTCGGGACCGTCTCGGTCGGTGAGACAGCCGTCGTCACCAGCGGCAGCTATCAGCGCTGGTTCATCTCCGACACCAACACCTATCACCACATTCTGAACCCTCTGACTGCCTCTCCCGTCTCCAACGGTCTTCTGTCCGTCACGATTATCTGTGAGGACGGCACGATGGCGGACGCCCTCTCCACCGCCATGTTCGTGCTCGGCGAGTCCAGGGCCCTCAACTACTGGCGGGCCTACGGCGGATTTGAGATGATCATGATCAACAAGAGCAACCAGATCATCTGCACCAAAGGGCTGATCGACACCTTCTCCCGCAGCGACCGGTCGGAAGAGTATACGCTGAAGTTCTCGGAGTAATACGGTGGCCAGGCTTACAGACGATGTCCGCCGGATCCGCGGCATCGGAGAGAAGCGGGCGGAGGCGCTGGGCCGCCTCGGGATCCATACGCTCTTTGACCTGATTTCCTTTTTCCCGCGCCGTTACGAAGACCGCACAGCGGTCCGGCTTATCTCTGAGACCCGGGACGGCGAGTCGGTCTGCATCTCTGCCGTCGTCGCAGACGAGCCCAGGCTGGAGAGAATCCGGCGCGGGCTTGAGCTGGTGCGCTTCCAGGCGGCGGACGAGAGCGGACTTGTCAACATCACCTATTTCAATCAGCCCTACATGCGCCGGCAGCTCCATCGGGGCGACTGCTGCCGCTTCTACGGCAGGGTGGAGCTCCGGGGCAGATCCCGGAGCATGGCCAACCCGGTCTGTGAGCGGGAGGGGATCGCCCCGGCGGATTCCGTAACCGGGCGGATCGTCCCCGTCTATCGGCTGACCTCGGGCCTGAACCAGAAGACCCTCATGCAGACGGTGCGCCAGGGGCTGGACGCCTTACAGGTCGAGGAGTTTCTTCCGCCGGAGTTCGCCTCCCGCTTTCCCGATATCCGGACCGCCTACGAGAGCATCCACTTCCCGGGGTCCTGGGAGGAGCTTCAGCAGGCCCGAAACCGCTTCGTCTTTGAGGAGCTGTTCCTCCTCTGCTGTGCCCTCGGCCGAAAGCGCAGGGCAGCGAAGAGCGGCGTGCGGATCCCCCCTGCGGACTTCTCGGAGTTCTATGCAGCGCTCCCCTTCCGGCCTACGGCCGCCCAGCGCCGTGCGGTGGAGGAGGCCTCTGCGGATCTCTCCTCGGGCAGCCAGATGAACCGGCTTCTGCAGGGTGACGTCGGCAGCGGCAAGACGCTGGTCGCGGCGGCGCTCATCTGGCAGTGCTTCAGGGCCGGCTTCGTCTCGGCTTTCATGGCTCCGACGGAGATCCTGGCGGAGCAGCACTTTCAGACCCTCTCCGGCTTTCTCTCCCCCTTCGGGCTGCGCTGCGGTCTGCTGACCGGCTCCCGGAGAGCTTCCGAGAAAACATCCCTCCGTGAGGCGCTCCGGAACCGTGAGCTCGACCTCGTGATCGGCACGCATGCACTGCTCTCGCTGGAGATCCCGGATCTTGCCCTCGCCGTGACGGACGAGCAGCACCGCTTCGGGGTGGAGCAGCGAGCCAGCCTGGTGCATGCGGACGCCGGGCTCAACCCCCATGTCTTCGTGATGTCCGCAACACCCATCCCCCGGACGCTGGCGCTGATCATCTATGGGGATCTGGACGTCTCCATTCTGGATGAGAGGCCGCCCGGGCGCGAGAAAGTGGATACCTACTGTGTCGGCACGGCCTATCACAGCCGGCTTCTGGCTTTTATCCGCAGGCTCTGCGCCGAAGGCCGCCAGGTCTTCGTCGTCTGTCCGAAGGTCGAGGAGGAAGAGGGCTCTGAAGAAAATGCAGACCCGGCAGAGGACGGTCTTCCGCTCTCTGACGGGCCGGAGCTCCGATCTGCGGTGGAATATGCAGCGCAGCTCCAGGCGGAGCTTCCTGAGCTCCGGATCGGCTGCCTGCACGGCCTGATGAAGGCCGATGAGAAGGATGCCGTCATGCAGCGCATGGTCTCAGGGGAGCTGGACCTCCTCGTGTCCACCACGGTCATCGAGGTCGGTGTGGACATTCCGAACGCTGCCCTGATGCTCATCGAGAATGCCGAGCGCTTCGGGCTCAGCCAGCTGCATCAGCTCCGCGGCCGGGTCGGGCGCGGCCGGCATAAGAGCTACTGCGTCCTGGTGACCGACCATGACAGCGAGGAGACCAGAGCCCGGATGAAGATCCTCTGTGAGACCGAGGACGGCTTCCGGATCGCCGAGGAAGATCTCAGGCTACGCGGGCCGGGCGACTTTTTCGGTTCCAGGCAGCACGGGCTCCCGCCCCTCCATATTGCCGATCTCGGCGCAGACACCGAGACGCTGGCCGAAGCGCGCTCCGCCGCGGAAAGGGTTCTCGCCGAGGATCCCGAGATGCAAGGCTGTCCGAAGTTATGCGAGCGCGTGGAGCTGCTGCTCAGCCGCATTGACGGCACCCTGAATTGACGCTTCTCTCCGGCTCCGCATTGGTATATATCGAAAAGGCGTTGTCTCAAAATAGCAAAACACGCTATTGAGAGGCAGCGCCTCTTTCAATTGGCGTAGATTGTGGAAAACAAGGCTTTACGAAGCACAATTGCCGCCAAAAATGTGGAAAACCATCCAGAGAGTGCCACAAAA
>JAILFJ010000161.1 GCA_024697625.1 Oscillospiraceae bacterium
ATTGGTACGATCATCTGGAAAAGCATATCGGTTGGAAGAGCCGCGGGAAGATTCTCTGCGGATGGGTAACACAACCCGGCGATATCAAAGGAAAACCTGAGCTACAGAAAGCGTTTGACCTGGGCAAGTCAATTTGACTCCAGTTATGCATTTCCATTACTAGCTGATGCACCACGCCAGCCCGGATGCACCACGGTTTTCTCAAAATGCACCACGATTTCAGTCGATGCACCAGGCTTCCTTCCAAAATGCACCACGAAAATGAGAAATGCACCACGGTTTTCCTAGAATGCACCAAGGCAATCGAGAAAATGCAACCGGGCTTTCTCATTCTATCAAAATAGTCGTACTAAGCCATAATAGGACTCTAATCTTGATACGATTAGGGTCCTATTGCTTTGCACCCCGGGAGAAGTTGCAGCCCTTTGCAACAAGGGGGCTGTCAAACTTCTCGTAAACTTAATCAAGATAGCCAGATCCCCGGCAGGACTAATCTGCCGGGGATTTTTGCGTTTCTGCGATGAATTTTGGGGTTTCTTCCCTCAAAATCGTGTGCGAGATAGGGTATTCGTATGCGAGGTGGCTAAATCGTGTGCAAGATGGTTAAAGGCTTTCATACCAAGCAATAAAGGCTTCTTTGTCGGCTTCATAGATTTGCGAATTAAGGTATACAGAAATGCTGCCAAACGAGAGCGGAGTAGAATAGAATCTTGACCGTCCATCAATTAGATCTGACGAAGACATTGACGAAAGAAGATCGGTTTACTTGGTGCAGGATGCCATCCATTCCCAGCAGTTCACACCGTTTTCGTCCACAACCTCGTTGTTGAAGAAATACTGCCAAGAACCATGGCCGAAGGCCTGAAGTGGTTTGCCGTCCTCACCGACAAAACGGCCGGTGGTATCATGGACATCCGCGGGAGCGAAGACGTGCAGATCCTCCGCGCCGGCTGCGCGCAGACGCGCGATCGTGGGCTCCTCACAGACAGCGGGGACCACAAGCGGATCGTTCTGGGCATAGATGAAGTAGAGCGGGCACTTCGCGAGGACCGCGATCTGCTCATCGCTGATCATGCTGTCCTCTATCGCCTCACAGATGGGCACATAGCCCTGGTACTCGTCGCCATAGGTCATGGCAAGCACCATGGTCATGTAGCCGCCGTTGGAGCAGCCCGCGATGATGACCTTTTCCGCGCCGGTCATTTCCCTGTAGGCTGCGATCAGCTCATGCAGGGACTCCGTGTAGAAGGAAGTACCGTCAGCCTGAATGCTGCCGTTGACATAGCTGCCGCCCTTACCGTCGGTGTCCATCCAGTAGATCGGGCACTGCGGAGCCAGCACATATGCGCCGCCCATCAGGCTCTGGAAGGGGTCGGAGACGAGCGCACCCATATCGACGTTAATAAGAGGCATACGGATGTCAGTGCCGCCCTCGCCTATGCCGTGCAGCCAGACAACCATGGTTTTGCTGTCCTGCTCAGGGCTGTAAAGCGCGGTCTGATATACCGTGCCGTTGTCTGCGGTAAAGCTGTCTATCTTGAACATATCAGTGTCAGTGAGCTTATCGGTGCAGGCTTCATCGACCTTGACCTCGCCCGCTTCATTTTTCATCGTGACGGTCATGTAATAGGGATCGCTCCACTCGTTGAGTCCAAAGTTATCGTTGTTGGTAAACAAAGGGGAGCCCTCAATCGGAGAAGCATACAGCTCCAGGGCCACATAGGCTGAGGCGCCTTCAACCGACAAGCCCTTATCATCGCAGAGATAAATGTTGGTAATTCTTTTATCCGCAGTGACGGGACCGACGCTGAAGGTCGCCCAGTCCATCGCCACGCGGGTCTCCTGCACGGTATATTCGTACGTCGCGGCGTCCTCAATGGGCGCGTCCAGTGCGAGGATGACCTTATCGGTGGCGCAGCCCCAGTCATCCGCTAAAACATGGATGCTGTAGGTCGCTGTTTCCGGGACAGCCTCCGCCATCGCTCCGACAGAAAAAACTGTCAGGCACATCGCCATCAGCATCATCATAGCCAGTATCTTTTTCATGTTGCTTTCTCCTTCCTGTTATACAGTTGCTGCTCAGCCAGCCTTACAGATGCGCATCCCAGAAGCCGCAGAAAGCGTCCACGGGACTTTTTCCCTGAAAGCTGCTGCGTCCGACAAGCTTGTCTACCAGCGCGTCCAGCATCTGATCGCTGGACCCGTAGGTGTTGATGTAAGTACGGACACGCGGGGCATCCACCAGATGATAGGGATTCTCGAGCGAGATAAATACCGTCGGCACATCGTGGATGAAGATCGGGCAGTCCGCCCCCATGGGCTGCGCCCATTCAATGCGCACCACGGTCTGGTTGGATTTGGTGGCATAGTTTGCCACATAGATCAGGAGATCGTAGTTGTCGATCACAGAGGACATGGGAGCGCTCAGTCCCTCGAAGCCCGGAGCGGGCTGGAAGACTTCCACCTGAAAACCTTCGCCGCGCAGGCGATCTACAACCTGGTTCACCTTGAAGGCCACGCCAAAGGCAAGATCGGTCGCCCCGGCCTCCTTCGGATAGACCAGCACACGCGGATAGCGTGCCGGGGTGATCGGAAGGAGATCCTTCTCTTCCTTGACCAGCGTGATCGCCTTATCGGCGACCTCTTTTGCGACCGCGAGGTGTGCCTCGCTGCCGACAACCTCATTTGCCCTTTCGAGAGAGGGAATCAGTGTCCCCGCGGCTTTTTTCTCGGGCAGATGCAGAGCCGCCTTGACAGCGAGGATGCGCATGACAGCCTCATCCACGCGTTCGAGGGGGACGACGCCGTTTTCAATGGCCGTGCGCAGGAACATGAGATCCTCGTCCATGTTTTTGGTAAAAAGAATCATGTCGCAGCCGGCGTTGATGCAGGCGGGGATGGCCTTGCTTCTGGCCATCGCGCAGCCGAAGCCCGCCATGCCGGAAGAGTCGGTGATGACCATGCCGTTGAAGCCGAGCTGGCCGCGCAGCAGGTCCTGCAGCAGTTCTTTCTGAAGCGGTCCGGGCATCAGATCTTCATCCCGGATGTTGGGGTTAAACTTGCGCGTCATGGCAGGCTGCATAATGTACCCCGCCATCACCGTCATGGCGCCCGCGTCGATGCACCGGCGGTAGGCCTCCCCGTAGGTGGCCTCCCAGTCTTCGGCAGAGAGGGAGTTGATCGAGGTCACCAGGTGCTGGTCTCGCTCGTCCACACCGTCGCCGGGAAAATGCTTGATTGAGGCTGCGATGCCGTGTTTTTGAAGCTCTTTTACATAGGCCTCGCCCATTGCCGCGACGCGCTTCGGGTCAGAACCGTAGGTCCGGGTGTTGGTGATGGGATTTCGCCAGTTGTTGTCAATGTCGATGACGGGGGCAAAGGCGTAGTTCATACCCAGCGCCTCGGCTTCCTCGCCGATGATGCGGCCGAGTTCCGCGGCATAATGCACATCGTCCGTCGCAGCGATCGCCATCTGGCAGCCCACAAGCGTGCCGGTGTCAGAGCACTGGTTCATGCCGGCCTCCATATTTCCCGCGATCAGGAATGGAATCTCCGCGTGGCTCTGCAGGTAGGCAGCAAGATTAACCAGCTGTTCATTCGGCATACAGCGGCACATCAGCCCGCCGAAGCCCGCCTGTATCTGCGTGTCCAGATAACCGGGATCGTCGGAATAGGCAATGGAGCAGAACATCTGTCTGAGCTTTTGCTCGGTTGACAGGCTGCTGAGCGTTTCGGTTACCCAGCTGATTTGTTCGTCACTTAAATAGAATGGTTTTTTGCGAAGCTGATTGGTGTTCATGCGGCGTTCACCTCATTCTTCAGTCTTTTCCGCTTTGCGGCGGCGGCCTTCCAGAGAGGAAGCTGTGCCATCAACGTGTAGAAGGCCAGCATGAAAACGCCGACAATGATGGACTGCCAGCCGCCCGAGCCAAGGCCGATACAGCTCAGACCGTAATTCAAAATCGCCATGCCCAGAGAGGCCAGCAGGACGCCGATCGCGTCCGTGCTCAGCGCGCCGATAAACAGCCCCATATAGGCAGGGATGATATTCGCAAAAAGAGTGTTCGCGGTGGAAAGGCCTGCCTGCGGCGCAACCGTATTGTTTGAGCCATAGATCGTGGAGGCAAGACCCAGAAGCAGGCCGCAGACGAAGAAGGTTTGCAGGACATTTCTGGCTTCCTTCACGCCGATGTTGACCGCAGACTGCTGATTGTTGGACAAAAGCTTGGAACGCTGACCAGGCACAGTCAGATAGCAGTAGACAAGGAAAATGGCCAGTGCCAGCAGGATCGGCACCAGGATCAGGGGCATACGGCCAAAGGCGGTGAGCTTCGTGTTGCTCATCATATTCAAGCCCTTGGCGTCAAAGACAAGATAGGTAACAGACTCGTAGACCAGCGCCATGCCAATGGTGCAGATCATGATGGGGAGCCTGCCGACAATATAGACAACACCGGTCAAGGTGGACAGGATTGCGCCCATAGCGACGCAGATGAGCAGATAGGCGACCGGACTGAGACCTTGCCGCATGGCGAGATTTCCGGCCACGATGGCGGAGAGCACCATCACAGAGCCGCCGGAGAAGTCAAAGCGGCCGTTTTTGATCTGCAGCCAGATCGCAAGCGCCGCGACGGCGGTCGAGCTGGTGTTGACAAGCACCGTTCTCCACATCTCCCATGTGAAGTCAAAATAGGTAATGCCCTTGCTGCGCGTAATTACAAGCATGACCAGAAAAATGGCCAGCGGAAACAGAATGGTCAGGAAGAACCTTCTGAGGACTTCCAGAGCTTTGTTTTTATTTTTCATGGTCAACTCCATAGCAATAATAGTGGGAAAAGGGAGCCGGAGCATCCGGCTCCCTCCTGGTGAATGCTTAGAATGCGACAGAATTACTTGAGATCCGCAACGCCCATGTGGTTGATCACATCGACAAGGTTTGCATAGGTAGCGTCGGAGTTGTAAGAGGCGCAGAGCTGGACGACCTCCTCACCGCTGAGGAAGGAGTCTGCAAAATCAGCGGAGTAGTAGAGCGCGCGCTCCTTGACCTTCGCCATATCCTCGTCGCTGAGAATCTCGAGGGCAGAGCAGTCCACGCGCTCGGCCTTCTCGGGAAGATCCGCATAACCAGTGCCGTTGAGCTTGTCAACCATCAGGCAGAGAGGATATACCATGGCCTCGGCGGTGGAGCAAAGGGTACCCTTGAAGCAGCCGTTGCCGGAGGAGCCGAAGTTGTCGGCGTCATCCGTGCCCTCAAAACCGCTGGTGTAGAGGGGGATGTTGGTCTTGCCGTTGGCGACCATTGTGGGATAGACCATACCGGCGCCGGCAGCGATGGAGAAGAGGCAGTCCATTTCAGGGTAGTTGGAGAAGTAGGTAGCCTCGAGCGGGGAGAAGTTCAGCACCTGATCCTCGTAAACCTCGATCTTGTCGGCATCAGCGGCAGTGGCATTGAACTCGTCGATCTTCTCGCGGAAGACGCGGGAAGCGGCAGCCTGATTGGGATAGGCATACTCGGGGAAAATCACGACACCGATGTGCTTGTAGCCGTTGGCGATGACCTGCGCCGCCACGTCCTCGGCATAGAAACCAATGTCGGCATGGCCGTCGCAGACGGTACCAAGGAAGTACTCGTTTCCAAAAACCTCTTCATTGGCGGTCCAGTAGCTCTGGTTGTAGTCGCACAGGAAACCCGCGACGTAGACGCCGGCGGATTCGCATTCCTCAAGGATGGCGGGGGTACCCATGTCGGCGGACATCAGGATACCCTCGCAGCCGGAGGAGATCAGGTTCTGCATGGCGGTGAGGTTGGTGGCCTCGTCGTAGGTGCTGAGGGTAGCATAAACGAACTCCAGATTCATGGGGCCGGAGATGCCGTCGAGGAAGGCGCGGATGGCATCGACAGCCTTGCCGGCATCGGTATAATGGGCAATGCCGATCTTGTGATGCGTGGTCTTCACATCATCGGCAAAGGCGTTGGCGCTGCCCACGGCGGAAACGCTGACCACCATGACCAGGGCAAGGAGCAGGGCGAGAAGCTTTTTCATGTGTTTTTCCTCCAAATCTTTTTTAATGCATTTTTTGCAAGGGCTTACAAGTCAGCGCGGCAGGACACCGCTGGGTTTTCGGCAGGTCATGAGGATGACCGCCATGAAGACAATAGCCTTGATGATATAAATGAGCGTGGTATTGACGCCGGAGAGGATCAGGCCGTTTGCAAGAATGACATAGGTAAAGGAGCCGACCAGCGCAGCGCTGATTTTGGAGCGCATACCGCCGGACAGGGGCATACCGCCAAGCAGCAGCGAAACCATGATGTCCATGGCGTAACCGGCCCCGGTGCCTTTACCTGCGGAATTTGTGCGTGCCGTAAGAAAGAGGGCGCCGACGGCGATACAGAAGCCAAAGAACACATAGGCCAATACCTTCCACTTGGTAGTGTTGACGCCGGAGATGGAGGTCGCCGTCTCGTTGGCGCCGATGCCCTTGGCGTGCTTGCCGAGCTGCGTGAATTGATAGAGAAAAACGGAAATGACGGCGATGATGACAATGGCAGCGAGCATGACGGGCATCTGCTTAAAGAACTTGAGCTTCGTCGTCATGGACACGCTGTTGGTGCCGAGCCGCTCCATGATGAGCATCTGCGCACCGCCGAAGACCGCGTTGAGGAAGATGGAAGTCACGATCGACGGAAGCCCCAGTTTGACAGAGACATAGCCGTTGATGAGCCCGCACACAATAGCAATCGCGAGGATTGAACAAAAGCCGAGCACCAATGAACCGGAAGCGTTCGTGATGAGAATGAGAAGCAAGCAGTATACGCCGAGCTGGGCGCCGAGGCTGATGTCCATATAGCCCATCGAGTAGATAAAGATCGCGCCCATGGCGAGAATGGCGTAAACGCATGTCTGCTGGACGAGGATGCCGAGGTTATATGCGCTCCAGAGCTTGCCCTTGCTCAGAATCGAGAACACCACGATGCACAGCAGCAGTCCCGCATAGCTGAGCAGATCCGTGAGATGGGTCTGGAACCATGTGTTTTTGATTGTCTTTCCCATTTGAGCCTCCTATATCATGTACTCGATGATATCGGCCTCGGTGAGCTCCGGCGACCGGGTGAATTCTTTGGCCACCTGAAAGTCCTTCATGATGATCATGCGGTCAGCCATACCGATGAGCTCTGCCAGCTCCTCGCTGATCATCAGGATCGCTTTGCTCTCGCGCTTCATGTCGGTAATGAGCTGGTACATGGCCTGCTTGACGCCGATATCCACGCCGCGCGTCGGGCAATCCATGATGATAAAACTGCTTCCCTTGGCGATCCACTTGGCGAAGGAGACCTTCTGCTTGTTGCCCCCGGAGAGGGTGTTGACCCACTGGCTGCCGTTTGCGCATTTGATGGCGAGCAGGTCGATCTGTTCTCTGGTCATCTTCCTCTCTTCCGACGGGCGGATAAACACGTTTTTGCCGAGATCGCGCAGGGAGGGCTGAACGATGTTGACACCGATGGGGGCCTCGAGGATGACGGCCTCCAGATCGCGGTTCTTGGAAATGTAGCCGATCCCTTTCCCGACCGCGTCCACAGAATCCTTAATATCCTCGCCGCGGAGCTTTACATGGCCGGAGTCAATATCCCCGACTCCGAAGGCCAGTCTGCCGATCTCATGCATTCCGCAGCCTGACAAGCCGCCGAGGCCGACGATCTCACCCGCGTGGATTTCAAGATTGAAGTCCTTGATCTG
Source organism: Oscillospiraceae bacterium (assembly GCA_024697625.1). GTDB lineage: Bacteria > Bacillota > Clostridia > Oscillospirales > Oscillospiraceae > Limivicinus. The sequence continues at coordinate 7,740 of JAILFJ010000161.1, forward strand.
GGCCGTTGTGACCTGCTCAAAGGAGAGCACCACCTCGTCGGAGCAGCTCGGGTCGTAATCGCTGCGGTAGAATTTGTCCCCGATGTCCCGGCCGACCATCAGCTTGCGGATCTCAGACACTGCCCCCGGCGCGGTCATCTGTTCCCGGTTGAGTGTCCCGCGGATCTCGCCGTCACGCAGCACGGTCAGTACCGTGCATTGCTGCAGGATTTCGTCCATATCGTGAGAGATGAAGATGATGGCCTTTCCTTTGGCAGCCATGTCGTGCATGAGCTTATAGAGGATCTCGCGCCCTTCAAAGGAGAGGGCGGTCGTTGTCTCGTCCACGACAAGAATCTCGGTTTCGTCGGTTACAGCGCGGGCGATCTCCACCAGCTTCCGATCTTCAAAGCCATAATTGTTGATGTTGTCCCGGCCGTGGATGTGCTTGAGGCCAAATTTGGCCAGAAGCGCGTCTGCTTCACGATTCATCTTCCGTGCGTTCACAAAGCCGAAGCGGGAAAACCGATCCTCCTGCCCGGCAAAGAGGTTTTCCGCTACCGTACAGTTGGGGATCGTATTTGCCTCCTGCAGGATCATGGACATTCCCTGCGCCTGTGCATGTACCATGCTGTCCGGCTTCCAGGGCTGTCCCTTGAAGAACATCTCCCCGGAGCTTGCAGGCTGCATACCCGCTGCAATAGAGGTAATGGTGGACTTTCCGCTGCCGTTTTCCCCAATCAGGCCGTGAATCTCTCCCCGGCGTACAGTCAGATCCACTTCCTTCAGCGCGACGATAGGGCCGAAGTTCTTGCTCATTTTTTTGATTTCAAGTAAAATCTCAGCCATTTTCTGCTCCCATTTCCGTGTTCATTTTTCAAGCAGCGCGGGCAAAGCCCGCCTTTTGATGTTACCATTATTGCACAAAGAATCCCGCAGAACAACGCAGATTCTCAACGCATTTTGTGCAACATTTTTGCCTTTTCACTGTCTCCGCGGAGGACGCAGCCCGGTAAAAAGCAAAAAACTGCACATCATTCCGCCAGAAAAGCAAAAAACTGCGCATGTCATTGACTTGAAGCTTTTCATGCTCTATACTGATTTGCAGGGGGCGAGAGAACATGGAATACAGGCAGGAGATCATTCACTTTTCGCAGAAGATCCCGGGAAAGATTTTCCTTCACAAAATCGGCAGCGTTTCTCGGCACTGGCACAGCAGTCTCGAGCTGCTCTACGTCTGTGAGGGGCAGGTTCAGATCGTGGTTGGCGATACGAGGCATTTGCTCGCCCCGGATGATCTGATCCTCATCAACTCTCTTGCCGTGCATGAGCTGTATTCGGAAGGAGCAAGCATGGTGGCCGTACAGATCGACCTTTCGGCGCTTGAGCAGTTTGAGGAATACAAAACCTGCTATTTCGACTGCTGCTCCGAAGGCCGCAGCGATGATCCACGGTTCGATTTTATCAAGCATCTGGTCGCCCGCATGATAAAAGAAAACACACCGAAAGAGAATTCACTCCTTACGCTGGCATTGTTTTCTCTGCTTATCAACGAACTGGTTTCCAACTTTCAGACCAAGATCCCGGAATCCATTGAAATACGGCAGAAAAGCATCCAACAAATGAACGCTGTCGTCAAATATGTGCGGGAACACTATGCGGAGAATCTCAGTCTGGGACAGTTGGCAAGAGAATTTCATTTCTCTGAGGCGCACCTTTCACGTTTTTTCCGTCAACAATCCGGCGTCACCTTTTCCCAATATTACGCCGACATTCGCCTCGACCACGCCGTGAGCGAGCTGTTGACCACTCGCTCTTCCATTGCGGATATCGCCGTGGGAAATGGCTTCTCGGATTCCCGCGCTTTCGTGTCCGCCTTTAAAAAGCGCTATGGGATGCTCCCCAGCGATTATCGCGGACAGCACGGTACCTTTGTTCCTGACCTCAAAACCAAAAACGAGGTCAATTATCTGAATGTATCGACCTCTTCGGTCCTCAGCAAGC
>JAILFJ010000170.1 GCA_024697625.1 Oscillospiraceae bacterium
TGGATGTCAACAGTATACCATATATCATACTTTTACGCACCTGTTTGGTGTGCCGTAATACGCAGTTTCGTGAGCCTCAAATGCCGGTTTCACGCGCCCTCTCGAGGATTCTTGCCATTTGAGTTTCACGGATTAAGGAAATATTTTAGAATTATTACTGAAAATCTTTAAATATGTCAGCAGTAGAACCTGACTCCTTCGAAATGTTCTGCCCACTTCTTTACAATCCTTGCGCTGTTCGCTTCTATCGCACGAAGAATCAGTCTGAGTTCATGCTTTGGAATCCTTGAGTGATTATTTAAGATGTGCGTTATGATGAAGAAAGTCGGTGAAATCTTCGATCTGCTCTTCTGAATAACCATAGATTTAAGAAACCCTGTCAGGGGTTTGGTCTGACAGGGTTTCGGCTTTTTTACGATGCGGCTGCGCCGCCGGAGGGAAGCCCCGCGTCCGGGGTGCCGCCCACCATGGTCTCGAAGAAGGTCGCGGTGGCGTTCACCGTGACGCGCTCATAATACTCTCTGGCATAGAGGATGCGGTCTGCCTCGTTGTAGTAGGTCCGCGTCCGGCTGTAGTTGATGTCGTTCAGCAGGCACCGGAGCTCGCTTGCGTAGATCTGCTTCAGGAGCTTCTCTGCCGCCTCGTGGCTCTCCACCGTGAAGCGCAGGTTGAAGTTGCGGCGGACCTGGTCCCCGTTCCGGGTCACGTTGGCGAAGGATACCGAGTAGTCGTCCGTCACGCCCAGGATGTCGTTCAGGAAGGCCAGCTCCTCCTTGCTGTTGTTGTAGCTGCCCATGCGGCTGACTTCGGGGTTCGAGGTGATGGATTCCAGCTCCCGCTCCATCTCTTCCAGTCGGGCGATTCTGCCCTGCAGGGCTGAGAGCTCGGTCTCGGTGGCCTCTTTTTCGGCCTGCGCGCTGGCCAGGTCTTCACGCACCGGCTTGTCGATCACAAAGTAATACGCCAGTGCCACCAGGATCAGGGCCAGGATCAGAAGCAGTACCTTCTCGCCCCGATTGAAGTCTCGGCTTAAGATTTTCACCGTCTGTCCACCCCCTCATCCGGATTCAGATATACAAGAGCCTGGGCCGTTACGCTGGTCTCGATGATGGTCTCCTCGGTGTCATCTTCCTCATTCTTGATGACATGCCGGATCTCGTTGGTCTTCGCGTTCGTCACCGTGCAGAGGTCCACGATGTCCTCCGCCTTGATGGTCTGGGCGGTCTGGTTGATGTCCTCCAGGGTGTCCGCCGTCATCGTCACGGTCAGGATATTCCCGCGCAGGGACCAGTTGTCCATCCTGACCCGGGGATAGATCACCTCACGGATCAGATCCAGGACCTCGGCCCTGTCGGTGCGGTGCACTTCCTCATCCGTCATCCCGGAGAAGGTATAGTGGGCATAGAGCTCCGAGAGCTCGCCGTAGCTGTCCAGCCGCTGATACGCTTCGCTCAGCCGGCTCTTCGCCTCCGCAACCTCGGCCTCGGCCTGACTCACCGCCTTCAGGCGGTCCACCACCGCAAACTTGCCGAAGAGCACTGCGGCGATCAGCACCAGGATCACCAGCGGGATTGCAAGGCCGGGATTCATCGGCTGCACATCCGTCATCGCCAGGTTGATCGTGCGTTTGACCGGATAGGCTCTCTTTCCGCGTCTGCCGGAGGCCGGTCTGCCTCCGATGCTTGCATTATTTGCTGCCAACTCCTCTCACCTCCGCTCAGTTCATCGTCACGCCGATGGCCTGCACCAGGCCGTGGACTCCCGGGACATCCGCACCGTCGGGCACAAGCTCCACCGGTGCGTGGACCCGGATCCCCACCGTGTCCGCAATCACCTTACGCAGCGGCCGGATCATCGACCCTCCGCCCGTCAGGTACAGGTCCTCCAGCCGGCTGTCCGGATTGGAGAACCGGTAGAAGTTCAGCGCCCGGATCAGTTCCACCGAGATGTTCTCGTAGGCATTCTGGCACACCGGGTTGTTCTGCCAGTCCTGATAGTTCTCCAGCAGGTAGGTGTGGGCCAGGTGCTCATCCACGCTCGCCGCGTCGGCGATGGCGGAGATCAGCGAGCGGAGCCCAACTTCCAGCTCTCTTGTGACGATGTGGCGCTCGCCCCGGAACATGTACATCCGGATCGCCTGATAGCCCAGGTCCAGGATGCAGTATTCCTCCGGAGGCCCGCCGGGCACCGTCCGCGCCCGGATCAGCGCCTGATAGCACGAGACCGTAGGCGCCGCCTTGACGAGCTTCAGGCCCGCCTTGCGGGTATACTCCCGTGCGTCCTCGATCAGCGACTGCTGGGCCGCCACTGCGATGAGCTCCATCGAGCTCCCCGCCGCGGTCTCGTCGCCGTCGCCGGCTTCCTTCGCGGCTTTGCTCGCGCGCGTTGCAGCCTTGATCTCCTCCGCGGTCGAGATCATCGCGTAGTCAAAGACGTAGTTCTTCAGCTCCTCGGTGATGTAGTCCCGAAACTCGAAGGGAAGGTTGTACTTCAGCTGATCCGCCGTCATGACCGGCATCAACACGTTGCGTACAAAGACCGCCTCGTTGGGCAGCACCAGCGCCGCCCGGGGGCAGCGGATGCCGTACTGCTTCATCGTCGTGCGGATCAGCTCGCCCATGCTCTCCGTCGAGACCACGCGTCCCGCCCGGAGAAGGTTCTTCGGCATGGGAACCTCCGCCGACTTCTTGACCTTTCCTCCCTTCACCAGCGCCAGCTTCATGCTGTCATAGCCAATGTCTATGCCCAGGATGCTCTTTGCCATATCCTCTTCCTCGTTTCTGTAATGCTTCAGTATTCGTAATCTGAGAACGCGAGACTTGCGGAGTCAAAGCGTACCTTCAGCTTCCGGTTTGGATTGCCTTCCACCAACACCGTGGTTTCGGTGCCGCTGTCAATGCGCACACTGTTGGTTTCGTAGCCGCGCCATTCCACCGGTTTATCTGTCACAAGGAAGACGTACGCGCCGCCCGAACCTTCGATGTAGCAGCGGCTGTAGTCCAGGCCTACGTTGTCGATGTCGGTGAAGCTGGAGAGCGGATACCTGCCCTTGGCAGGGCTGTGAGGGGCGCTGGTCCGGACGCTGCCGTCCACCTCGGTGGTCACCGTGAGCGAGCCCCCGAAGGTCTTGGCGGGCTTCCGTCTTGTGAGCAGGTAGATCGCCGCAGCGATCAGGGCCGCCGCCAGGAGTCCCAGCAGGATCAGCACCGTGTTGATGACACGGAAGTTCAGCGTCACGTCACAGGACAGGCCCTCCGAGTCCGCCGCCTTCACGGTCAGGCTTCCGCTGCGGAGGCGGAAGTTGCCGAGGGTCAGCTGGAGATGTCCGGTGGGGCTGAGGTAGTACTCCGCGCCCTGCCGGAGATTCGGTGAACTGGCCGTGTAGCTGAGTGAGCTGTCCTCCAGGTCGTGTACCAGGCCGTTCAGGTCCCTGGTGTACTTTCCGCCTGCAAACGGCCAGACCATCACGGTCTCGGTCAGGTTCCGCGTGCTTGCCGTGGGCGGTGTGTTGGGAACAGGTGGCGGCTCGGGGATCGGGTCCCGTACCGGTTCCGGTTCCGGCTCGGGCTCCGGCACGTAGAAGCGGACCGGTCCGATGCGGTGGGATACGCGCTCCAGCGAGTTGCCCGTCACGGTGGTCCCGAAGCTGTAGACACCCTCTTCGATGGGAGGCCTCACCTCAAAGCCGTTCTCGTCCGCATACATGGGTATGCGCCGGATCTCGCCCCCGTTCTCGTCATAGACCGACAGCACCGCTTCAAAGCCGGAATAGGCCTGGAGGCTGTTTGCCCGCACATTGCCCATCGAGAGCGTCGCACGGAAGGCCACCTCGTCCCCGACCTCAAACTCCTCCCTCGCCGGGATCATGTTGAACGACAGGGTGAGCCTGGTGTTGTAGATCACCTCGATGCGGATGGAGTCGTTGGGCACGCCCCAGGTCGAGAGAACCCATTCGCCTGCGATGGGGGCCGCAATCTTGAAAGTGGTGAAGGTGTCCCGGATCTGCGGGTCCAGCTCCTGCGGTTCACCGTCCGGCCTTGTCAGCGCAACGTCCGTCGCGCGGCCGACAATGACAATGTTGACCTCCTCCACGCCAAAGCCCGGCACCTCAAACGGCGTCTCGATCAGGCCCTCCTCGGGGAAGACATCGTCCACCAGCGTCACGGAGCGGCTGGAATAGATCAGCTCGTAGAAGACCTGGAAGACCTTCTGCAGATCTTCGGCAACCTGAACCTCGGTGAATTCACCCTCCGTGGTTTCGGCGATGCGCGCCATCTCGGCCGAGTCGGCCGAGCCGTTGTGGTTGAGGCAGACGCTGTAGATCGGGATCTCCTGCTCCGCTGCCTTTGCCAGCGCCAGGTCGCGCATCACTTCGGACTCAAAGGTCAGGCCGCCGGTCTCCATCGCGGTGTTGCCGTCGCTGAAGAGGATGATTACAGAAGGCAGGCTGTCGTCGCCGTTCTCCTCCAGCTGTTCCAGCGCTGTTGTAAGGCCCAGACCGATGTTGGTCCAGCCGCCCGGGTAGCTCACGTTCTCCAGCGCGTTTACAACGGCTTCCTTCTCTTCCCGGCCGTTGACCTCCTTCGGTTCCACCCGCCGGTCTACCTTGGTTGAGAACACCACACCGCCCAGGACGTTCCCCTCGTCGGCGAGGAGGTCCGTAAACAGCCTTACGGCTTCAAAGCGGTTCCCTCTCGGGTCGGTGGCGTTCAGGGAGACACTGGCATCCAGCACCAACATGACATTAAAGCGGTTTTCCGGGTTCTCCCGAGGCTCCGCCGCTGTCTGCTCCTCCCCCTCCGCTGCTGCGGCAGGCATCAGCAACGCCAGCAGCATGACCAGCGAAAGCACCGCCGCCAGTCCTCTCCGTCTCATTGTGTACCATCCTCCAGTCTACAAAAAACTGATTGCGCTTATTGTAGCACGATTTGTTGAATCTCGCAATATTTTATAGTTGAATCCGTTTAATGAATTTGATATAATTTCACCGCTTGTTTTTTTCGGAAGGAGAAGCAGAAATGTACTGCAGAGACTGGAAAGCGGAATACGACGGCCGCGTCTCCTGGATCCGTTCGCTCGTGGAGTCGAGCGGCGTGAAGGGGATTGTTTTCGGCAATTCCGGCGGCAAGGACAGCGCCCTCGTGGGCATCCTCTGCAAGGCCGCCTGCGACAATACGGTGGGCATCCTCATGCCCTGCGCCTCCCGGCGGAACTTTGAGGCGGACGCGGAGGACGGCAGAGCCCTGGCCGAGCGCTTCGGCATAGAGGCCCGGATGATCGACCTGACCGAGGTGCGGGAGCAGGAGCTCCGGCAGCTGCGCGGGATCACCGCGCTCACGGACGACGCCGTCGCCAACATCGCGCCCCGGCTGCGCATGACGACGCTCTACGCCGTGGCTGCGGCGGAGGGACGCCTCGTCGCCGGCACCGGCAACCGCAGCGAGGCCTATATGGGCTACTATACCAAGTGGGGCGACGGCGCCTGCGACTTTAACCCCATCGCGGATCTCACCGCCTCCGAGGTGCTGGAGTTTCTCCGTTATCTGGACGCGCCCTCGAGCATCGTCGGCAAGGCCCCCTCGGCAGGGCTCTTCGACGGCCAGACCGACGAGGACGAGATGGGCGTCACCTACCGCGCCATCGACAGCTGGCTTCTGGAAGGCCGGGCGGAGGAGAAGGACCTCGCCGTCATCGAGCGCTATCACCGCCGGAGCGAGCACAAGCGCCGGCCGATCCCCGTGTATCCGGGCTCCGTCTGAGGGAGGTCCGGGATGCACGACCGATACCAGAATCCTCTGTGCACCCGCTACGCCGGGGAGGAGATGCAGAGGATCTTTTCCGACGACCGGAAGTTCTCCACCTGGCGCAGGCTCTGGCTTGCCCTCGCCGAAGGGGAGAAGGAGCTCGGGATCCCCATCACGGACCGGCAGCTCGACGAGATGCGCGCCCATCTGGACGACATCGACTACGCCCGCGCGGCCGAGGAGGAGAAGGCCCTGCGCCACGACGTGATGGCGCACGTGCACACCTTTGCCGCCTGCTGCCCGGAGGCCGCGCCCATCATCCACCTGGGGGCCACCTCCTGCTACGTCGGGGACAACACCGACATCATCAACATGCGTGACGCGCTGCTGCTGATCCGGCGGAAGCTTCTCGGCGTGATGAGCGCGCTGGCAGAGCTCGCGGAGAAGAACAGCGACCTGCCGACCCTGGCCTTCACGCACTTTCAGGCCGCCCAGCCCACCACCGTCGGGAAGCGGGCCTGCCTCTGGCTGCAGGATCTGGAGACGGATCTGCGGCAGCTGGATTTTGAGCTCGGCGAGCTGAGGCTCCTCGGCTGCAAGGGCACCACCGGCACGGCGGCCAGTTTTCTGCAGCTCTTTGACGGCGACGGGGAGAAGGTCCGCCTTCTGGAGCAGGGCATTGCGAAGCGGATGGGCTTTCCGCGCTGTCAGAGCGTCAGCGGCCAGACCTATTCCCGGAAGCAGGACTTCATGGTGCTGCAGGTGCTCTCGGGCATCGCGCAGAGCGCCTCGAAGTTTGCCGGCGACATCCGGCTGCTCAGCCACCTCAAGGAGGCTGAGGAGCCCTTTGAGTCCGGCCAGATCGGCTCGTCGGCCATGGCCTACAAGCGCAACCCCATGCGCTCCGAGCGCATCGCCTCCCTGAGCCGCTATGTGATCTGCGACCTGCAGAACGCCGCCATCACCGCCTCGGCCCAGTGGCTGGAGCGGACGCTGGACGACTCGGCCAACCGCCGCATTGCGATCCCGGAGGCCTTTCTGGCCTGCGACGGGATTCTGAATCTTTACGACAACGTCGCCTCCGGGCTCCGGCTCTTCCCCGCCGTGATGCGGAAGCATCTGCGGGAGGAGCTCCCCTTCCTCGCCACCGAGAATATCCTCATGTACTGCGTGAAGCAGAAGGGCGGAGACCGGCAGCTCCTGCACGAGCGCATCCGCATCCACTCCATGGCCGCGGCCGAGCAGGTCAAGCTCCTCGGTGCGGAGAACGACCTGCTCCGGCGCATCGCCCAGGACCCGGCCTTCGGCCTCACGGCCGAGGAGCTCGAAACGCTCTCCGATCCCGCCGGCTTCACCGGGATGGCCTCGCAGCAGTGCGAGGACTATCTCCGGGATGAGATCCGGCCCATCCTGCAGGAGAACCGGGACCTCATCCGGAGGGCGGACGCGATCTCAGTCTGACGGCGAACGGCGAATAATTATAAGGCAGAACAGAATATATAAGGTTAAAGAGAAAAGAGGAATTCATCCATGTTAACATCCATCGTGGGCACCAACTGGGGCGACGAGGGCAAGGGCCGCATGGTCGACCTGCTCAGCCGGGACTATGACATCGTCGTCCGCTATCAGGGCGGCAACAACGCCGGCCACACCGTCGTCAACGACCGGGGGCGGTTCATCCTGAATCTGCTGCCCTCCGGCATCCTGCGCCCCGAGACCGCAAATGTTCTGGGCCCCGGTATGGTCGTCGACCCCGAGCACCTGACGAAGGAGACCGCAGCGCTCCGCGAGGGCGGCATCGACATCACGCCCGCGCACCTGGTCCTCAGCTCCCGGGCCGTCCTCTGCATGCCCTACCACCGGCTGCTGGACCAGCTCGAGGAGGACCGCCTGGGCGACAGGAAGTTCGGCTCCACACGGCGGGGCATCTCGCCGGTCTATGCGGACAAGTACATGAAGAAGACCCTCCGCATGGGTGACCTGCTGCACCCCGAATCTCTGCGCGAAAAGGTCGAGGGCATCGTCGAGTGGAAGAACCTGACGGTCGAGAAGGGCTACGGCCACAGCCCTGTCGGCGTGGATGAGACCATGGCCTGGCTGGAGGAATACGCCATGCCCTTCGCCCCCTATGTCCGGGATACGACGGTCTTCCTCCGCAACGCGATCAATGAGGGAAAATCCGTGCTCTTTGAGGCCCAGCTGGGCGCGCTGCGGGACGTGGATTACGGCATCGTGCCCTACACCTCCGCCTCCACCACCCTGGCTTCCTACGCCCCCATCGGCGCGGGGATCCCCTTCGCGAAACTCGACCAGGCCATCGGCATCATGAAGGCCTATTCCAGCTGCGTGGGCGAGGGCCCCTTCACCTGCGAGCTGTTTGGGGAGGCGGGGGACGCCCTCCGCGAGGCCGGAGGCGAATACGGCGCCGCCACCGGACGGCCGAGGCGGGTCGGCGGCTTCGACGTCGTGGCCTCCCGTTACGGCGTGCTGATGCAGGGCTGCACCAGCCTTGCGCTGACGAAGCTGGACGTGCTCTCGTATCTGGAGCAGATCCCCGTCTGCGTCGCCTACGAGCTCAACGGACAGAGGACCGAAGAGTTTCCCTCCTCCATCGACGACCTCAACGCCGCAAAGCCGGTCTATGAGTATCTCCCCGGCTTCCGCTGCGACATCAGCGGGGCCAGAAGGCTGGAGGATCTGCCGAAGGCGGCCGTCGACTACATCCGGTATCTGGAGAAGGCCGTCGGCTGTCCGATCCGCTACGTCTCCGTCGGGCCGGAGCGCGAGGCCTATATTCAGCTCTTCTGAGGCTGCCGATCGGATCACATCCATACGGCATTCCAGCATCCGGGATCCGGTGCACCGCTGTGCATCGGTTTCCGGATGTTTTTCTCTCTCTGTCGCCGGCGCTATCCCCCCAGGGCCACAAGCACCCGGACGGACACGGCGTTGATGAGCGCGTGAAAGAGGATGCTGCCCCAGATGCTGCCGCAGCGCTCGTAACAGCGGCAGAGCAGCCACGACACCGGCAGATACTGCAGCAGGAAGATCCAGTACACCGGGTTCAGCAGGGCAAAGCCCCAGACGTGGTAGAGCGAGAAGAGCAGCATGCTCGCCGCATAGGCCAGCGGGCGGCTGTATCTCCGCAGTCCGCCGAAGACCGCGCCGCGGAACATCAGCTCCTCCGCCACCGGTGCGAGGAAGATCGACATGGCGGCGGTCTTGCCGTATTCGGCCCCGGCCATGTCCGCCACGGCGGCGTTGTTCGGGTTCTCGGCGGGGAGGGCCGTCTGCAGGACCACGTTCAGGATCATGTTGAAGGCGAGCATCATGCCGTAGCTGATGACGACCTGCAGCAGACAGTAGCCGAAGTGGTCGCAGAGCGGGTCAAAGTCCCTGCGCAGAAAGCGCCCCGCAAACACCAGCATGTACAGAAACGCAAAGCCGTATACCGCGAGGTTGATGTCCGTCTCCGAAAGCCCCCGTGTCTGGGGAAGCCCGAGCAGAAGCAGGGGGAGCAGCCAGAGATGCAGCGGGAAGTACAGCAGCACCGCGGCGGTCTCGCCCCGGGTCATTCTGCTGCCGAAGTCCCCGGGCCGGAGCGGCGGGCGTTCCTGCAGCCCGTCCGGGTTCTGCCCGCCGTTCACTGCAGCGCCTTTCTCTGCAGGGTGAAGAGCAGGTTCATCGCCTCGAGGGGCGTCAGGGTGTTGAGGTCCGTCTTCCGGAGGGTCTCCCGGATCTCATCCGCCTGCATGTCCGCAAAGCTGAGCTGTGCCGTGTCCTCACCGCCGCCCTTCGCCGCCGACGGGGCCGGGTGCTGCTCGGTCAGCTCCCGCAGGCACTGCCTGGCGCGCTCGATGACCGAGTCCGGCACCCCCGCCAGCTTTGCCACCTCGATGCCGTAGCTGTCGTCGGCCGCACCCGGCACGATCTTCCGCAGGAAGACCAGCTTCCCGTTCTGCTTCTTCGCCGTGATGTTGTAGTTCCGGATGCCGTCCAGCTCTCCCTCCAGAGCGGAGAGCTCGTGATAGTGGGTGGCGAACATCGTCCGCGCGCCCAGCTTCCGCCGGTCGGCGCAGTATTCCAGCACCGCGCGGGCGATGGCCATGCCGTCGTAGGTCGAGGTGCCGCGGCCGATCTCATCCAGGATCAGCAGCGAGGCCGGAGTGGCGTTGTGCAGGATCGCGGCCATCTCGCTCATCTCCACCATGAAGGTTGAGCGCCCCGCAGCCAGGTCGTCGGAGGCCCCGATCCGGGTGAAGACCCGGTCCACCGCGCCGATGACGGCGGATCTGGCCGGGACAAAGGAGCCGATCTGCGCCATCAGTACGATCAGCGCCGTCTGCCGCATATAGGTGGACTTGCCCGCCATGTTCGGCCCGGTCACGATGGCCAGCCGGTCCGGGCCCGTGTTCAGGACGGTGTCGTTCGGGACAAAGAGCACGTCCTTCAGGGTCTGCTCCACTACAGGGTGCCGGCCCTCCCGGATCACGATCTCGCGGCCGGCGTCCACCTCCGGCATGGTATAGTGGTTCCGCACCGCCACCTCCGCCAGCGAGCAGAAGCAGTCCAGCGCGGCGACCAGCTCCGCGGTATGCTGGATGCGCCCCACCTGCGCCGCGACACGGCTCCGCAGGGTGCAGAAGAAGTCGTATTCCAGCGCCTGGATCCGGTCCCGGGCCGTGAGCAGGCTGTTCTCCAGCTCCTTGAGCTCCGGTGTGAAGTAGCGCTCGTTGGAGACCAGGGTCTGCTTCCGGATATAGTGCTCCGGCACCTGCTCGGCGCCCGCGGACTTCGGGATGTCGATATAGTATCCGAAGACCCGGTTGTATCCGACCTTGAGTTTTTTGATCCCGGTGCTCTGCCGCTCGCGCTCCTCCAGCGCAGCGATGCGCTCGGCGCCGTGGTCCCGGAGCTGCCGCAGCTCGTCCAGCTCCTGCGAGAAGCCGTCCCGGATCATCCCGCCCTCCCGGACCGAGAAGGGGGGATCGTCGCAGATGGCCCGGTCGATCTCCTCCCGGATCTCCGGGAGCAGGTCCATCGCCCCGATCGTGCGCAGCTCCGCACTCTCCATGTCGCCCAGCAGCGCCTGCAGACGGGGGAGAACCGCGATGCAGTTGGCGAGCATCCGGAGGTCCCGCCCGCCCGCGCTGCCGTAGACGGTCCGGGCGACCAGGCGCTGCATGTCGCTGATGTCCTTCAGGGCGCGCATCAGCTCCGCGCGGCTGACGTTGTTCTTACAGAGCTCCTGGACCGCAGCAAGCCTCCGGCGGATAGCGGCCACCGAGAGCAGGGGGCGCTCCAGCCAGCTGCGCAGCATCCGGCTGCCCATGGCGGTGCCGGTCCGGTCCAGGACCCAGAGCAGGCTGCCCTTCTTCTCGCCGCCGGAGAGCGACTCGGTCAGCTCCAGGCTGCGGCGGGCCGTGTAGTCCAGCTCCATGTACCGGCCGCCGAAGAAGACGTCCAGCCGGTTGATGTGGGAGAGGTCGCACTTCTGCGTCTCCTCCAGATACTGCAGCAGCGCCCCGCAGGCGCAGACAGCGCCACTGCCGTCCCGCAGTCCGGCCTCGTCCACATCCCCGAAGCCGAAGCGCTCGCAGACCCGGGCGGCGCAGGGCAGATACTCAAACATCTCCGGTCCCTGCTCCGGCATGGCGTCCAGCTGCTCCTGCACGAAGCTGCGGATTGCGGCGTTCTCCGCGGCAGCGGGGGAGAGGAGCACCTCCCGGGGCAGAAAGCGCGCCAGCTCGTTGCGGACGTGCTCCTCCCCGTCCTTTGGGAAGGCCGCGCAGCAGAACTCGCCGGTGGAGAGCTCGCAGAAGGCAATCCCGGCCGCCTGCCCGCTCAGGAACACCGCGCAGATGTAGTTGCTTCTCTCCTCCGACAGCATCGAGCTGTCCGTCACGGTGCCCGGCGTGATGATCCGAATCACATCCCGCTGCACGAGGCCCTTGGCCAGCGCCGGGTCCTCCAGCTGCTCGCAGATGGCGACCTTGTACCCCTTCTGGATCAGCTTTGCGATATAGCCCTCCGCGCTGTGATAGGGGACGCCGCACATCGGGGTGCGCTCGTCCGGGTCCTCGACGTTCCGGTCCCGGGTCGTCAGCGCCAGATCCAGCTCCCGCGAGGCCGTGACCGCGTCCTCGTCAAACATCTCGTAGAAATCACCGAGGCGGAAGAACAGCAGGCAGTCCCGGTGCTGATCCTTGATCTCCCGGTACTGCTTTTTCATCGGTGTCAGCTCAGCCATCTTCCTCCGCCTTTCCGTAGAGCGCCCATGTGTTGCCCGACGTGATCTCGGCCGTGACAAACTGTCCCACCAGCCCGGGATCGCCCTTCAGATGCACAAGGCGTCCTCCGTTCGTGCGCGCCGAGAGATTATATTCCTCCCGACCGGTCTCCCCGTCCACCAGCACGCGCTGTCTCGTCCCGACGTAGGCGCCGTGCTTTTCGGCCGAGATCCGGTTGCTCAGCTCCGTCAGTGCGTCAAAGCGCCGCTGCTTTTCCTCTCTGGTATAGGGGTCCGGCATGGAGGCGGCGGGGGTACCGACCCGTTTGGAATAGATAAAGGTAAACATCGCGTCAAAGCGCACTTCCTCGCAGAGGGACAGGGTCTCGGCAAACTCCTCCTCCGTCTCGCCCGGGAAGCCTACAATGATGTCCGTGGTCAGCACCAGGTCCGGCATCAGGCTGCGGGCCAGGGCGATCTCCTCCAGGTACTTCTCCCGCGTATAGCTGCGGTTCATGGCCCTGAGCACCCGGTTGCTGCCGGACTGCACCGGCAGATGGATGTGGCGGGCGCACTTTTCGCACTCCGCCATCGTGCGGAAGAGCTTCTCCGTGGCGTCCTTCGGGTGGCTCGTCATGAAGCGGATCAGAAAATCCCCCGGGATGTCGTTGATCCTCCGGATCAGATCGGCAAAATCCACGTCGATCCCGAGGTCCTTCCCGTAGGAGTTCACGTTCTGTCCCAGGAGCGTGATGTCCCGGTAGCCCGCCGCGACCAGTTCCTCCGCCTCCGCGATGACCTCCTCCGGCAGGCGCGAGCGCTCTCTCCCCCGCACGTAGGGCACCACGCAGTAGGTGCAGAAGTTGTTGCAGCCGTACATGACGGAGAGCCAAGCCTTGACCTTTCCGTCGCGCTGACGGGGAATTCCCTCCGCCACCACGCCGCTGTTCTTCTCCGTGGCAAACACGCGCCGGTGCCGCTCCAGCACCCGCTCCAGCAGCTCTGGAAAGCGCCAGATCTCGTGCGGCCCGAACACCAGGTCGACGATGGGGTAGGATTTTCGGATCTTCTCGGCCATGTGCTCCTGCTGCACCATGCAGCCGCAGACCGCGATGATCTGGTCCGGTTTCGCCTTCTTGGTATGATTCAGTGCGCCGACGTTCCCCAGCACGCGCATCTCCGCATGCTCCCGCACGGCGCAGGTGTTGACCACGATGATGTCCGCCTCAAATTCGTCCTGTGTGAATCCGCAGCCCATCTCCGCCAGATACCCCCGCAGCTTCTCGCTGTCGGCCTCGTTCTGCTGGCAGCCGTAGGTGTCCACCATGGCGAGGGGCCGCCGGCCGTCGGCACCGAGGCGGTCGGCGATCCGGTGGCAGAGCTCCAGCTGGCGGTCAATCTCCTGCGGCGTGATAGAGGTTCTTTCGTATTTCAAGTCGCTTCTCCGTTTCCGATCATGGTTTTTGCCGTATTCCCACAGTATTCCTGCTGCTTATATATATTCAAAATCAAGAGTGTCCAATCTTATCATAAAAGCGGTGGAAGTTTCAACAAAAATCCTGTATAATAACGGCAACAGATTTAAAACAGGAGGCAGTTTATGCCGCATATCAATATTCTGTCCCCGCATGTCGCGGACCTGATCGCCGCCGGAGAGGTAGTGGATCGCCCCGCCTCCGTCATCAAGGAGCTGATGGAGAATTCCTTTGATGCCGGCGCCTCCCACGTCACCGTCGAGATCCGCAACGGCGGCGCCACCATGATCCGCATCACCGACGACGGCTGCGGGATGGCCCCCGAGGACGCCGGGATCGCCTTTCTCCGCCACGCCACCTCCAAGCTGCAGGACGAGTCCGGGCTGGAGGCCATCACGACGATGGGCTTTCGCGGCGAGGCGCTGGCTGCCATCTCCGCCGTCTCCCGCATCAGCCTCACAACCCGCCGGCCGGAGGACCCCGAGGGGATCCGCATGACCCTGCTGGCAGGGGATATTGAGGAGATGGAGCCCGCCGGCTGCCCGGCCGGGACCGTGATGAGCGTGGAGGACCTCTTCTACAACACCCCTGCGCGGCTGAAGTTTCTGAAGACCGACCGGAGCGAGGCCTCCGCCTGCATCCAGGCCGGGCTGCGCTGCGCGCTGGGCCGCCCGGAGATCTCCGTCCGCTTTCTGCGGGACGGGAAGGAGGAGTTCTTCACCCCCGGCGACGGGGACCCCATGAGCTGCTGCTACGCGCTTCTGGGCCGGGAAGCTGCCGCCGACCTGCTGCAGGTATACAGCGAGGACAGCGGGCTGAAGCTCCGGGGCTTCGTCTCCTCGCCCGCCGCGGGGAGGGGCAACCGCAGTGCGCAGTACTTCTTCGTCAACGGCCGCTATATCCGTTCCCAGCTCCTGCAGTCGGCGCTGGAACAGGCCTATCGGAACACGCTGCTCACCGGCCGCTATCCCGCCTGCGTGCTCTGGCTGGAGATCCGGCCCGGCTCCGTCGACGTCAACGTCCACCCGGCGAAGACCGAGGTCAAGTTCTCGGAGGAGCGCAGGGTCTTCTCCCTCCTGTACCAGGCCGTGCAGGCCACGCTGCAGCAGGAGGACCGGCTCGGTCTCTCCCGCGGGGACCGAAGTGACGGTGCCTCCGGCCGTGAGGCGGGGGACCCTATCATCCCGGCAGCCGCTCCGGCAGATCCTGTGGGCCCGGCGACCCCCTTGACAGACCGGAGCGTCCCGGCAGCTTCGGCGGGTTTGGCAGGTTTGGCAGGTTCACGGCCGTCAGTTCCATCAGATCCGGCGGATCCGGTATTCCGGCCTGCGGGCGCAGCGGCTTCCGCAGGCCCGACCGCTGCGGAAACCCCGACCGCACCGACGCTGAGCCGGACGGCGGCTCCGCCTGCACAGCCGGCAGTACCCGGGCCGGGACCGGCCCCCGAGACGTCCTGGAATAGGGGATCCGGAGACGTCTCCGATCCGGCTTTGTCCTCCGCCTCCCTGTCGCAGGCAGTGCCCGGTGTCCCGTCTGCTCAGCCTGGTCGATACGGCGCTTCTGCGCAGGAGCCGGAACGGGACGGCGCTTCCAAGCAGGAGCCGGATCCGGAGCTCTTCCGTCAGCAGAGCCTGTTTGCCAGCCCCACGGCGGAATACCGCATCGGGGAGGGCTCCGCCTCCGCTCCCGCGGAAGACACCGCGGCGGACTCGGCCGGAGAGGCAGCGAACAGCGTACCGGCGCACCGGATCCTCGGCGAGGCCTTCCGGACCTACATCATCGTAGAGTGCGGCGACCGGATCGTCCTGATCGACAAGCACGCCGCCCACGAGCGGATGAACTTTGACCGCCTCCGGGCCAGGACCCAACCGGCGGCCGCCCAGCAGCTCCTGCTGCCGAAGCCGCTCCGGCTCGGGCCGGAGGAGCTGGCGCTGACCGAGCAGTTCGGGGAGCTGCTGGCGGAGTTCGGCTTTGAGCTGGAGCCCTTCGGCCCGGGCGAGCGGATCCTCCGCGCGGCGCCCGCAGATCTCCGGCTGGAGGACGCCGTCCCGGCTCTGGAGGAGATTCTGGAGCACCTGCGGAGCGGAGGATCGCCGGACCCCGCAGCCGCCCGGGACGAGATTCTCCACACCGTGGCCTGCAAGGCGGCGATCAAGGCCGGCTGGGACACGAGCGCGCAGGAGCTGGAGCGCCTCGCCGTCGAGGTCCTCAGCGGGCGGGTGAAGTACTGCCCCCACGGGAGGCCGGTCTCGGTCACCGTGACCCGGAAGGACCTGGACAGGCTCTTCAAACGCATCGTATGAGAGATCCGGAACACACGGAAAGCCGGTCGGAACGCCTATGAAGCCTGAAGAAAAGAGAAAACAACTCCTGGTCGTCGCCGGCCCCACCGCCTCCGGCAAGACGGCGCTGGGCATCGAGCTGGCCGGGCGCCTGGGCGGGGAGATCGTCTCGGCCGACTCCATGCAGATCTATCGCGGCATGGACGTCGGCACCGCCAAGGCCACGCCGGAGGAGCGCGCGGAAATTCCCCATCACATGCTGGACATTCTGGAGCCGGGCGAGAACTACTCCGTCTCCCGCTACGTCGAGGATGCGAAGGCGGTCTGTGAGAGGCTCTTCTCACAGGGGAAGCAGCCGGTCCTCGTGGGAGGCACCGGTCTCTACATCGATGCGCTGCTGGCCGGCAGGGATTTTGCCGGGGCCCAGGAGGACCGGGCGCTCCGGACCGCCCTTACGGCGGAGTACGACGAGATGGGCGGGGAGGAGATGCTCCGCCGCCTGCGGACGGTCGACCCCGAACGGGCCGGGAAGCTGGCCCCGACGGACCGGCGCCGCATCGTCCGCGCCCTTGAGATCCACGCCCTCACCGGCCTGAGCGCCAGCGAGCACGACCGCCGGAGCCGGCTGATCCCTCCGGCCTTCGACTCGCTCTACGTGGTCCTGGACTTCGCCGACCGGGCCGCCCTCTATGCGCGGATCGAAAGCCGCGTGGACCGGATGTGCCGGGAGGGGCTCTTTGAGGAGACGGCGGAGCTGCTGCGCCGGGGGATTCCGGAGGAGAGCACCTGCATGCAGGCCATCGGCTACCGCCAGGCGGCGTTGGCGCTGCGCGGCGAGATCGGCCGGGAGGAAGCCGTCACGCTCATCAAGCAGGCCACCCGCCGCTACGCCAAGCGCCAGATGACCTGGTTTCGCAGGCATGAGGAGGCGCTGCGGCTCGCCCCCGACCGGATGACGCTCCCGGAGCTTGCGGATGCCGTATGCGCGGCGCTGTCCCCCTGAGCCCGCTCCGGTCCGGCCTCTCCCGAAAGGCCCCGGCCTGATCGGAAAAGACGGGATTGAAGAACCCGGTGATTTCTGCTATCATAAGCTTCTGCCCCCGAAGAGAAGCGCATGAAACACCATGACACAACACAAGACATGACGAGAGAGCGAGGTATCCGATATGCTTCCTTCCGACCCGGCGGTCCTGCTGAGCTTCATCAACACCAGGCTGAGGGACCGGTATGCTTCCCTCGAGGCGCTGTGCGAGGATCTGGAGATCTCCGAGGCGGCGCTCACCGAGACGCTCCGTGCGGCCGGCTTTGAATACGACGCCGGGCAGAACCGCTTCCGCTGAGCCGATGGAGCGCTTTGCGGCGGTCGTCGGCGGGATCAACATCGACATCGGCGGACGCTCCCTCTCTCCGCTCGTCCCGGGGGACTCGAACCCCGGCCGCGTCACGGTCAGCCTGGGCGGCGTCGGGCGGAACATCGCCCACAACCTGCGTCTGCTGGATGTCGCCGCCCGCTTTCTGACCGCGTACGGGGACGATTTTTACGCCGACCGCTTCGAGGCCTCCTGCCGGGAGCTGGGGATCGACCTCGGCGGCTCCGTCCGGGTGCCGGGGGCGGCAACCTCCAGCTACCTCTACCTCGCCGATTCGGACGGCGAGATGGCCCTCGCGGTGTCGGACATGGAGATCTGCGAACGCATCACGCCGGAGTTTCTCTTCGCCGGGCTGCCTCTTCTCCGGGGCGCCGGGACCGTGATCCTGGATACCAACATCCCGGAGGCCTCCGTCGCCTGGCTCGCCCGCCACAGCCCCGCGCCCCTTTTTGCCGACCCCGTCTCCACCGCGAAAGCCGGCAGGCTTCTCCCCGTGCTCGACCGGATCCACACCCTCAAGCCGAACCGCATGGAGGCGGAGCTGCTCTCCGGCGTGCGCATCGCTGACGCCAGGGACTGCATCACCGCAGCCAGGGCACTTCTGCAGGCAGGGGTGCAGCGCGTGTTTCTCTCCCTCGGTGCCGACGGCGTTCTCGCCGCCGACCGCCGGGAGCTTCTGCGCGTGCCCGGGATCCCCGCCGCAGTGCGGAACACCACCGGCGCCGGGGATGCCTTCATGGCCGCCCTCGCCCGGGCTTACTGCGACGGCCTCTCTCTGGCCGACAGCTGCCGCTTTGCCTCCGCGGCCGCCTCCCTCACCGTCGAATGCGGCGAGACCGTGAACCCCGCCCTCTCCCTTGCCGCCGTCAGGGAGCGGATGAAGGCCTTCTCCGTCTCTCCGATCCCGCAGAGCGGGGACGGAACCGGGCAGGCACCGACCCGAATCTGAACCGACCGTTATCTGAAAGGAACCGACTATCATGATGAACCGATATCTTGACGTAAACCCCGAAGTCGCCCGGGCCGTCGCCGAGGGCAGACCCGTCGTGGCGCTGGAGTCCACCATCATCTCCCACGGCATGCCCTATCCCCAGAACGTGGAGACCGCCCTGCAGGTCGAGCAGATCGTCCGCTCAAACGGCGCCGTCCCCGCGACGATCGCCATTCTCGGCGGCCGGCTGAAGGCGGGCCTCACCGCGGACGAGATCACTTACCTCGGGAAGGCCGGGACCGCCGTGACCAAGGCCTCCCGCAGAGACCTGGCCGTCCTGGTCGCCAAAGGCATGGACGGCGCCACCACCGTCACCACGACCATGATGATCGCCCACATGGCCGGCATCAGCATCTTCGCCACCGGCGGCATCGGCGGCGTCCACCGCGGTGCCGAGACCACCATGGACATCTCCGCCGACCTCGAGGAGCTCGCCGGCACGCCGGTCATGGTCATCTGCGCCGGGGCCAAGTCTATCCTCGACCTCGGTCTCACGCTGGAGTATCTCGAGACTCACGGCGTCCCCGTCATCGGCTACGGCACGAAGGAGCTGCCCGCCTTCTACACCCGCAGGAGCGGCTTTTCGGTGGACTACGAGCTCGACAGCCCCGAGGAGCTGGCGGCGGCCTTCAAAGTGCAGCGGGACCTGAACCTCCGCGGCGGCATGCTGGTCGCCAACCCCATCCCCGAGGAGTACGCCATGGACTTCGACATCATCAACCGCGCCATCGACGAGGCCATCGCCCAGTCGGTCCGGGACGGCATCCACGGCAAGGAGTCCACCCCCTACCTGCTGGCCAAGGTGAAGGATCTCACCGGCGGCGACAGCCTGGAGAGCAACATCCGGCTGGTCTTCAACAACGCCGCTCTGGCCGCCAGGACCGCCGCGGCCTACTGCCGGCTCTGAAAAGCGGGAGGAGGGGAGAACATTGGCATTGACCGGAGAAGAAATCGCGCGGAACGTGGCATACATCCGGAGCGAGATCCGCGCCGCCGCCCTTGAGGCGGGCCGGGACCCCTCCGGGATCCGCCTGGTCGCCGCCACCAAGACCAACGACGCCGACGCCGTGCGCGCCGCCATCGCGGCGGGGGTGGACATCTGCGGCGAGAACCGGGTCCAGGAGATGCTCGAAAAGAACGCCCAGGGCGCCTATACCGGCGTGCCGCTGCACTTTATCGGGCATCTGCAGCGCAACAAGGTCCGCCAGGTCGTCGGGCTCTGCCAGCTGATCCACTCCGTGGACAGCCTCCCGCTCCTGGAGGAGATCTCCCGCACGGCGGAGAGGAAGGCCCTGGTCCAGGATCTGCTGCTCGAGATCAACATCGGAAACGAGGCCTCCAAATCCGGTTTTGCGCCGGAGGAGCTGCCCGGCGTTCTCCGTCAGGCCGCCGAATTTCCGGGTATCCGGGTCCGGGGTCTCATGGCAATCCCGCCTGTCTGCAGCACGGAGGAGGAAAACCGCCCATTTTTTCTGAAAATGAGAAAGCTTTTTATTGACAACTGCGAAAAAAAATACGATAATATAGCGATGGATTGTCTGTCTATGGGCATGTCCGCCGATTATCCGGAGGCTGTCCGCTGCGGCGCGACGCTCGTCCGGGTCGGCTCGGGCATTTTCGGCCCGCGGCATTACACATAACAAACACCGGAGGTTCGATGGGCCATGGGCTTCATGGATGAATTGAGAAAACTGACTCAGCCCTACGAGGACGAGGACGATTTTTACGAGGGTGCGGATCCCGCGGCACAGGCCCCCGCTCCGACCGAGGCACAGATCGAGTTTGAGAGCGCCTTCGGCGGCAGGGACACGCCGGAGCCCGCCGAGTCGGAAGAGCCCGCGGCACAGACCCCGCCGCCGGAGAGCAAGGGCATCTTCTCCGGTCTCGGCCGTAAGAAGACCGTCCGTCCCCGCATCGCCGCGCGGGAGCGCGTGGTGGACTTCGGCGGGACCGAGCAGCAGGTGATTCTGTTCAACCCGAAGAGCTTTGACGAGGCCGGCGACCTGGTACAGCATCTCTCCCAGGGCCGGAGCATCGTGATGACTCTGGAGGGCGTGCCGAACGACCTGGCCAGGCGCCTGCTGGATTTTCTCTCGGGCATCGCCTATGCCCTGCAGGGCAAGATTACCCCGATCTCTGCCAAGACCTATTTTGTCACCCCGCAGAATGTCGACGTGCTCGGCGCGGAGGAGCTCTCGGCCGCCGAGCGGAATCCGTCCTCAGACTGACCGGTTCCGACCCCCGCTGCTTTCCGTTATTCCTGCATCAATCATAGAAAGGTGGATAAAACAACATGATTACCGCTCAGGACATCCGTGAAAAGACTTTTGAAAAATCCAGGGCAAACGGCTATGACATGGCCTCTGTGGACGATTTTCTGGACGAGCTGGCCAGCGACATCGGCAACGCCCAGAAGGAGAACGCCGTTCTGAAGAGCAAGATGAAGGTGCTCGTGGACAAGATCGAGGAATACCGCGCCAACGAGAACGCCCTCAACATGGCGATTCTGTCTGCGCAGAAGCTTGCCGTCCAGATCGAGAGCGAAGCCCGTCAGCGCGCCGCTGCCATGATCGAGGATGCCGAGCGTCAGGTAAAGGAGCGCGTAGGCTCCATCCAGGACCAGACCGCCGCCGAGGAGCGCAGGCTCGCCGACGCGAAGGAGGCCACCCGGAAGTTCTTTGAGGCCGCCCGCGACCTCTGCAACGGCCAGCTTCAGAATCTCGAGGCCATCAGCAACGACATGGATCTGCCGATGAGCGAGCCCGAGGCAGAGGCCGAGCCCGAAGCCGAAGCGGAGGCCGAGGAGGAGTTCATCCCCGAGCCCCCCGTCGACATGGAAGAGACCGTCCGCGCCATCGAGCAGGGTGTCGCCGACACCGCCAAGCCCGAGCCGGACCTGGGTCTGGATCTCTCCGGCTTTGACCTTCCCCCCGCCACCAAGCGCAGAAGCCTGGGCAGCACACAGTCTTTCAACCTCTGAGTTTCTCTCAGAACACGCGCGGGGCACGCGGCTGCGTCTGCCCCGCTTTCCGATTTTTGATTATTTAGGAGATAACATCTATGTCCAAGGACTACAACGCCACACTGAATCTTCCGAAGACCGACTTTCCCATGCGCGCCGGTCTGCCAAAACGTGAGCCGGAGATGCTGAAGCACTGGGCGGAGCTGGACGTCTACAACCTGCAGCTGAAGAAGAACGAGGGAAAGCCTCTCTTCTCCCTGCACGACGGCCCTCCCTTCTCCAACGGCGACATCCACATGGGCCATGCCCTGAACAAGGCCCTGAAGGATTTCATCAATCGCAGCTACATGATGCGCGGCCGCTGGGTCCCCTACATTCCCGGCTGGGACAACCACGGCATGCCGATTGAGAGCGCCATTATCAAGGAGCAGCAGCTCAACCACAAGGAAATGAGTGTGGCCGACTTCCGCAGCGCCTGCCACGACTACGCCGAGAAATATGCCTACCGGCAGATGGACGGCTTCAGGCGGCTGGGCGTCATCGGCGACTGGGAGCACCCCTACTTCACGATGAACAAGGGCTTCGAGGCCGACGAGGTGCGCGTCTTTGGCAGGATGTACCACAACGGACATATCTACAAGGGCTTCAAGCCCGTCTACTGGTGTGCCCATGACGAGACCGCCCTGGCGGAGGCCGAGATCGAATACCACGACGACCCCGTCACCACCGTGTATGTGAAGTTTCCGATCCACGACGACAAGGGCCGGCTCTCCCACCTCGATCTGAAGAAGCTCTACTTCCTCATCTGGACCACCACGACCTGGACCCTCCCCGGCAACCTGGGCATCACCCTGCATCCGGACGTGAGCTATGCCATCGTCAGAGCCTCCAACGGCGAGAGCTACATCCTGGCCGAGGATCTCGTGGCCGAGGTCATGGCAAAGGGCGGCATCGCGGACTACGAGACCGTCGAGACCCATCCGGGCCGCTTCTTTGAGTACATGCTGGCGGACCACCCCTTCCTCCCGAAGACCTCGCTGCTGATGCTGGCGGACTACGTCACCACCGACTCCGGCACAGGCTGCGTCCACACTGCCCCCGGCTTCGGCGACGTCGACTATCAGACCTGCCGGGAGTACGGCACCGAAATGGTCGTCCCCGTGGACGATCAGGGCCGCCATACCGAATACGCCGGTAAATACGCCGGGCTCGAGGTCAACGAGTCCAACCCCGTCATCATGGCGGACATGCAGGAGAGCGGCATGCTCTTCGCCCATGAGGACATTGTCCACAGCTATCCCCACTGCTGGCGCTGCAAGAACCCCATCATCTTCCGTGCGACTCCGCAGTGGTTCTGCTCCGTCGACTCCTTCAAGGACGAGGCCATCGCCGCCTGCGAGGACGTCCGCTGGCTCCCCGCCTGGGGCAAGGAGCGCATGGGCGCCATGATCCGTGAGCGCAGCGACTGGTGCATCTCCCGTCAGCGCCGCTGGGGCCTGCCCATCCCGGTCTTCTACTGTGACGACTGCGGAAAGCCCGTCTGCACCGAAGAGAGCATCGAGGCTGTCGCCGCCGTCTTCGAGCAGGAGGGCAGCAACGCCTGGTTTGAACGCGACGCGATGTCGCTGCTGCCGGAGGGCTTCAGCTGCCCGCACTGCGGCGGAAAGCACTTCAGCAAGGAGACCAACACCCTGGACGGCTGGTTCGACTCCGGCTCCACCCACTTCGCCGCGATGCAGCGCGATCAGGGCTTCTGGCCCTCCACGATGTACATCGAGGGCGGCGACCAGTACCGCGGCTGGTTCCAGTCCTCCCTGCTGGTGGCGGTGGGCGCCCTCGGCAAGGGCGCGCCGTATCAGGAGTGCCTGACCCACGGCTGGACCGTCGACGGCGAAGGCCGCGAGATGCACAAGTCCCTCGGCAACGGCGTCGACCCCAAGGAGCTGATCGACGAGTTCGGCGCGGACATCGTCCGGCTCTGGGCCGGCTCCGCGGACTACCACGTGGACGTCCGCTGCTCCCACGAGATCTTCAAGCAGCTGAGTCAGAACTATCTGAAGTTCCGCAACACCGCCCGCTACTGCCTGGGCAACCTCAGCGGCTTTGATCCGAACCGGCCCGTCTCCCCCGAGGAGATGCTGCCCCTGGACCGCTGGGCCATGACCAAGCTCAACGAGCTCATCGGGAAGGCCGAGGAGGCCTACGGGGACTATGAGTTCCACGTCATCTCCCACGCCGTCAACGACTTCTGCGTCGTCGAGCTCAGCAGCTTCTATCTCGACATCATCAAGGACCGCCTCTACTGCGAGGCCCCCGACAGCCTGAAGCGCCGCAGCGCCCAGACCGCGCTCTTCTATATTCTGGACACACTGACCAAGATGTTTGCGCCGATCCTAGCCTTCACCTGCGACGAGATCTGGCTCGCCATGCCGCACCGCGACACGGACGACGCGAGGAACGTGGTCCTGAACCAGATGAACGCGCCCTTTACCGAATACGCCCTCTCGGAGGACGAGATGGCGCGCTGGAACAGCCTGATCCGCGTCCGCAACGATGTGAACGCCGTCATCGAGACCGCCCGCGCCGCCAAGCGCATCGGAAAGCCGCTGGAGGCCGCGGTCCGGCTCCACGCCACCGACACCGACAGCAGCGAGACCCTCGCCGGCATCAGCGACATGAACCTCAGTGAGCTCTTCATCGTCTCGCAGTGCCTGATCGCACCCGACGCCGACGCCGGGGAAGCGGCGGCGAAGAGCTGCGGCACCTCCTTCCCGGGTCTCGAGATCAGCGTCCGCGAAGCCCCCGGAACCAAGTGCCCGCGCTGCTGGATGCATTCGGAGCAGGCCGATCCCGAGACCGGGCTCTGCCCGCGCTGCAAAGAGGTTCTGCGCACGCTCTGATTCCGTCCGGATTACACCCGCACATCCCTGAATCTACGTTTTCGCCGCCCCCGTAACGCGGCAGAAGGAGACCACCATGCTGTATGCGATCATTGGCGTTCTGGTTATCATTGCTGACCAGTATATCAAGTTCTGGGTCATGGGCCACATCCCGGTCAGTTCCGCCGGCGAGGCTTTTATCCCCGGTATTCTGAGTCTGGCCAACGTCCACAACGACGGCGCTGCCTTCGGCTTCCTCAGCGGAGGCGGAGCGAGAATCCCGTTTATCATCCTGGCCGGTGTGTTTACGCTCGTGGTGATCATCGCTCTGGCTACGAAGCTGATCTCGGGACGTCTGGCCCGCTGGAGCATCGTCCTCGTTACGGCCGGCGCGCTCTCCAACTGCCTGGACCGCGTCCTCTACGGTTACGTCCAGGATATGTTCAAGCTGGAATTCATCAACTTCCCGGTCTTCAACCTGGCGGACGTGTTTATCACCGTGTTCGCCATCATCTTCGCCATCGCCGTGATCTTCGGCAGGACCCGTCCGGACGACGAAGATGAGTACGAATTTGAAGACGACGAGGAAGAGGAGTCCCCCCGCGCCTCCCGCAGGAAGGAGAAGCGCTCCGGGAAGAGCGCCCGCCGTTCCTCCCGCTACGAGAATGAGGAGGAGGAAGACGAGGAGCCTGCGCCTCCCCGCAAGCCCGCCAGGTCCAAGCTTCCGAAGCGCCGCCAGGCCGAGCCCAAGTCCGCCGAAGCGGAGGAGGAAGAGGAGCCGGCCCCTGCCCGCAGGCCCGTGAAGAAGCCCTCGAGGAAAGCAGCCGCGGAAGAAGAAACCGCAGCCGCCGCAGCGCCCGCGGCAAAGGAGAAGGCAAAGCCCGCCCGCAGCGAGGCCGCCGACGGGGAAGATCCCTTCGCCGCCTGGGATACGGCCAACGCAAAGGTCAGCGCCGCCAGACAGCGTCCTGCTCCCGCCCCCGCGGCGGAAGCTCAGGCGCCGAGAAGAGCCCGTCCCGCGGCAGCGGCACAGCCCGCAGCGCAGCAGCCTGCGGCGCAGCGCAGACCGGCGGCGACAGCTCAGCCTGCGGCCAGACCCCAGCAGCGTCCCGCCGCCCAGGCACCGAAAGCCGCGCCTGCACCAAAACCTGCGCCCGCGCCTCAGGTCGAGGAGGAATTCTCTCTGGACGACATCCTCAACGAGTTCCGCTGAGCGGTCTCCGGGAGAAGTCTAGGTCCTGTAAGCCACTGAGATCTGTGGAAAACGAATCCATAACCATAACTGCCGAGGAGAGCGGAGAACGGATCGACGCTCTCCTCGCGCGCACCGTGCCGGACCTCAGCCGCTCCGCCGCCCAGCGTCTGCTGGAGAGGGGCTCCGTGCTCCTCAACGGCAGACCGGCCGCAAAGAACGCCCGGGTCACGGCGGGGGACACCATAGAGCTGGAACTCCCGCAGCAGGCCGATGAGGTCCCGCTGCTTCCGCAGGAGCTCCCGCTGGACATCGTCTATGAGGATGCGGACCTGATCGTTGTCAACAAGCAGCGCGGTCTGGTCGTCCATCCCGCGCCCGGGCATCCGGACGGAACCCTGGTGAACGCCCTGCTCTGGCACTGCGGCGACAGCCTCTCCGGCATCGGCGGCGAGAGACGGCCCGGGATCGTACACCGCATCGACCGGGACACCTCCGGGCTCCTGATCGTCGCCAAGAACGACTTTGCCCATCAGGCGCTCTCGGCCCAGCTTGCCGACCGCAGCCTCTCCCGGGTCTATGAGGCCGTCGTCCGGGGCAGTCTCCGGGAGGACAGCGGCACCGTGGACCGCCCCATCGGGCGGCATCCGACGGACCGCAAGCGCATGGCCGTCACCGAGAAGAACAGCCGCCGCGCCGTCACCCACTGGGAGGTGCTCGCCCGCTATCCGGGCTACTGCCATATCCGCTGCCGGCTCGAGACCGGCCGGACCCACCAGATCCGGGTCCACATGGCCAGCATCGGCCATCCGCTGCTCGGCGACGGAGTCTACGGCGCGCCCTCGCCGGAGAAGGGTCTGGAGGGACAGTGCCTGCACGCGAGGGAACTGAAGTTTGTCCATCCCCGCAGCGGGGAGAGGATGGTCCTCACAACGCCGCTGCCGGACTATTTTGAGGCCGTGCTGCAGAGGCTCGGTCCCCGCACCGGCTGATCCGCAGGGCAGAGCGGAGAGGAAGGCCGCCCGTCCGGAGAGGACCGGGCCCAAAAAAGGAGGAAGACAGGAATGACCACCAAACAGATTTCACGGATTGTTATCCTGCTCGCGGTCGTGATCTCGCTGGTCACGCTGCTGGTGAAGCTCATCCAGGGCACCGCCGGACTCGTCGGGAGTCTCTTCAACCTGATCCTCGGCATCGTCGTTGTCCTCGCGCTGGTCGCGATTGTGATCTGGATGTTCGCCTATGCGAACAAGATGCGAAAGAAATAAGGAAACAGGGCGGCAGCGCCCGCAGAGAACCGTAAAGCGCAGCAGTCCGGTCAGTACCTTTACGGAAGATCCGGCAGGACAGGTCCGGCAGGTCTGAATCAAGGCTGCAAATACATAAAAAGGAGAGCTTTCCTATGAAAAAACCCATTCCATCCATCGATACCTGGCTGAAAGAGGCCAAGGCCGATCCCGCCTCCCCGGAGTGCGGCATGTTCCTCGTCCACAACGGCACCGTCCGCTGCAGCGCGAAGGCGAAGGTCCGGCAGGGCGCAGAGGATACAAAGCCTGTGACCGGGATGCTGTTCTCCTATGACCCCGGGAAGCTGGAGCAGGCCATACAGGATGCCAAAGGCATGGACGGGATCTTCCATGTCCGGGTCTGGCTCAACGAGGGAGAGCTGGCCCCCGGTGACGACATCATGTTCGTCCTGATCGGCGGAGATATCCGTCCGCACGTGGTCGACGCGCTCCAGACCCTGGTCGGCAGGATCAAGAGGGAATGCGTCACCGAGACCGAGCTCTATTGAGCTTCGCCGGTCATTCCGATCCCTCTGTCCGGACAGGAGCAGGGGAGGAGAGCTCATGAAACGCTCTGAGATCAACCGGGCCCTGCGGGAGCTGGAGGCCGCCTGCGAAAAGTACTGCTGCTATCTGCCGCCCTTCTGTCACTTTACGCCCGCACAGTGGCAGAGCCTCGGCCACGAGTATGACGAGGTCCGCGACTGCATGCTGGGCTGGGACATCACCGACTACGGTCTCGGTGATTTTAACCGGGTCGGATTCTCTCTCATTACCCTCCGCAACGGCAGCCGCGCCATGCCCGAGAAGTATCCGAAGGTCTACGCCGAGAAGCTACTGTATCTGAGAGACGGGCAGTACGCACCGAACCACTTCCACTGGTACAAGACCGAGGACATCATCAACCGCGGCGGGGGGAACGTCCTGATCCGCGTCTATAACTCTCTGCCCGACGAGGAGATCGACTACAGCTCCGACGTGACGGTCCACACCGACGGCAGGACCTTTACTGTGCCGGCCGGGACTCTGATCCGGCTCACACCGGGCGAGAGCATCCACGTCCAGCAGCTTCTGTATCACGACTTTTCCGTCGAGGCGGGGACCGGGGCCGTTCTTCTGGGCGAGGTCAGCCAGTGCAACGACGACAACACCGACAACCGCTTCAACCCTCCTGTCGGGCGCTTTCCCGAGATTGAGGAGGATGAGCCGCCCTACCGGCTGCTCTGTAACGAGTATCCGAAGGCGGAGTAAACGGAGCAGACCCGGCAGCTCTCATACTGCTGACCCTTCCGTGTATGCCGGCAGAAGAAGCACAGGACCGTAAACCCCGGCATACGATAAAACGCAGAGAACCCGGACAGGTACCTTTCACGGGACCGTCCGGATTCTCTGCGTTTATTCTGTACTCTGAATACTTTACTCCTGCTTCGCAGGGTTGAGGTGGCGTTTTAGATGGCGGATTCTCTGTTCAGGCGCTTTCTCTGTCGGTTCAGCCCTCCGTTGCCCTGAACTCCCGGAGAAAGCGCAGGATCTCCTCCCGGTCCGCGGTCGCGCTGCCCTGAATCATCTCAGGCCTTCCGCCGCCCCGGCCGCCGATGCCCGCGTTGATTGCCTTTGAGGCCTTCCGCAGATCCATGCTCCGGCTGCCGATGATGTAGCGCAGGCTTCCCTCCGCACCCGGAAAGAACACCGCCGCCAGCCCGCCGCACTTCTCCATCAGGCGGTTGACCAGCTCCCGCACGGCGATCTCGTCCGGAATCTCCTCGAAGAGGCAGAGGTTGCCCTCCGTCTCCGGCTCCCGCTCCGCCCGGTATCCGACCAGCTCCGCGGCGAGAGCGGCGTTCTTTTCCTTCAGCCGGTCCCGTTCCTGCATCAGCCGCTGTACCGCCGTGCCGATCTCATCCCGTTTCGCGCTGAGCAGCACCGAGACCTCCGCCGCGCTCTGCTGTTTCCGGCGGTAGTCCTCCAGCGCCCACATGCCGCAGGCCACGCTGAGCCGGACCCCGCCGCGGTGCTTCTCGGCGTTCAGAATCTTGATCACGCCGATCTCGCCGGTCCGGGACACATGCGGCGCGCAGCAGGCACAGCGGTCCACGTCCGGGATCTCGACGATGCGGACCGCGCCGCTGAGCTCCTTCTTGCTGCGGTACTCCAGCTCCGCCAGCTCCTCCGGCTCCGGAAACCAGACCTTCACCGGGAGGTCCGCCCGCACCGCCTCGTTGGCCCGGGTCTCGATCTGCTGCAGCTCCTCCGCGTCCAGCTCCCGGTCAAAGTCGATGGTCACGTCGCCCTCGCCGAGATGGAAGCCCACGTTCTCGCAGCCGTACAGCCGGTGGGCACAGCCGGAGAGAATATGCTCGCCGGAGTGGTTCTGCATGCGGCAGAGGCGCTGCTGACGGTCCAGACGTCCCTCTGCGCAGTCGCCCGGGCGCAGCGGAGCGTCGCAGATATGGAAGATCTCGCCGTCCCTCTCCCGGGCGTCCGTGACCCGGACCGTGGCTTTTGTCCCGCCGCAGACCGTCAGCGTACCGGTATCCGCGCTCTGACCGCCGCCCTCGGGGAAGAAGGCCGTCCGGTCCAGGACCACCCGCCAGTGCGCCCCGTCCTGCTCACAGCGCAGTACCTCCGCCCGGAACTCGAAAAGATGGCTGTCCTGGTAAAACAGCTTTTCCGTCATGGTCCATCCTCTCCTTTTCCGCGGCGTCTCACAGGCTCCGGATGATCTGATCCGTGATCTCGAAACAGAGGGAGGCGCTCTTCTCCAGGGCCTCGTAGTACTCCTCGCCGCCGCCGGTCAGTCCGTCCGCCACCGCCTTGATCATCAGACAGGGGATCCCGCTGCGTCTGCAGGTCAGCAGGACGCCGGCGCTCTCCATCTCGCAGATCTCCGCGCCGTAGAGGCTGTGCAGGCGGGCCTTGTCCTCGGGGAGGGCCACAAATCTGTCCGCCGAAGCGCAGATCACCGGCTTCAGCTCCGGCGAGATTTCCAGAGCTCTGTTCACCAGCGCCTCATCCGCCGGAATCCAGACATCCGGATAGCCGGGATACTGTCCGGGCTTTACCGGGTCGATCCCCGAGAGGTCAAAGTCATAGTGCACGACCTGCGTCACCACCGTGAGCTTTGTCCGGGACATCTCCTCCGTGAGTCCCCCGACGACGCCGAAGTTCACCACCAGCTCCGCCCCGTAGCGGTCCAGAAGCAGCTCCGTCGCCGCCGCGGCCGCCAGCTCTCCGATGCCGCTGTGGATGAAGCAGAGGATTCGCTCCCCGTCCTCATACACACTGACCTCAAAGCCGTTGCGTATCTCCGTCCGGTCCGGTTTTCCGTAACGGGCGAACACGCTGTCCATCTCGACCGCGACCAGGAGCCCGATGCAAAGCTTTTCCTTTTTCACAGTACTCTCACCCTCAGCACTTCCTCCATCTCCAGGATCAGATCCGCCGTCGTCCCGTCGATCTTCTCTCCCAGGTCGACGATCGTCACCGCGTACTCGCCGCGGTGCTTGTTGATCATGTGTTCGACGTTGATGTTCTTCGCGCTGATGAAGTCCAGGATCCTCGTGATCATCCTCGGCACGTTCCGGTGGATGACGCAGAGCCGGCATTCGCCCAGGCGGTTCATGTAGATGTCCGGCAGATTCACGGAGTTGCGGATATTCCCGTTCAGGAGGTAGTCGTACATCTCGTTGGCCGCCATCTCGGCACAGCGGTCCTCACTCTCCGGGGTGCAGGCGCCGAGGTGCGGCATGGCGATCACGTTCGGGGCCTTCAGGATCGTCTCGTTGGGGAAGTCCGTCACGTATTTGGCCACCTTCCCGCTCCGGAGCGCCTCCGTCATGTCCGCGTCGTCCACGACCTCCGCGCGGGACTCGTTGATGATGCGCACGCCCTGCTTCATCCGCGCAAAGGCGTCCCGGTTCAGCATGCTGCGCGTGCTCTCGGTGTAGGGGACGTTGACGCTGATATAGTCGCAGCTCTGATAGAGCTCCTCCAGATTCTCCGTGTGGATGACCTTTCGGGACAGCCGCCAGGCGGCGTCCACCGAGAGGAAGGGGTCGTAGCCCAGCACCCGCATGTTGAGGTCGACCCCGGCGTTTGCCACCAGCGCGCCGACCGCACCGAGGCCGATGACGCCCAGGGTCTTGCCCAGCAGCTCCGGGCCCGCGAACTCGGCCTTTTTCTTCTCCACCAGCTCCGGGATCCGCTCTCCCTCTCCCTCGACGGACCGGACCCAGGCGATGCTGCCCAGAATATCCCGGGAGGCCAGGACCAGAGACGCGATCTCCTGCTCCTTGACCGCCTGCGCGTTCGCGCCCGGCGCGTTGAAGACGACGATGCCCTTTTCGGTGCACTTTTCCACCGGGATGTTGTTGTATCCCGCCCCGGCCCGCGCGATGGCCAGCAGGCTCTCGGGCAGCTCCGTCTCATGCAGGTCCGCGCTGCGCAGCAGGAGGCCCTCGGGATCGGCGATCTCCTCTCCGACCTCGCAGCCGTTATTCAGCAGCGCCTCCAGACCCGCAGCCGCGATCTTGTTCATCGTCCGGATCTTAAACATGTTCTCTCTCAAACTCCTTTATTGTCTTTACAAGGGCCTCCACGCCCTCCATCGGCATCGCGTTGTAGATGGACGCCCGCATGCCGCCGGTCAGCTTGTGTCCCTTCAGGTTTACAAGGCCCCGGGCCGCGGCAAAGGCGACAAACTCCGCGTCCAGCGCCGTGTCTCCCGTCCGGAAGGTCACGTTCATGTCACTGCGCGAGTCTTTTTCCGCATGCAGCCGGAACAGCCGGCTCTCCTCCAGACAGTCGTACAGCAGCTTTGCCCGTGCGCGTTTGAGCTGCTCCATGCCCTCGACGCCGCCCTGTTCCTTCAGCCAGTCCAGAACCACGCCCAGCATGTAGATGCACCAGCAGGGAGGGGTATTCAGCAGCGAGTCGTTCTCAATCATCGTGCGGTAGCTCATGATCTGCGGCGTGAAGGGGAGCTCCCGTCCGGCGAGGCTCCGGTCGACGATCACGACCGTGAGGCCGGCGGGCGCCATATTCTTCTGCGCGCCGGCATAGATCAGGCCGTAGCGCTTCACGTCCACCGGCCGCGAGAGGATGTCCGAGGACATGTCGCAGACCAGCGGCGCCGGCGTCTCCGGCACATACTGCCACTCGGTCCCGTAGATGGTGTTGTTGGAGCAGTAATAGAAGTACTTCGCCTCCGGGTCCAGGGCAAGTTCCTCCTGCTTCGGGATCCGGTGGTGGCCGCTCTCCGCCGTGCTGCAGGCGATGTGGACCCTGCCGTACTTTTCGGCCTCCTTCGCCGCTTTGCCCGAGAAGTTCCCCGTCACCGCGTAGTCCGCCGTCCCGCCCTCCATGAGGTTCATCGGGATCGCGGCAAACTGCAGCGTCGCGCCGCCCTGCAGAAACAGGATCTCGTGGCTCTCCGGCACCTGCATCAGTGTGCGGAACTTCTGCTTCGTCTCCCCGAAGATCTCGGAAAAGGCCGGGCTCCGGTGGCTCATCTCCATGACCGACATACCGCTCCCGCGGTAGTTCATCATCTCGGCCTGGGCCCTTCTCAGGACCGCCTCCGGCAGGACGGACGGCCCCGCCGAAAAATTATATACTCTCTCGTCTGTCATTCTTTCTCTCCGTCTGCTCTCTTTCCCTGCTTCCCTTTCTACAGAAGCATATCCGAGAGATTATAACGAAACTTGCGCCCGCTGTCAAATGATTTTGCGGGCTGACTCCTGGGATCTTTACCGGTATTCTTGACATTACGATCTTTACCGTATATACTGATCCTATACCAGAAACAACCAAGGAGGTATCTTTGTGGCAACAAGGGCGATGAATTTCAAAATGGAGGAGTCCGATCTTCTTGACATGAGGCAGGTTGCTGCCGTCTATCATATGTCCATGACGGAGCTGATCAGAGCCGCAATTAAGGAATACATCGGAGAGCTGAAGCGGGATCCGTATTACCGTCTTACTGCTCAGGTACAGGATGCTTCTCCGGAAGAGACGGAAGAAATTCTGGATGCAATAGAGGATCTGAGCGACGAGGATCTGGAGATTGCGTCCATGAAGCGCTTTACGGTCTGAACGGAGCCCGGCACAGATGATCAGAAAAGCAGGATTTACCTATGAAATCCGGTACGCGAAAGCAGCGGAGAAATTTTTCACGACGCATGAGGAAATCCGGGAACAGTTTGAGGAATCCATCAGGGAACTGCTTTCCGGAGAACATCCCGAGCAGGTCGACGTAAAGCGGATCAGGGGAAAGAGAAACGATTATTACCGAATCCGCCTTGGAGAGTATCGCGTCGTCTATGCTGTCATCAACGGGACGATTGTGGTCATCCATACGCTGTTGGCCGGCCCTCGCGGTGACGTGTACAAGAAGATGGGCGGGCTGAAATGAGGGAAAAGGACAGGAAAACGGTATGAACATGCATTATCTTGACAATTCTGCCACCACCCGGGTCTGTCCCGAGGCAGCCCAGGCCGCGCTCTGGGCCATGACGGAGCTCTTCGGAAACCCCAGCTCCACCCATACCGCGGGCCGCGAGGCGAAAAAGCTTCTCGATGCCTCCCGCGCCTCCGTCGCCCGCGCCCTCGGCTGTGCGCCGGGTGAGCTGATCTTCACCTCCTGCGGCTCCGAGAGCGACAACTGGGCGCTCCTCGGCGGGGCGGAGGCCATGAAGCGGAAGGGCTGCCATGTCATCAGCTCCGTTGCGGAGCACGACGCCGTGCGCAGAAGCCTCGACCTGCTGGAGGAGCGCGGCTTTGAGGTTACCCGCCTGAGGCCGGACCGGAGCGGCGCCGTCCCCGTCGACGCGGTGAAGGCCGCCCTGCGGGAGGACACGGTGCTGGTCTCCCTGATGCTGGTGAACAACGAGACCGGCGCCGTGAACGACATCGCCGCGGTCGCGGCCGCGCTCCGGGAGACCGGCTCCGCCGCCCTGCTGCACACCGACGCCGTCCAGGCCTTCATGAAGATCCCCTTCAGCCCGAAGAGCCTCGGCGCCGACCTCATCAGCCTCAGCGGGCACAAGATCCACGCCCCGAAGGGCATCGGCGCCCTCTACGTCCGAAAGGGTCTCCGGCTGAAGCCCATGATCGTCGGCGGGGGACAGGAGGAGGGGAGGCGGGCCGGCACCGAGGCCACCGCCCAGATCGCCGCCTTTGCCGCGGCCTGCGATGTCGCGCTCCCCGATCTGGAGCAAAACGCAGAGAGAATGGCCGCCCAGCGGGAGGCGGTCATCGAAAGGCTCCGGGCGGACATCCCTGAGCTGGAGGTACTGGGCGGTGGTGCGCCGCATATTCTGTCCGTCTCGCTGCCCGGCTACCGCAGCGAGGTTCTGATGAACTTCCTCGAGGCGCGCTCGGTCTACGTCTCCAGAAGCTCCGCCTGCAAGAAGGGCGCCAGAAGCCACGTGCTGGAGGCCATGGGTCTGGACTCCAGGATCATCGACGGCGCGCTCCGTATCGGCCTCTGCCGCTATACCACGGACGAGGATCTCGACGCGCTCTGCCTGGGTCTCCGGGACGCGCACGCACAGCTCCGCCACCGCTGATAAAAAGTACTGCTGCCCTTGTTCTGTCTCTCCGACGGGACAGGGCAGCAGTTTTTTTGTGCAGAGTCTGTATCATTCCGGCAGGATCTGTCTCTCGGCCCCCACAGCGGAGGCAAAGTAGATGATGTCGCTGATCTCCTTCTCGACACCGAACTGCACCGGATTGATCAGCTGCCCGCCGAAGACCGTCGTCGCCGTCTGGCCGCCGTCCAGGGCATAGGCCTTCCGGCAGCCCTTCTTCAGCATGGCCTCCGTCGCCTGCCGCAGCGTCGCGAGGTGATAGTACTCCGTCCCCACCGGGCCGCAGTTGATGTTCATCGTCAGATAGTGGTGCCGGTCCATCAGGCCGAGGGCGGCTCTGGCATAGGTATCCTCCGTCTCGCCCCAGAGATAGAGCTCCGGCGTCACGTCCCGGTACTCGTCGATCAGCACGGGCCCGAAGACCAGCGTGAACAGTACGTCGTTCTCCTCGGCAAAACGCTTCGCCGCTTCCTCCTCCATGATCTGCTCGCGATAGGTGAAGAGCAGGTCTCCGTCCGCGGTCACCCAGCAGGTGTCGCAGCTCTTCGGCTCAAAGCGGTAGAGCTCCCTCTGATAGAAGCCGATGCCGCAGGCTCTTCCGTGATAGTAGAAGTCCCCGCCGAAGGCCAGAACCGCGTCTGTGTCCGCCGCAAACTGCGAGGTGGTCTCAAAGGCGAAGCTCCAGAGCTCATCCGACGAGATCTTTCTCCGCAGCTGCGAGCCGTCCGCGATGATGACCTCCGAGAAGGTCCCCACCGCCTCGGCCTCCACCTCCTGCCACACGATGCAGAGGATGGTCTCGTCGAAATACCAGCGCACCGAAGTGTCCGGGATTCGTTCCGTCTCCGCATTCCAGACCAGTGTTCTGTCGCCGATCAGCTTTCGTACGTCCTCCCTCTCAAGAAACGCGGCCAGTTCTCCCGCATCCTTGCTCACGTAGAAGCCATCCGGAACAGGCGGCATCCCGACCAGCGAGTTCTCCGGAATCCGGTACACGTACTCCGGCTCCGGTGTCGGCGTCGGTACCGCTTCTGCTGATAATTCCTGGCCTGCTTCCGGATTCGGCTCCGTTACGCCGTCGGATACATTTCCGTACGTCAGGGGATTCTCCGTCCCTCTTTCCGGCACTGCGGTCCCGTACTCCGCGATCTCCGTCCCCACAGGACCGGTCCCGATCCTGTTCATCGGTGCGCCCGAAAGCTTTGTGTTTGCATACAGCAGTACTGCAGCCGCACATACAAGAAAAAGAAACAGGACGGTCAATCCCGGCTTTTTTCTCATAACCGCTTCTCCAATTTCTCAGTTCTTTACACGTTTCGAAAAAGGAGCCGTCTCCGCCGGGAGACAGCTCCTTTGTGTTATCTCAGAACTCCGCGTTTCCGGTCGTGCGCGGATGCAGCTCCACATCCCGGATGTTGGAGACCCCCGTCAGATACATGACCAGCCGCTCGAAGCCGAGACCGTAGCCGGCGTGCCGGCAGCTGCCGTAGCGGCGCAGGTCGAGGTACCACCAGTAGTCCTCTTCCCGCAGGCCCAGCTCCTTCATGCGCTGCTGCAGCACCTCCAGGCGCTCCTCCCTCTGGCTGCCGCCGATGATCTCGCCGATGCCCGGGACCAGGCAGTCCGCCGCCGCGACGGTCTTTCCGTCGTCGTTGAGGCGCATGTAGAAGGCCTTGATCTCCTTCGGGTAGTCCGTGACGAAGATCGGCTTCTGAAAGACCTCCTCGGTCAGGTAGCGCTCATGCTCCGTCTGCAGGTCGATACCCCAGTGCACGGGATAGTCGAACTTCTTTCCGCTCTTCTGCAGGATCTCCACGGCCTCGGTGTAGCTCACGCGGCCGAACTCGTGGGAGATGACGTTGCCGAGGCGGTCCAGCAGCCCCTTGTCCACAAAGGCGTTGAAGAAGGTCATCTCCTGCGGGCAGCGCTCCAGCACGGTGTTGATGATGTACTTGACCATCGCTTCCGCGGTATCCATATAGTCATGCAGGTCCGCAAAGGCCATCTCCGGCTCGATCATCCAGAACTCCGCCGCATGGCGCTGGGTGTAGGAGACCTCCGCCCGGAAGGTGGGTCCGAAGGTGTAGACGTCCCCGAAGGCCATGGCGAAGTTCTCGGCGTTCAGCTGGCCGGACACGGTGAGGTTGGTCGCCTTTCCGAAGAAATCCTTGCTGTCGTCGACGGTCCCGTCCTCCTTCAGGGGCAGGTTGTTGAGGTCCAGCGTTGTGACGCGGAACATCTCGCCCGCACCCTCGCAGTCGGAGCCGGTGATGATCGGGGTCTGCACGTAGACAAAGCCCCGGTCGCGGAAGAATTCGTGCACCGCCTGGGCCGCCACGCTGCGTACCCGGAACACCGCCGAGAACAGATTCGTACGCGGGCGCAGATGCTGGATCGTCCGCAGAAACTCCACGCTGTGCCGCTTCTTCTGCAGGGGATAGTCCGGGGTGGAGATGCCCTCCACCGTGATCTCCGCCGCCTTCAGCTCAAAGGGCTGCTTTGCCTCTGGCGTCAGGACCAGCTCTCCCTTCACGATGAGGGCCGCGCCGACGTTCTGTCTCGCAATCTCGTCGTAGTTCGGCAGGCTCTCCCGGGCAAATACGACCTGCAGCGACTTGAAGCAGCTTCCGTCGTTCAGCTCGATAAATCCGAAGTTCTTCATGTCCCGGACGGTTCTGACCCAGCCGCAGACGGTCAGCTCTCTCTCGGTAAAGGCCGCCGCGTCGGTATAGATCGCGGAAATTTTTTCTCTTTTCATCTTGCTCTCTCCAATAATTTAAAAGATAAAGCGAACCGGAGCGTGATAGTTACGGAGGACGATCTCCCTGTGCTCGCCGCCGGCCTCCCCGTCCCGGGTCCAGGCCACCGGCTTCTCAAAGCGGAACCTTGCCTTCCGGGTGTGGATGATCTGCAGGCTGTCGCTGTCAAAACGCCTCGACAGCACGGCGGCCGCCAGCTCTCCGTAGGCGTCGATCCGGCCCGGGTCCTTCACCAGCACAAGCTCGCTGATGCCGTCGCCCAGGCTGACCATCTCCTCCCGCAGGTGGACGATCCCCGCCACCGAGGTGGAGTTGGACATGCTTCCGTACACCAGCTCTCCCTCGAATACGCCGTCGTCATACTCGATCCGGGTCGGGATCCTCTCGATCTTTCCGAGCTGGGAGGCTCCCTGCAGCACGTAGGCCAGATGGCCCAGGGCTTTTTTCTGATCCTGCGGCGTGGCATAGCTGATCTCGGTGAAGGCCCCGAAGGCCGCGATGTAGGCGAAGTACTCGTCCTCGCCGAAGCCCCCGATGTCGTAGGGATGCGGCTCACCCCGCACCAGACGGGTCGCGGCCGCGCACATGTCGTTCTTCGGAAGGGCCAGAGAGGTCGCCACGTCGTTGGTCGTCCCCATGGGGAAGTATCCCACCGGGGGAGGGCTGTCCACCTTCATCAGGCCGCCCAGCACCTCGCTCAGCGTTCCGTCTCCTCCCACGCAGGCGACAAGGTCATATTCCTTCGCATGCTGTTCGACAAAACGGGTGGCCTCCTTCTTTCCGGAGGTGAAATACAGGCTTGTCTGCATCCCGCCTCGGGCGAGAATCTGCATCGCCTCTCCGAACTGGACCTTGAAACCCCCTCTTCCCGCCGCGGGATTGACAATCAGCATCAGTTTTTTCATCTGCAACCTCCCGTAATCTGCAAAAAGGAGTCCTTCGAAAAAACACAAGGGACGCAGTGACCGCGCCCCTTCGTCATAACAGATAGAATGTGATCAGCCCAGTCCGTTGAGCTTTCCGGCCATCGCGGATTTCTTGCGGGCCGCATTGTTCTTATGCAGCAGACCCTTGCCGGCTGCGCGGTCAACAGTCTTAACAGCAACTTTATAGGCATCGGCGGCCGCTTCCTTGTTCCCCTCGTTCACAGCTGCCTCGAATTTCTTCATCGTTGTTTTGAGTGCGGTCTTCTCCGCACGGTTCTTGGCGCGAAGTTCCTTGGACTTCAGGTCTCTCTTTGCGGAAGACTTGATGTTTGCCATTCTTTTGCCACCTCCTCCTGATTTCTCTGAATATTCACGGATTTCATCCGCGTTTTGTGATTATAGCAAAGAAATCCCGGAAAAGCAAGGGTTTTTTCTTCTTTTTGCGGAATTTTTTCTGTACATTGGGGACTTTTTTCGGGGTCCTCCGTTTTCTCTCAAGAACTTGTATTTCATTTTGTCCTCCCATACCATATTTTGAAAGAAGCCCTGTTTCAGTTATAATAGTAACAGATGCTATAAGAATGTTTCACGTGAAACAATCTGTATCTGGAGAACCCGCCGTCCGTTTCACGGACCAACGAGATTCTGGCATTCTATTCCTTTTCCTCTGTCAGAAATTGTTTCACGTGAAACAATTTCTCTTTTCAGATCAATCTCCCTGTCACTCCTGTCGCTCTCTTTTTTCTTAATGACCCTTGTTCTTCAGAAAATGTTTCACGTGAAACATTGAATTTTCTTTCACAGCCTGCTATAATCTTGCCCGTTGAAATACAAAGGGAGAATTCCGTAATGGCAAAAATCATCGCGTTCGCCAACCAGAAGGGCGGCGTCGGAAAAACCACAAGCTGTGTCAACCTCTGTGCGGCTCTGCGTCAGAAGGGCCGCCGCATGCTGCTGGTCGACTGTGACCCGCAGGGCAATGCCACCTCCGGCATGGGCGTGAAGAAGAACCGCTCGCCGAACATCTATGATGTCATGATCCACGAGCTGCCCATCGAGAACAGTATCGTCCAGACCCCCTACGGTGACGTCGTCCCCAGCGAGCGGGAGTTCGCCGCGGCCACGGTCGAGCTGATCGGCCGGCAGGAGAGAGAGAAGGTTCTCTATCACGCTCTTCAGCGTCTCTATACCGAGTACGACTACATTTTTCTGGACTGTCCGCCTTCGCTGGAGCTTATCACTGTCAATGCCCTCGCCTCCGCGGACAGTGTTCTGATCCCGATGCAGTGCGAATACTACGCCCTGGAGGGGATCGCGGATCTGATCAGCAGCATCCGCATGTGCTCCTCCCGGCTGAACCGCCGGCTTCGGATCGAGGGCATCCTTCTGACCATGTACGACGCCAGGGCCAACCTCACCGTACAGGTCGAGAACGAGCTTCGGCGCTTCATGCCCGAGAAGGTATACCAGACCGTGATTCCGCGCTCGGTCCGGCTCTCGGAGGCCCCCAGCCACGGCCTGCCCGGGATCGCCTATGACAGGAACAACAAGGGCAGCAAGGCCTATCTCACGCTTGCGGAAGAATTTCTCAGCAGAAACGAGGGCAGAGAAACATGGCAGTAAAGGAAAAAAGAGGACTCGGCATCGGTCTGGAGGCGCTCTTCGGCGGGGACTATCAGAATCTGCAGGATGAAGAGGTGCTCCGTCTTCCGGTCTCCCGGGTGGAGCCCCGGGAGGATCAGCCCAGGGACCGCTTCGACCAGGACCGGCTGCAGGATCTCGCGGATTCCATCGCCCACCACGGCATGATCCAGCCGGTCATCGTCCGGAAGCTCGACAGCGGGATCTATCAGATCATCGCCGGCGAACGCCGCTGGCGCGCCGCGCGTTTGGCCGGGCTCACCGAGATCCCCGTCCGTGTCCTGAACGCGGACGACCGCACCGTCTCCGAGATCGCCCTTGTGGAGAATCTCCAGCGCGAGGACCTCAACCCCATGGAGGAGGCCCGAGGCTACCAGAAGCTCATGCAGGACTACGACCTCACCCAGGAGGAGACCGCCGCCGGCGTCGGCAAGTCCCGCTCGACGGTGGCCAACGCCCTGCGCCTTCTCAATCTCTGTGCTCCGGTGGCGGAGCTCGTGGAGAACGGCGCGCTTTCCGCCGGCCACGCCAGGGCTCTGCTCTCGGTGGAGGACCCGGAGCTGCAGGAGCGGGCGGCCGAGCAGGTGATTGCAAAATCCTTCTCGGTTCGCAAGACCGAGCAGCTGGCCGCGAAGATCAAAAAAGAGGCCGCCGCCTCACCGAAGGAGGAGCCGGATCCCGACAAGGTGGACTATGCCGCCGTCCTCTCCGAGGAGCTCTCGGAGGAGTGGGGGAGAAGGGTGCTGCTCTCCGAGAGAAACAGCCGCGGAAAGATCGAATTCTATTACGACAGCGCCGACGACCGCGAGGCGCTGATCCAGAAACTGAGAAGCCTCTGACCGGCGTCTTCCGGTCTTTTGAAAGGAGAACAACATGCTGGATATCAAGTTTATCAGGGACAATCCGGAATTAGTCCGGGAAAACATCCGTAAGAAGTTTCAGGACGCCAAGCTCCCCCTCGTGGATGAGGTCATCGACCTGGACGCCAGAAACCGCGCCGCCATCACGGAGGCCAGCGATCTGCGCGCTAGACGCAACGCCCTCAGCAAGGCAAACGGCCCGCTCTTCGGGAAGCTGAAGAAGGCGCCCGAGGAGGAGAAGGCCGCCATCCAGGCCCAGATCGACGCGAACATGGCCGCCGTCAAGGCCGACGACGAGCGCCTCGCCGAGCTGGAAAAGCTGGAAAAGAGCTGCGCCGAGGAGCTCTACCGCAGGATGCTGCTGATCCCCAACATCATCGACCCCTCCGTTCCCATCGGCCCGGACGACAGCCACAACGTGGAAGTCCAGCGCTTCGGCGAGCCCGTCGTCCCCGACTATGAGATCCCCTATCACACCGACATCATGGCCCGCTTCAACGGCGTGGACATGGACTCCGCCGGCCGGACCTCCGGCAACGGCTTCTACTACCTCATGGGGGACATTGCCCGGCTGCATTCCGCGGTGCTGGCCTATGCCCGCGACTTCATGATCGACAAGGGCTTTACCTACTGCATCCCCCCCTTCATGATCCACGGCAACGTGGTGGAGGGCGTCATGAGCCAGAACGACATGGACGCCATGATGTACAAGATTGAGGGCGAGGACCTCTATCTGATCGGCACCTCGGAGCACTCCATGATCGGCAAGTTCATCGACCAGACCCTCACCGAGGATCAGCTCCCCCAGACCCTGACCAGCTATTCCCCCTGCTTCCGCAAGGAGAAGGGCGCCCACGGCATTGAGGAGCGCGGCGTCTACCGCATCCACCAGTTTGAGAAGCAGGAGATGATCGTGGTCTGCAGACCCGAGGACTCGATGGCCTGGTACGAGAAGATGTGGCGCTTCTCCGTCGAGCTCTTCCGGAGCATGGAGATCCCCGTCCGCCAGCTGGAGTGCTGCTCCGGCGACCTCGCCGACCTGAAGGTCAAGTCCTGCGACATCGAGGCCTGGTCTCCCCGTCAGCAGAAGTACTTTGAGGTCTGCTCCTGCTCCAACCTCTCCGACGCCCAGGCCCGCCGTCTGCGGATCCGCGTCAAGGGGGAGGACGGAAAGAGCTACCTGCCCCACACCCTGAACAACACCGTCGTGGCCCCGCCCCGCATGCTGATCGCCTTCCTGGAGAACCATCTGCAGGCCGACGGCAGCGTGACCATCCCCGAGGTGCTGCGCCCCTACATGGGCGGAAAATCGGTCCTGATCCCGGAGAAGTGATCCGCAGATCCCCAGCAGCAAACACATATTCCACACGGCCCCGGTCGGCTGCGGCTGCGGCTGTATGAAATAAAAAAATCCGAAAGAAAGAGAGAGAATCAAACCATGAAGAAGTTCCTCGAAGAATTCAAAACCTTCATCTCCCGCGGCAACGTCATGGACATGGCCATCGGCGTAGTCGTCGGCGGCGCCTTTGCCGCGATCACCGGCTCTCTGGTCAGCGACGTCATCACCCCGCTGCTCGCCGTTCTCTTCAAGAGCCCCAACCCCGACGCGCTGAACATCACCCTGCGGGCCGCCACTGAGGAGTCCGAGGCCGTCGTTCTCGGTCTGGGCACCTTCATCGGCACCATCGTCAACTTCCTGGTCATCGCCCTGGTGATCTTCTCCATCATCAAGGCCATGAACAAAGCCGCCGAGGTCGCGAAGAACATGAAGAAGAAGGAAGAGGAAGAAGCCGCCGCGGCCG
Source organism: Oscillospiraceae bacterium (assembly GCA_024697625.1). Lineage (GTDB taxonomy): Bacteria > Bacillota > Clostridia > Oscillospirales > Oscillospiraceae > Limivicinus. Next base: position 41,988 of record JAILFJ010000170.1, read on the forward strand.
CCGCGGAGGAGCCCCCGAAGCCCACCACGGAGGAGCCCCCGAAGCCCACCACGGAGGAGCTGCTGACCTCCATCCTCGAAGAGCTGCAGAAAAAGTAAAAAAATGTTTCCAAAAAAAGGGTCCGGAAGCTGAAATCCGGACCTTTTCTTTTGTTTTTCCCACTGTTCTGCCCTGATTTCTGACGAAATTCTATTGAAACCGGCGCCTGTTTCTGGTATAATAGTACAGTTTCCGTATAAGTGGAAACAGCAGCGGAAACATGCCTGAGAAAGGGGGTTTTTTCCCGTGAATTCGGTTCAGGATATCTGGAATGAGGTCGTCCGGATCCTCTCCCGGCAGCTGACAACCACCGCCATCAACACCTGGTTTTCGGACTGCGAGCCGGTGGACTATGAGGACTGCCGTCTGATCATCCGCACCCCCACGGATTTCAAGCGCAGGATCATCTCCGAGCGCTTCCGTCCCACGATCGAGGCCGCTCTCTCCGATCTCTTCGCCAGCAGCGACTTTGAGCTGATCATCCTCGCCGAGGACGAGGAGTACGAAAAGAACGACGGAGGGGACGGGATCCTGCCGGAGATGGCGGGCTACACCTTCGATAACTTCATTGTCGGCAACTCCAACAAGTTTGCCCATGCGGCCGCCATCTCGGTGGCCGAGAACCCCGGAAAGAACTACAACCCCCTCTTCATCTACGGCAACTCCGGCCTCGGCAAGACCCACCTGCTTCTCGCCATCGGCCACTATATTCAGGACAACAACCCGAAGATGAGCATCTCCTACATCAAGGGCGACGACTTTACCAACGAGATGGTGAAGGCCATCAAGGAGGGCACCACGGAGGAGTTTCGCACCAAGTACCGGAACGTGGATCTGCTTCTGGTGGACGACATCCAGTTCATCGCCGGGAAGCAGAGCACCCAGATCGAGTTTTTCCACACCTTCAACAACATCTACGAGGCCGGCCATCAGATCGTCATCACCTCCGACCGGCCGCCCATGGAGATGTCCCTGCTGGATGACCGGCTCCGCACCCGCTTTGAGGGCGGGCTGATGGCGGACATCGAGCCGCCGGATCTCGAGACCCGCATGGCCATCGCCCGGAACAAGGCCACCAGGCTGGGTCTGATCCTCCAGGACGACATCATCGCCTACATCGCCTCCCAGATCACCGCCAACGTCCGCCAGCTGGAGGGCGTCATCAAGAAGATGACCGCCTACCGCGAGATCATGAACCACGAAATCAACCGCGAGACGGTCGACCGGGCCATCCACGAGGTCATGGTCTCCGGGGACGAGATCCCGAAGCCCGAGAACATCATCCGCGAGACCGCCAAGTACTTCTCGCTCTCGCCGGAGGATCTGAAGGGGAACAACCGCTCCAAGAACACCGCTCTGGCGCGGCAGATCGCCATGTACGAGATGCGCCAGCTCACCAATCTCTCCCTCAACGACATCGGGAAGGAGCTCGGCCGGAACCACACCACCACCCTCAGCTCCATCCGCAAGATTGAGGAGATCATGAAGACGGATCCGGACATCCCCGGCATCATCCGGGACATCACTTCCAACATCACGACCCTCTCCGGCAAGCACTGAGTTTTGAACAGTCTGCTGTTCAAAAGTCGAAACGGATCTGTTGATACTTTTTCCGGATTTTTTTCGAACATTTCCAAAAAAATTTCCGACCGTTTTTCCGACAGCCGGAATGCCCTGTTTTCCGGGCCTGAACCCGGTTTTCGACCGTTTTTCGCTTCTACTAGAACTATTACTAAAAATATTATGATCTATCTATATATGAGGTGATTTCTTTGAAATTCAGATGTGAAAAGAACGAGCTCCAGACCGCCGTTCTGAACGTCTCCCGCGCAGCGCCCTCCAAGAGCTCCATCCCCGCCCTCGAGGGGATTCTCTTTGAGAGCCAGGACGGCGCCGTCAAGCTCACCGCCTACGACACCCGCATCGGGATCTATACCACGGTGGCGGCGGAGATCCCGGAGGAGGGCAGAGCCGTTCTCCCGGCGCGGTTTCTCGCGGATCTGGTCCGGAGGCTCCCGGACGGCTTCGTCACCGTCGAGACCGAACCAGGTTTCAACACCACCATCCGCTGCGGCCGTTCGGAGCTCCACGTCATGGGCTATGACCCCGCCGAGTATCCGGATATCGAGAAGATCGACGAGATCCGACGCGTCACCATCCCCGAGGGCATCCTGAAGAGCATGATCTCCCAGACCATCTTCGCGGTCTCCACCTCCGACTCCCGGCCGATCTATACCGGCGTCCTGTTCGAGGTAGGGGAGAGAGAGCTCACGCTGGTCGCCATCGACGGCTACCGCATGGCCAAGCGCAGCGAGGAGATGGAGGACGCCGAGATGCAGCCCTGTACCTTTATCATTCCGGGCAGCACCCTCAGCGAGGTGGAGCGGCTCTGCCGCTCCGACAGCAGCGACAAGGTCTCCATCTCCCTCGGCGAGAGGCTGACCTCCTTCTCGGTGGGGAACACCGTCCTCATCGGGCGGAAGATCGAGGGTGAGTTCATGAACTACCGCAAATCCATCCCCTCCTCCTTCCGCTACCAGGTGGTGGTCGAGCGGGAGGAGCTCATCCGGGTCATCGACCGCGTGTCCCTGGTCATCAAGGACAAGCAGGTCTCTCCGATCCGCATGATCGTGGAGGACGGGAATCTGGACTTCTCCTGCACCACCGGCTTCGGCCACGCGGAGGACAGCTGCCTCTGCGAGGGCAACGGCGAGGGCCTGCGCATCGGCTTCAACGACCGCTACTTCATGGACGCGCTGAAGGCCGCCAACGAGGAGAAGCTGCGCATCTCGATGAACACGCCCTCCGCGCCCATCATCATCGAGGCGGCCGAGGGCGGAAAGTACCTCTACATGGTGCTGCCCGTCCGCCTGCGGGAGATGGACTGACGCGATGGAGAGGATCCGCATCGAAGGGGAGTACATCAAGCTGGACTCCCTGCTCAAGTTTGCCTCTCTGACCGGCAGCGGCGGCGAGGCCAAGGCCGTGATCGCCGACGGACTGGTGGCGGTCAACGGCGAGGTCTGCACCATGCGCGGCAGGAAGATCCGTCCCGGTGATACCGTCTCCTTCTGCGGCGAGGAGCTCCTGGTGGAGGCATGAGGATCCGGAAGCTCGCCCTCAGCGGGTTTCGGAACTACGACTGGGAGACGGTGAACTTTGACGGGGGGACCAACGTCATCTCCGGCGAGAACGCCCAGGGCAAGACCAACCTCCTGGAGGCGGTGTTTCTGCTCTCCTGCGGCCGGAGCTTCCGGACCCGGACCGACCGCGAGATGGTCGGCTTCGGCTTCTCGGAGGCGGAGATCCTCGCGGAGCTGGACAGCCACGGCAGAGACCAGACCGTCAGGATCCGCCTCGTCCCCGGACAGGCCAAGAGGGTCAGCGTCAACGGCGTGAAGAAGACCGTGACGGAGCTCTCGGAGACGGTCAACACGGTGCTCTTCTGTCCGGACGACCTGAACCTTGTCCGGGACGGAGCGGCGGTCCGGCGAAAGATGCTGGACCAGGCGATCTCCCAGATCCGACCGAAGTATGCCTCGCTCCTGACGGAGTTCAACCGTCTGTACGAGCATAAGACCCGCATCCTGAAGGACTGGCGGGACAAGCCCTCGCTGCTGGAGACCCTGGACGCCTTCTCGGACGCGCTGTGCCGGGTGTCGGCGCAGATGATCCGCTACCGGGCCTGGTACACCGAGCGGCTCGGCCGGGCGGTGCAGCCCATCCACGGGGACTTCTCCGGGAAGGACGAGAAGCTCTCCCTGAGCTACCGGACGGTCAGCACGGTGAAGGACCCCTTCGCCTCCTCGAAGGAGATCTACTACGACATCTGCGAGCACCAGGAGAGACACCGCCAGGCGGAGCTGGACAGCGCCCAGTGTCTGAGCGGCGCCCACAAGGACGACGTGGAGATCCTGCTGAACGGCTGTTCGGCCCGGAGCTTCGCCTCCCAGGGCCAGACCAGGACCGCGGCGCTCTCGCTGAAGCTGGCCGAGCGCGAGATCCTTCTGGAGGAGACCGGCGAGTACCCGATCCTGCTGCTGGACGACGTGCTGTCGGAGCTGGACGGGAGGCGGCAGGAATACGTCCTCAACCGCATCGGCGGCGGACAGACCCTGATCACCTGCTGTGAGGACGACGGCATCTCGGGCCGGACCGGCGGCAGAGTGCTGCGGGTGGAGAAGGGGAGGATCGTGACGTGTACCTGACTCTCGGGAAAGAGACCGTGGTCCCGGAGAGCGGGATCCTGGGCATCTTCGATCTGGACAACTGCTCCCAGTCCGCGATCACCAGGGATTTTCTGAGACGCGCGGAGGAGCGGGGACAGGTCCTGAACACCGCAGAGGATCTGCCGAACTCCTTCCTGCTGATGGAGGACGGCGAGCACGTCCGGGTCCTGCTGGCGCAGGCGCCCTCCCGGAACCTCGAAAAAAGGCTGAGATAACACGGTATGGATGACGCAGCAGATACTGCGGAATAACAGAGCACATAAGAAACAAAAAGAACGGAGAAATCATGGCGGAAATCAACGAACTGAATCAGAAGGTCACGGAAGAATACGACGCATCGCAGATTCAGGTGCTGGAAGGCCTGGAGGCTGTCAGAAAGCGGCCGGGCATGTACATCGGCTCCACCTCCTCTTCGGGTCTGCATCATCTGGTCTATGAGATCGTGGACAACTCCATCGACGAGGCGCTGGCGGGCTACTGCACCCACATCGAGGTGACGGTCGAGCCGGGGGATATCATCCGGGTCGCGGACAACGGCCGCGGCATCCCGGTGGATATCCAGGAGCAGACGGGCAAGAGCGCCCTGGAGGTGGTATACACCGTCCTGCACGCCGGCGGCAAGTTCGGCGGCGGGGGCTACAAGGTCTCCGGCGGCCTGCACGGCGTCGGCGCCTCGGTGGTCAACGCCCTGTCCGAGTGGCTCGAGGTTCAGGTCCACCGCGACGGGAAGATCTATGAGATGAAGTTCTCCCGCGGCGAGATCACCCAGGAGATCCGCGTCGTGGGCGAGACCGACCACACCGGGACCACGGTCCGCTTCAAGCCGGATCCGGAGATGTTCGACGATACCGTATACGACTACGAGATCCTGCACACCCGGATGCGGGAGCAGGCCTTCCTGAACGGCGGCCTCCGCATCACCCTGGAGGACAGGCGCGAGGGACAGGAGCGCTCGGACAGCATGCGCTACGAGGGCGGGATCCGGGAGTTTGTGACCTGGCTGAACCGGCACAAGACCCCGGTCCACAGCGACGTGATCTATCTCTCCGGCAGCCGCTCCGACGCCATCGCGGAGATTGCGATGCAGTACAACGACGGCTTCAACGAGACGCTGATCTCCTTTGCCAACGACATAAACACCCCCGAGGGCGGCATGCACGAGACGGGCTTCAAAACTGCCCTGACCCGTGTCATCAACGCCTACGGCCAGAAGAACAACATCATCAAGGGCGATGACAAGGTCTCCGGCGAGGACGTCCGCGAGGGCATCACCGCCATCATCTCCGTCAAGCTCCCGGAGGCGCAGTTCGAGGGACAGACGAAGCAGAAGCTCGGCAACGCCTATATCCGCACCTTGGTGGATTCCATCGTCAACGAGCAGCTGACGGAGTATTTTGAAGAGCATCCCGCCGCGGCGAAGGCCATTCTGGAGAAGGCCATGATGGCCAACCGCGCCCGGGAGGCCGCCCGCAAGGCGAGGGAGTCCGTCCGCCGGAAGACGGGCCTCGAGAGCGGCCAGATGCCGGACAAACTGCAGGACTGCAACGAGCGCGACCCCTCCCTGTGCGAGATCTACATCGTCGAGGGCGACTCGGCCGCAGGCTCCGCCATCCAGGGCCGGGACAGCCGCTTCCAGGCCATCCTCGCCATGTGGGGCAAGATGCTGAACGTCGAGAAGGCCCGGGCGGACAAGATCTACGGCAA
>JAILFJ010000087.1 GCA_024697625.1 Oscillospiraceae bacterium
TCCCTGATGTCCGGTCTCGGGCTTGCTCTTCTCGCCTATGCCCTTCTGGTGAACAGGACCCGGAGTTTCGGCAGTCTCCTTGTTCTCCTGTTCGGCCTTCTGTTCCAGCTTCCCGCACTCCGGTACCTCATCAGGAGAAAACGCGGGATAAGCCGGAAGGCTCTTACCGAAGAATCGAAAGGGAAACCCTCCCCCGTCTTTCTGTTTGGCTGCCTCTTTTTGGCCGTTTTAACCGGGGCGCTGATCCCCTCTTCGGTGGTAAACGCCTCTCCGGCGGAATTTGTCGTCCTGACGGAATATTACTCTCCGCTCCGCTATGTACTCAGCGCTTTTTTGCTCTCTGCCGGAACCTTTCTGCTCTGGTTCATGCTGTTCTATTATCTGGCAGGAAACCGGGCCAGACGAATCATGGAAGCCGGGATCTGCGTCGTTGCTGTCTGCGCCGTGGTGGATTACATGTTCTTCGGGACAAATCTGGGAAACCTGTCCTCGATGCTGCAGTATGATATCGCCTTTCACTATTCTCTGAAAGAATGCCTGATCAATCTTGGCGTTCTCTCTCTTTGCGGGGCCGTAGTACTGGCAGCATGGCTGAAGAAGAGAAAGCTTGTACAGGCCCTTTTCCCGGTTCTCATTCTGGCGGTTGCCGGGATGTCCGTATACAACATCACGGGGATCCGCTCCGAGCTCCCGCAGATCAGGAAACAGGTTGATCAGGAAACCAATGCCAAAGCCTCCTTTACTCTCAGCAGAAATGGGAAAAACGTCATTGTCTTCATGCTGGACCGAGCGATCAGCAGCTATGTTCCCTATCTCTTCCAGGAGAAGCCGGAGCTCAGGCAGCAGTTTGACGGTTTTACCTGGTATCCCAACACCCTCTCCTTCGGAAACGCCACCAACACCGGTTCCCCGGCCCTGTTCGGAGGATATGAATATACACCCGAGGAACTCAACAGGAGATCTTCTGAATCCTTGGCTGAAAAGCATAATGAGGCGCTGAAAGTTCTTCCTGTTCTTTTCAGTGAAGCGGGATATGAGGTGACGGTCTGCAATCCGCCCTATGCCGGTTACACGGAAATCCCGGATCTCTCCATCTTTGAAGGCTATGATCACATCAAAGCCTACAACACGGAAAACGGACAATTTGCAGATTCAGATGAGCGCCTATCCGTCAGGCAGAAAATCTGGAACCGCAATTTCTTCTGTTTCAGTATCATGAAGATCTCCCCTCTGGTGCTGCAATCCAGCCTCTATCAAGGCGGACAGTATTTCAGTACGCAGAGTACGGGCAGCATGCTCCATCACACGCAGTTTATCTCCGGCCGCTCTGTCTCCAGCGGCACAAATGAAGGTTTCATGAACGCGTATTCCGCACTTTGCGCTCTCCCGGAGATGACACTTGTTTCTGACGAAAGCCAGGATACTTACCTGGCGATCAACAACGAGACCACACACGACGTCATGCTGCTGCAGGAACCGGAATATGAGCCGGCACTCTATGTGGATAACTCCGATTATGACGCAGCGCATGAAGACCGTTTTACCCTGGACGGGAGAAGCATATTGGCCGATACTCCTTTCCGGATGGAAAGCTATCAGTGCAACATGGCTGCGCTCCTTCAGCTTGGACAATGGTTTGACTTTCTTCGAGAGCAGGGCGTTTATGACAATACGCGTGTGATAATCGTCGCAGATCACGGTTTCGCAATGAATCAGTCTGAGGATCTGCTGTTCGGAGCTGGCGCCGGGGATAAAAACCTGCATCAATCCGAAGATGTCATGGCCTACAATCCATTGTTTCTGGTCAAGGACTTTGACAGCACCGGGTTCCATGTTGATGATCGGTTTATGACCAACGCGGACACACCACTTCTGGCACTCGATGGTCTGGTTGATGAGCCGATAAACCCCTTTACCGGGGCAGCAATCACAAATGAGCCCAAGAATACAGACGAATATCATATTTTCAACACCAGCTTCAACAGCCCGAAAGACAACGACGGAAACACCTTCCGGCCAGGAAACTGGTATGCGCTCAAGGGGCAGAATATTTTCGACACGTCCGCCTGGAGCAGCCTGGGAATCTATTGATCAGAGATAAATAGCCACAGGGGTGCTTCTTTAATAACTCCTAAACCTTAACCGGCAAACCCATAAGTCTCACATTACTGGAGAGAAGCATAGATGTCCATTCTGCAAGCAATCTATCAGTTTCTGTTTGGCCCGCTGGAACTGTTCTTTGAGGTCGTTTACGGCGTAGCCTTTCATATTGTCGACGGGAATGCCGGCGCCGCCGTCATTCCGCTGAGCCTCTGCCTCAACTTCCTGCTCCTGCCCCTGTATAACCGGGCGGATGCCATCCAGAAGGCAGAACGCGAGCGGGAACAGCTCATGGCCCCCGGTGTCTACCATATCAACAGGGTCTTCAAGGGCGACGAGCGCTACATGATGCTTCAGGCCTATTACCGCCTTCACTCCTATAAGCCCGTCTACGCCCTGCGCAGTTCTCTGCCCCTGCTTCTGGAAATTCCCTGCTTCGTAGCGGCCTTCCATTTTCTTTCCAATCTCGCCGATTTCCACAATACCCCCTTCGGCCCCCTCGCAAATCTGGCCGAGCCGGACGGACTC
>JAILFJ010000015.1 GCA_024697625.1 Oscillospiraceae bacterium
ATCTGATGACTTCTTGTCCTTTCTGTTTTGTCTGGGCAACTTAACTTCAGGACTGTCATGCTCTTCTTTCAATACCTTATTCTCTTTTACTCATTAAAGTTTCGTGATGATCCAAAAAATGGCTTTCATGTAGCCAAAATGTAGCCAGTAAAAATATGAAATCTCGGAAAATGCAGGAATACCAGCACTTTCCGAGACCGAAAACCAAAAATTTTTTATTCCCACTCGATCGTTCCGGTGGGCTTGGGCGTGAGGTCCCAGAGGACGCGGTTTACGCCCTTTACCTCGTGGGTGATGCGGTCGACGATGTGGGCCATGAGGCCGAAGTCCAGCTCGGCCACCTCGGCGGTGACGGCGTCGACGGTGTTGACGGCGCGGATGACGACCGGCCACTCATAGGTGCGCAGGCCGTCGGTGATGCCGGTGGACCTGAAGTCGGGCACGACGGTGAAATACTGCCAGACCTTGCCCTCCAGCCCGTTGAGGCGGAACTCCTCGCGCAGGATGGCGTCGGACTCGCGCACGGCCTCGAGGCGGTCGCGGGTGATGGCGCCGACGCAGCGCACGCCAAGGCCCGGGCCGGGGAAGGGCTGGCGGTAGACCATGCCGTCGGGCAGACCCAGCGCCTTGCCGACTACGCGGACCTCGTCCTTATAGAGGAACTTGACGGGCTCGACCAGCTCAAAGTTCAGCTCCGCGGGCAGGCCGCCCACATTGTGGTGGGACTTGACCGGGCCGGACTCGAGGATGTCGGGATAGATGGTGCCCTGGGCGAGGAAGCTGATGCCGTCGAGCTTCTTTGCCTCTTCCGCGAAGACGTCGATAAAGAGCTTGCCGATGATCTTGCGCTTGGCCTCGGGCTCGGCCACGCCCGCAAGGGCATCCAGGAAACGGTCGACCGCGTCGACATAGATGAGGTTGGCGTCCATCTGGTTGCGGAAGACCTCGATGACCTGCTCAGGCTCACCCTTGCGCAGGAGACCGTGGTTGACATGGACACAGACCAGCTGTCTGCCGACAGCACGGATGAGCAGGGCCGCAACGACGGAGGAGTCCACCCCGCCGGAGAGCGCCAGCAGCACCTTCCTGTCGCCGATCTGTGCGCGCAGGGCCGCCAGCTGCTCGTCGATAAAAGCCTGGGCCAGGGCAGGCGTCGTGATGCGCGCCATGGTCTCGGGACGTCTTGCTTGCTCCATAATAGTTCCTCCTTGTCTCTTGTACGTTTGAACGCGCATATTATACAGCAATCCCCGGCGTGCAACAAGTTTTTTCCGTGCCCGCGGGCACAGAAATTCGGGTGCCGGACCTGCCGCGCTTTGTAAAAATTTACCGAGAAACGCCGCCGCGGGGGCTTTCCCCGTTTTTTCGCCGCGGTCCGGGAAAAACGAAGGCCCCGGGCAGTCCCGCGCCGCTGCTGCGGGAGTGCCCGGGGTCCTCGGGGCCGGCCGCCTGCGCGGGCTCAGCCGTAGGTATGCATGCCGTGCATCAGGGTGTTGACGCCCGCGAAGGTGAAGAACACCACCGGCACCGCGATCACAAGATACCAGGCCAGCGCCTTGCCCCTGAGCCGGCCGCGCACGCGCAGGTGCAGAAACACCGCGTAGATGATCCAGGTGATCAGCGCCCAGACCTCCTTGGGATCCCAGCTCCAGAAGGACGACCAGGCCTGCTCGGCCCAGATGGCGCCGGAGACGATCACGATCGTCAGAAACAGAAAGCCGAAGGCCACCATGCGATAGCTCAGAAAGTCCATCTGCGAGAGCGCCTTTTTGTCGGCGTCTCCCTTCCGGAGCGCCAGCAGGTAGCGCAGGCCGATGCTGCCCGCAATGACGAAGGCCGCGTAGCTGAGCACCGCCGAGCCGATGTGCACCCCAAACCAGCCGCTGCGCAGCGCGGGCATGAGGTCCCGGATCTCCATGGGCTGCAGGGCCGCATAGGTCATCACCAGCAGCGCCGCCGGCATGGCCACCACCGACAGCCAGTCCGTTCTGAGCCGGCCGCGCATCACGATCAGCATCAGCGCAACGCCCCATGCAAAGGCGTTGGCAAACTCAAACTGGTTTGAAAGCGGCAGGCGCTTTGCCGCGATGCCGCGCGCGATAAGAAAGCCCGTGTGCACCGCGAAAGCCCCGAGGAAGACAAACCACGCGAGCTTTGTCAGCTTCTCTTTTCTGAACGCCGTCCCGCTAAACTGCAGGATGACCGCCGCCGCATAGAGCGCGAAGGCCGCAAAAAACAGTGTTTTCATTTTTTTACTCAGCCCTTTCTTTTTCTCCGCTGTCCGTTTCGTATTCCCCGAAGAGCTCGCCCAGCTCGACGCGCATGCGCTCGGGCTTCGGGCCGCCGACGGCATAGCCGTCCGCGTCCAGCCTGATCAGCGCGGGCTCATAAAAGAAGGTGACGGTGAGCCCCGCGACCATCAGCGCAAAGGCGGCCACCAGCATCCCGTTCCAGAGGCGGGAGACATGCTTGACGCGCAGGCCGGGGTATTCGACGGGGTCGTTGAAGGCAAAGCGCAGGCCCAGGACCTCCAGCTCATCCCCCGGGACCGCCAGCGCCGGGGTATTCACGCCGTCGCTGATCACCTCGACCTGATAGATGGGATTGGGATACGTGCCCTCGGTGATGGTGATGAGCGTGACCTCGCCGCCCGGGCTGCGCACATAGTCGGGGTAGAGCGTGTCATACATGAGGCCGCTGCGCCCGTCGGCAGAGAGGAAGCTCTGCTCGGTGAGATAGAAGACGTCGCTGCCGCCGGTGGCGGGGTCCGTGACCGTGAGGGAGCCCGCCGTGCCGAAGCTCTGCTGAAAAAGCTTCCAGGAGCCGAAGGAGAAGGGGTGGTTGACCCAGAGCTCGGCGATCTCGCTGCTGCGCCCGTCCGGCAGGGCGATCTGTACGCGGCTGCGGTAGTCCAGGCGGCCCGTCTCGTCGGCGATATGAAAGTCGAAGACGCGGATCTCCGTCCCGTCCTCCAGCACCACGGATTCCCCCGGCATGCACGGGATGTCCTGCACCGTGGGCGTATAGAGCGCCAGCGCCCCGAAGATCACCGTCAGCAGGATGGACAGATGGGTCAGGAAGCTGCCGTAGCGCCCGAAGCTGTGGCGCCGGAAGATCTCGGCCCCGCCGCATGTCTCTGTTTTGAAGTGCTGCTCCCGCAGATGCTCCCGCAGATTTTCGACGCCCTCGGGGCTGAGGCGGACCGTATCCGGCAGGCGGGCGGCGCGTTCGACCTCGGTCTTCGCGCCGCGCACGACCCGGAAAATGCGCAGCACGGAGCACAGCGTCAGGTTCAGGCACAGCAGCACCAGCAGCGTGATGAAATACCAGCTCTCAAACACGCGGTTGAGCCGGAGCAGGAGGATCACCCCGTGGAAGGAGCGATAGGTCTGCGCATACCAGGCGATCTCCCGCCCCTGCGGGATCAGCGTGCCGACAACGGAGCAGGCGGCGATGAGCACCAGCAGCAGGATGCCGAAGCGCATGGAGCGCAGATAGTTGAATACTTTTTTCACGGAACAGGCCCCTTTTCGAGTCGTCTTAACAGGCGAGCTGCCCGCCCATCCGGGCGGGCAGCTCAGTTTTTATGCGGTTTTGGCCCCGCGGCCTCAGCACGTGAGCGCCTGCAGCAGCTTCAGCGCCCGGTCGGCGCAGGCGGCCGCCTTGTCAAGGCACTCGTAGGTGAGGGCCGGGTTGTGCGCGCCCTCGGCATTCTCAACGAACACGAAGTCCCAGTAGAACTGGGCGTCGCGGGCCAGCGCGCGGATCTGCGCGAGCTGTTCGTCCGTGTACATCCCGCTCTCGACCGCCCTGGCCAGCAGCTCCGTCAGGTACTCGAGCTGGTAGCCGACGCCGTAGGTGAGGTCCTCGACCTTTGCCTGCACGGCGTGCACCTCGCTCACAAGGTCGGCGTGGCACCGGGAGCAGGTGTTCTCGATGAGCTCGGGGTTATCCAGGGGGCTGATGATGTTGTGGCTGTGATAGGGCGTCCCGTCCTCGGAGACGGCGTCCGGCATGTGGCAGTCGGCGCAGGTGAAGTCACCGGCATGCGGGCTGCCGGCGCCGAGGAAGGTCTCAAACTCGGGGTGCTGCACCTTGATCTGTTTGACGCCGGTGCGGGGATTGGTCCAGTCGGAGAAGGGCTGGCCGTTGGAGAAGTTTGCGCCGTCGTTGAAGTAGGCCAGGATGTAGTCGGGGTGCATGGTGTCCAGGCTGTTGTGGGCGATGGTGGTCGCCTTGGTGTCGGGCGCGAAGTAATACTCGTTGTGGCACTGGCCGCAGGCGAGGTTCGCCGGGGCGATGCTGTCAAAGTCCTCCCCGACGGCGTCGATCCAGTAGGTGTGGGTGATGGTGATCTCGCCGGGGGTATTGGCGTGGCAGGTGTAGCAGCTGATGCCCTCGGTGATCTGCGCCTGGACCTCGGTCCAGTCTTTGGAGTAGGCGGAGATGCCCTCCTCGTTTACCATGTTGGTGAAGTCGGGTGTCTTGCAGGTCCAGCAGTTGGCCAGCGGATGCGGCCGTCCGGTGGCTTCGATGTCCTGGACGTCGTAGTAGTGACCGCGGGCGGAGCCATAGTCAATGGCAAAGCCGTAGCCCTCATACAGAGTGCGGAGATAGGGATACTCTTCCAGGTAGTCTGTGATCTCGTCGTTCTCGCTGTTCTGAAGCCAGGTCTCATACTGTTCGGGGAACTGTTCTTTCCAGTCTGCGGCATGTATGACTGTAACGCCGGATTTGGTCTCTACCTTCTTGGCGGGCTCGGCTGCAGAGGCAGTCACGGCAAGCGTCAGAAACAACAAGACTGAAAGGAACATTGACACGGTTTTTTTCAATCAATCGCCTCCTTATTCTCTGTTATCGCATACACTACTTACTCTACTACTTACTTACAACAATACTTGGATGGAACGAAATCAATCTGTTGTCTTTCGGGAAACTGATTTCATCCCATGTACCCACTAACTTTGCTGACCTGGATCATGAATCCGTGCAGAAGTGATACCGGTCTCTCACTATTTGAAGCGCTGTACCAGGAAAAGAATCCCGGCAAGCGTCAGAGCCGTTCCGAGCCCTGTATAGAAGACGGCGATAAAATGGAGCGGAAGCAGTTCGAAGCGCCTGATCAGAATCCCCCCTCCGATCATCACCACCATGATCAGAAAGGCCTTCAAGTCCAGGAAGCGATAAATAGGCTGCTTGTCCTGTGCATAGCCGAGCATCCTGGCAGTATGCTTTTTGACCAGTCTGCCGAATACCATAAAGTGGAACAGAAGGAACACAACCACGGAGAGCAGATAATTTACCAGAGAATGATAGTCCCGATAAGTCAGAATTCCAATCCGCAGTACATTGATTCCTGCAATCAGCCAAACGGCTCCTGCAACAATCAGCAGGTCTTTTTTATGAAGCATGGAGTTACCTTTCCGGTCTGCACCATTGTTGTTTCATGCCATGTTTCAGGGCTTTTTCTCTGTTGAAGGACCGTCGATGGGGTTCTCCTCCATGTCATGCTGAATCTGCAGCACCTCTTCCGGACGAAGAGCACGCTGCTGCCGCATCATCTCGTCCAGGCAACGGTGCAGAAACTGACTGCGCACCGGCTGGTTATCGAAAGCTTCCCTGGAGAGCGTCCGCAATTCTGCCATTGCGTCCAGAATCTCATCCATGCATGCGGGGATGTGCTCCGCCAGAAGGTCGCGCAGCATCGCGCTTGCAGCAGGACTTGCACCCAGACCGGATACGGCCAGCATGGTTCGGCCCTCCCGGTAAACTGCGGGGAAGACCGCTGTTCCGCCTTCTGCCCGGGATGCGCTGTTAAAGGGTATGTGCTGTTCCCTGCAGACCCTTTGCAACAGCATGGCAGTGTCTGCATCGCCTGTGGCGTCCACCACAAGACGCTTTCCGCTCACATCCTCCTTCGCCACCTTCCTTAGGTGCACTTGGACCGGCAGCGCCTGCAGTTCGGGGCAAATGGTCGGCGCGACCACCGTCACGTCAGCCCCCTGTGAGTAGAGCAGCTCCGCTTTATGAAATGCGACTGGGCCTCCACCGGCAATCAGGCAAGGGACGTCCTCCCATTCGATGAAAACAGGAAAAAAGGCCATGTTTGAGCAGTTCCTTTCACTATCATTCTTCGGATGGAATGCGACGCAGCGACCTTAGTGTTCACACAGGCCCAGCTCCGAGGCAGCCTGTTTCACACAGGCGACTAGGGACTCCAGCGTAGCTTCGGCGGCCACCCAGGTGCGCATTCCGAATCGGACTGCCTCCCGCTGCGTCTGCCGGCCTATGCACACGGCGCGCACCCCGGTCAGATCGATCCCATGGGCGCTTTCCACAAAGCCTCTCACAGTGGATGCACTAGTGAAAACGGCAAAATCCACATTCTCCCGCTGAAGGAACCCAGTCTCCTCCATGATCCGGGGTGCTCTGTGCAACGTTTGATAAAGAGCCAGGTCCGTGACCATCAAATGGTCGCCTCTGCTCAACTCATCGAGAAGTTCCGGATTACCGGCAGCGGCTCTGGGAATCAGGATCCTCTCGCCCGTGTGGCAAAGACCTGCGAGCTCTGCTCCGAGTGTCCGCCCGTCATACACCGACGGAATAAAGTCTGCCTTCAGGCCATACTTCCGAAGCTCCTTCTCACTCCCCCGCCCGATCGCAGCAAGTCTGACGCCTGCGAGGGCGCGAAGATCACAACGTTCCGTCATCTGTTCCAGAAAGATTCTTACGCCGCTGGGGCTGGTAAACACCAGCCAATCGAATTCGCCCTGCTCGAGCTTCCGGATCGCAGCATCAAGGGTTTCCCGGTCCTCAGTGAGCTCCGTAGAAATGGCGGGGTATTCCAGTACCTCCGCGCCCTGCCGTCGTAACATGGAAGAAAGGCCTGAAATCAGCTCTTTCGGCCGTGTTACAAGAACTCTGATGCCCGCCAGAGGGCGTTTTTCATACCAGGAGAACTGCTCTGCCAAAGCACAGACCGGCCCAACCACAATTACAGCGGGTGGCTGAATACTGGATCGGGCGCTGGCTTCCGGCAGTGTACTGACTGTCGCTATAACCCGTCTCTGACGGGAAGTAGTTCCGTTTTCAAGAACAGCAGCCGGGGTATCCGGCGGCATACCGGCCTCAAGAAGGCCCGTGCAGATATCAGGCAAAGCCCTGACGCCCATCAGGAAAACCAGCGTTCCCTCACCACGCACCAGCGCGTCGAAATCAAGGTCGTCGGTATTATCCGACCGCCTGTGCCCGGTAATAATATGAACGGAGGAACAAAAGTCTCTGTGTGTAACCGGGATGCCGTTGTATGCCGGGACGGCAAGTGCGCTCGTAACGCCTGGGACCACTTCAAAGGGAATCCCGTGTTCCCGAAGTAGCTCCAGTTCTTCTCCACCACGGCCGAAAAGAAATGGATCTCCGCCCTTCAGGCGGACAACGCGATACCCCTTTTGCGCTTCCTCTAGCAGGATGCGGTTGATTTCTTCCTGCACGAGTGTATGGTTTCCGGAGCGCTTTCCAGCATAGATCAGTCTGGCCGTCTCCGGGATCATGCTCAGTACGCCCGGACCGACCAGAGCGTCGTAAACGACGACCTCCGCCTGTTCCAGGACCTCTTTGCCTCGCAATGTGAAGAGCCCCGGATCCCCTGGGCCGGCTCCGACCAGCCAAACCATTCCACCCATTCCGTTACGACCTTCCTTTACACAGCGAGCGTGCCAGCGCACGGCCTAGTTCCTCCGCATCCACGACAGAGCCCTTGGATTCACCTATACGATACGTCCCGGCGGCTTCCTCATAGTACAGCCCACGCAGTGAGATTTGATCATTGTTCACCGCTGCATAGGCACAGACGGGAGAGCTGCAGCCTCCGTTCAGCTCCCGGACAAACGCCCGCTCGCATGCAGCGGCGGCAGCGGATTCCGGATCGTGATACTCCTTCAGGCAGTCCCAGACCGTTCCGTTACGGCTCTGGACTGCAAGGATACCTTGGCCGGCTGCAGGGATCATTTCGTCAACGGTAAAATAGCGGCTGATCCGGTGGGCAAGGCCCAGGCGCTTCAGGCCGGAAGCCGCTAGCACCAGTGCAGCATACTGCCCGCTGTCAAGTTTGTTCAGCCTGGTCTGGAGATTGCCCCGTACTGGCCGGATCTCCCAGCCTGGATAGAGACACTTCAGCTGCAGCGCACGCCGGAGGCTTGAGGAGCCGATGGGAAGGGCAGGATCCAGCTCAGTGATATCATCCGGGAGAACCAGCACGTCACGAGGATCCTCTCTCCGGGACATGGCGACTATAGGCAGATCGGACGGCAGATCCATGGGCAGGTCTTTCAGGCTGTGCACCGTCAGATCGGCCCTGCCTTCCCTCAGAGCAATATCCAGCTCCTTGACAAACAGGCCCTTTCCACCGATCTGGTCCAGTGTCCGGTCGAGAATCCGGTCGCCGGTGGTTTTCATGGTCAGCAGGGAGACTTCGACTCCGGGCAGAGCCTGCCGGAGGGCATCGACCACAGTCATGCTCTGCGCAACGGCGAGCCGGCTCTCTCTGCTTCCGATGACGATCTTCTTCATCGGAAGAAGTCCCTCACCGCTTCCAGTGTTCTATCCAGGTCCGCGTCGCTGTGGGCGGAGGACAGGAAGACCGCCTCGAACTGTGACGGAGCCAAAAGGATGCCACGGTCCATCATGTGGCGGAAATATGCAGTGTACCGGACGGTATCACTTGTCTGAGCGGAGGCATAATCGTACACGGGTTGCTCTGTAAAGAACAGACAACCGAGGGAGCCCACATGGTTCACTTGGCACGGAATCTGAGCCTGTCCGGCGAGCTGCTTCAGCTCCCCGAAAAAGCAGTCACCGACTCCATTCAACTTCCCATAGAAATCCGGCGTGTCCTTCAGGACCCTTAGCTGGGCAAGACCGGCCGCCATGGCAACAGGGTTGCCACTAAGAGTGCCGGCCTGATAAACCGGTCCGCATGGAGCCACATGTTCCATGATCTCGCGTCGGCCACCATAGGCGCCGACCGGCATGCCACCACCGATGATTTTGCCGAAGGTGCTCAGATCCGGGCGTACATGGTAATAGCCCTGCGCGCCGTCGGGTGCCAGACGGAAGCCGGTAATTACTTCGTCAAAAATGAGCAGGCTGCCGTTCTGGTCACATAGGGAGCGCAGGCACTCCAGAAAGCCATCTGCAGGCGGTACAACGCCCATATTGGCGCCGACCGGCTCTACGATGACGGCGGCTATTTCTCCGGGATTGGCCTCAAATAGTCCCTCTACCGACTCCGTATCGTTGAACACGGCGCAGAGCGTGTCGCGCGAGCAGGCCTCCGGGACTCCGGCACTGCCGGGGATGCCCTGGGTCATCAGGCCGGAGCCAGCTTTGACCAGCATAGCATCGCAGTGACCGTGGTAACAACCGGAGAACTTGATGATTTTGTCTCTGCCGGTATAGCCCCTGGCAAGCCGTACGGCACTCATCACCGCCTCTGTGCCGGAATTTACCATGCGGACCATCTCAATGGAAGGAACCAGACTGCAGATCAGCTCTGCCATCTCCACTTCCCGTTCGGTCGCCGCGCCGAAGCTCAGGCCGTCCGCGACGGCCTTCCCGACCGCCTCGACCACTGCCGGGTGGCTGTGGCCCAGTATCATGGGGCCCCAGGAGCCGATATAATCGATGTATTCTCTGCCGTCAACGTCCCAGATGCGATCTCCCAGGCCTTTACGGATAAAGCGGGGCGTCATGCCGACAGAACCGAAAGCGCGCACCGGACTGTTCACGCCGCCGGGGATGCACTCCTTTGCCCGGCGGAACAGGTCCTCAGAAGACACCATCAACCGATTCTCCCTTCTCTCATAAATTTCGCAAGCTCCTTGGCATAGTAGCTCAGGTAGATGTCCGCACCTGCGCGGTAGGCGGAGACCGCCATCTCACAGAAGATCTTTTCCTCATCGATCCAGCCCTGCTGCGCGGCGGCTTTTACCATGGCATACTCTCCGCTTACGCTGTATGTTGCTACAGGAACGTCGACGATCTCCCGCACGTCTCTTACCAAGTCGAGATAGGACATGGCGGGCTTGACCATCACGATATCCGCGCCCTCGGCGACGTCAAGCAGGGCCTCTTTCCGGCCTTCCCGGCGGTTATGGAAATCCATCTGATAGCTCTTCCGGTCGCCGAATGAAGGCGCAGAACCTGCAGCCTCACGGAAGGGCCCGTAAAAAGAGGAGGCGTACTTGACTGCATAGGACATGATCGGAAGACCGTAAAAGCCGTTTGCATCCAGGCATTCCCGGATCGCCCGGATACGTCCGTCCATCATGTCGGAAGGGGCGACCATATCGGCTCCTGCCCGGACATGGGACAGGGCAGTTTTCGCCAGCAGCTCCAAAGTTTGGTCGTTGTCGACGTCATGGCCGTGCAGAACACCGCAGTGGCCGTGGGAGGTATACTCGCACATACATACGTCCGTGATCAGAAACAGATCCGGGAACTGCTCCTTCGCCTTCCTGAGTGCGCGCTGCACCACGCCGTCTTCCGCGTAGGCCTGGCTGCCCACGCTGTCCTTCTCTGCCGGAATCCCAAACAGCATCACGTTGCTGACGCCGGCACGGCTCAGCCGCTCCAGCTCCTCCGACATCCGGTCTACCGTATAGCGGTACTGGCCGGGAAGGGACGGGATTTCTGTTACGTGGTTTTCCCCATCCATCACGAACATGGGATAAATCAGCGACGCGGGGTCCATCCGGGTTTCCCTTACCATCCTGCGGATAGACTCACTGCCGCGCAGTCTTCTCGGTCTTTGGGTCAGATCCATTTCAATGCCTTCTTTCTTCTGTATCGTTACTCGTTGAATGCTTTTTCCATCGCATCCAGACAGTCCCGGAATTCACGGTCGGTCAGTCTTTCACGCAGGCTGAACAGAAGATGATTCATCATCCTGGCAGCAGCGCCCTCCACTTCCAGGCGCAACTCTGCCTTTTCCTCCTCCTGCAGTGCGGTGCAGCGGAAGAAAGGGTTCATTCTGTTGCCGACATCCGACCCTGCTCGGGCTTTGAGCTCCTGGATCCGGGGAATGTATTCCCTGCACTCATACCAGGCGTTGAAACGTTCCTGTTCTTCCCGGAGGATTTCCTCCGCTCTGGCGAGATTGATCCGGAGCTTCTCAGAATGCAGATCGATGTGAAAGGAGTCGATGTCGTAAAGGGTGAAATCATCCAGAGAAGCGATCTCCGGATCCATATCACGTGGTACCGCAAGATCTATCATACGTATGGGATGCCCCGTCTTCATACCGCACAGATCCTGATAGCGCAGAGTATAGTTCGGACTGCTGGTGGCGCTGACGACCAAGTCGCATTCTGGCAGAACGGACAGTCGTTCATCATAGTTAATGCGCCGGCAGCCGAGAGGAATGTCGACCACACCGCTGCGGTACTGACGGACGGTGACGGTCACCTCCGCACCGTGGTCCAGCAGAGCCTGCGCTGCCAGCCGACCCATCATTCCGTTTCCTATGACCAGGCAGTGCCTGTCGGCCACGGTGATGCCCTCGTCCGCCAGCATCCTCAAGGCCGCGTGAATCACGGAATGGTCGGCTGTGGACAGGTTGGTCTCGGTTTTGATACGTTTCCCGGCGGTTACCGCCAGACGGAACAGCACCTCCAGGCAGTGGTCCGTAGCATAGCAGCTTCTGGCAAAGGCTAAGGCTTCCCCGACCTGGGTAATGATCTGGTCCTCACCGACGATTCTGGATTCCAATCCGGCCGCCAGACGAAACAGATGGTCAACGGCCTCCTGCTCCTTCCGCTCCACAAAAAACGGAGCGTACCGAACCGGGTCGACATGAAGAAACCCGCAGATCAGCGGAACCGGTGAAAGCTCCTCTTCCTCCGGAACACTGAACCAGATCTCCATCCGGTTGCAGGTAGAGATGATCACGCAGCCTTCCACCGCAGGGAGCGCCCGGAAGTCCTCGTACGCCTGCTCCATAAGCTTTTTTGTGAAGGAAAAAATGCTTCTGACGTCCAGGCTTGCCAGGTTGTGATCAATGCCAGCCATCTGCACGGACATATAAACTCCTCCAGAATTGGCAATGTCCTTTCGGAAAACCGATGCCGCTGTCTGGATATGTACGACACCGCCGACATTGCCGGGAATAGAAAAGCTGCGGGGACAGCACCGGGTGCATTCGACGTAGCCGGTTTTTAAACGGCACACTACATTTCACGCTGCAAAAACAGAACACTTCCGACTCCGTTTATGCTTCAGGCTCTAACACCTGCCCTATCCTTTTGAGACATAGTGCACCGATCGCGTCACAGATCTCTGGAGATTCCAAAAGGCCGTGGCCTAGCATTTCCGACTGGATGCCGGCCGCCGTGAAGGCGCTTCTCAGAGCAGCCCCTTCGGCCGCTATGTCACGGGCGACATGGGAAGCGGGCGACAGAAAGAGCGGAAACAGTAAGACGTGTGAAATCTTTTTTCCGAAAAGAATCGGCAACAGAGATTGAACGGAGGGTTCTCCGTATAGCATCACGAGATAGGTCTCCGGGAAGGACCTTCGCAATCCGTCCCGAAAACGGATATATGACTGGTCCTCAAAACCGGTTGACCCGTGCCCGACCAGAACGAGCGCTGTGTTGACGGTGGAGTTTATATCAGGTCACCACTTTCCTCTGAGAAATACTTCATGCCTGTTTTTTTCAGCTCACGAAGTGACCGGAGACTTGAATATCTGACCGGTCGTATGCGGCGTTCCATCTCCTCCAGTAACTGAAGAAAACGGACCTCTGAGCGTTCATGCACCATGGTGTAGAGGTTGTAATCAAATTGAGGGCTTCGTCTGCGGACGTAACAGTGCGTGACCTGCGGAAACTCAGTGACAGCGGCTGCGGCTTCGGAAACGCGTTCTTCAGGAACGTCCCAGACAAGCATGGAATTGACTGTGTAGCCGATATTACGGTGGTACAGCGCAGCCGCTATCCGTTTGAGCCGGCCCTGTCGCTGAAGCTCCCTCGTCATCTCGAGTGCCTGTTCCCCGCTCACTCCGAGGGCGTGGCCGAGAACGTCAAACGGTCTCTCACAGAGAGGAAACTCATCCTGAAGCAAGCGGATCAGGTCAACCTGTCTGTCTGTCAGTGGCGGATTCATGGTCCTTCCTCTCTTACGTCAAATGCGGCATGGATTTTGAACTGCCGTAAGCGTTCAAAACGGTAGACCCGATCCGTCCAGCCGGTGGATTCCAGGCGTCCGATTACCTGGTCAAGATCCTCCTGCCTGCGGCAGGAAAGCGTAAACCACATATTAAGCTCATGTTCCCGGAGATAATTGTGCGTGATTCCGGGGATTGTCCGAATCAGAGCAGCCATCTCTTCTACATGCTCCTCCGGAACCTGCATAGCGCAGAGGAGAGAGTGGTATCCGAGTGCGGCAGCATGAAAAAAGCCGGAAAAACGACGGATCCAGCCGTCCTCCTTGAGCCCGGCGATACGTGTGATCACTTCTTGTGCGGACAGTCCGCCCAGCAGCTCACCCAGGTCCCGATAAGGTTCCTCAGTAAGAGGAATTCCCTCCTGGAGCAGATTCAGGAGGGCCCGATCTGTGCTGTCCAGTTCTCTCATCGGAGCGTAATCAGAGCTGCGCCGGAACGGGGAGGCTGCGCTCCTCTTCGGTCAGGTAGCATGCGGGGTCAAAGCCCCAGAAATCTCCGCTTACGGCTTCTGCACGGGAACGGAAATTACCGTTGCAGACAGAGAGCCAGCTGCATTTACGACAGGTCTCAGACAGAAGGGACTGCCGATCCTTCAGGCCCGCCAGAAGCGGAATGTTTCTGTCTGTCCAGATTTCACTGAAGGGGCGCTCCCGTACGTTGCCGAGCGTATGCTGCTGGGTAAACTGGTCCGGATGCACGTTGCCCTCGGCATCGATGTTGGCAAAAGCCATCCCGGAACGGTTGCCCCCGTTGCGGCGGAGCAGACGGTAGATGGCGGCGCTGCGCTCAGGATCGGAATCGCGGAATTTCAGGAAGAGATAGGGGCCGTCTGCATGGTTATCCACCATGAGGACCTCTTTTTTCAGACCGCGGCGGTGAAAATCAAGTGTGCGGTCGATGATAAGGTCCAGGACGTCTCGGGTCTGCTGCGGGCTGAGATCCTCCTGCTGCATGGTGCTGCCGCGACCGGAATAGACCAGATGATAAAAGCAGATGCGGTCCACGTCCTCCCGCTCCAGAACATCCAGGATCCCTGAAACGTCGTTGACGTTGTTCCGGTTCAGGGTAAAACGGAAGCCGACGCGCTGCCCGATCCGGCGGCAGTTGCGCACTCCATTCAGTGCACGTTCATATGCACCTTGCATTCCACGGAACCGGTCGTTTGTTTCCGGCATTCCGTCCAGGCTGATGCCGACATAGCTGATCCCAAGTGAGCGGATACGCTCCGCGAGTTCCGGGGTGATCAGCGTTCCGTTTGTCGAGAGCGTCACGCGGATGCCGCGTTCGATCGCATGTCCCGCTAGTATGGGAAAATCCGCCCTACAGAGCGGCTCCCCGCCGCTGAAGAGCAGTGCGGGCACGTGGAAATCCGCCAGATCATCGATCAGACGAAGAGCTTCCTCGGTATTCAGTTCATTCTCATAACGCCGGTTCTCCGAGCGAGAATAGCAGTGGCGGCAGTGAAGATTGCAGGTGCGGGTATAGTTCCAGGCGACAACCGGGCCGCGGCCCTCCGCCACCCCATCGGTCTGAGAGAAGGCGTTTGCGGTGTAACGCAGTTCATCACCGGAATAGGTGTCGCCGATCAGCATTTTGGTGAGACTGAGCATTATTTATGCCTCCTGCATCTGAAGCCCGTAGGCACAGTAGCTGTCTGCGGCCATATAGTCGCCGTTATGATAATAGGCCGCACGCGCACGGCAGCCGCCACAGATATCCTGATAGCCGCAGGCTCTGCAGTAGCCTCCGTAATTTCGGCTGCGCAAAGAAGCGAAGAGTTCGCTGTCTCTCCATATTTCGTCAAAGGGCTTCTCCCGGATGCTGCCGGCCTCCTCGGTCATGTACGCGCAAGGACGGACCATGCCGACAGGACTGACAATGCAGTAAGTGAGTCCTGCAAGACAACCCCTGGTAAAGCGCCGGTCGAGCGTAACGCCAAGCTGCTTTGCCACGCGGGTGAACTGAGGTGCACAGGTCGGCTTGATGGGGATCGGGATCTCCTTCTGCTTCATCATGATACGCTGCAACAGTTCCTCGTATGCACGAACTTCGAGAGCAGAATCCTCAATAAACACCCCGCGGCCAACCGGAATCAGGAAAAACAGGTAGGCGGCCATGGCCCCCTTTTCTACGGCAAAATCGATTACGTCGCAGATCTCATCCCGGTTCCAGTCCATGACGGTTGTATGCAGTTGGAAAGGAAGCCCTGCCTCCCGGCAGTTCTCCATCCCCTGCAGGGTGCGGTCGAATGCGGTTTCATCCCCCCGGAAGGCGTTATGTTTTTCACGGTCCAGACTGTCAAGACTGATGCCCATGGCCGCCGCTCCGCTGGACTTCAGCGCACGGACCTTCTCCGGCGTGAGCAGTGTACCGTTAGTTCCGAAGACTGGCCGTAGTCCTTTCGAGGAAGCATAGGAGACCAGTTCCAGTATATCCGGCCGAAGCAGAGCTTCGCCGCCGCTGAAGATCATGATCCGGAAGCCTGCCCTGGCAATCCCGTCAATCAATTCCCGTGCTTCGGCGGTCGTTAGCTCTTCAGCCCGGCTCTCTCCGGCATTCTGGTAACAGTGTTTACAGCGGAGATTGCATTTGTTTGTTGTCATCCAGGAAACGATCATTCTCTGTCAAACGCTCCTTCTTTTCCTCTGTCCCGGACTCCCGACAGGAAGCTTTTTCTTGACTGTATAATTACAGCCTGTGCGAAGAAGAAAACTTCAAAGCACAAAGGGTTTGCTTTATACAAAAAACAGAGTATTAATAAAAAACAAATTAGCCTGATAATTCAAAAAACTCACGAATTATAGCGTATAAACTTGATCCAAACTGAAAATAACCACTAAAATAACGGCAATTTGTTGTAAAAATCATTCAATTTGGATCATATATTTAATTCAAATTTTAACATAATGTCTTCATGCTTGCAAGTGCATTTCCAAAAAAACATCGCCATGTTTAACGTGATAGACGTTTTCCGAAATAGTTTGCTGATTCCTGATTGTATATGACTTTTTTGCAGCATTTCAAACGTTTTTTCTTGACAGATGGAAAAACCTTATTCTATAATTTTTTCAGTACAGGATGAAAGGGGCGGTGGAACATGAGCGAAATATCGCGCAGAACTTTTCTGAAAGGAAGCGCGGCGATTGCCGGCACGACGCTGCTTGCCTCGCTCGGTCTGAATGCCTCTGCAGAAGCGGATCAGTCTGATAAAGAGAAGGCTGTCAGCCCTGCTGTTTCTGATCGGAATACAGCAGAACGCAATGCAGAGGAACAGACAGCGGAGCAGAAATACGAGCTCATCATCAGCGACGAAATCGCGGGGCTTATGGAAGAGCGCGGGATCCGGGAAGAGGACGTGCAGGAAGTAGTCGTATTTGCAGAGTCCAGCGGTAAAAAGCTCTATATTGAAGGAGAAGAGCACTACCTTGCCCGGAAACGTATCGGCAAATTTACGGCTTATGTGGAGTACTCAGTCAGCGGGAGCGAGGTTGAGGTGCTTGATGTATATAGTCACACGCTCGTCTTTCCGGACGATGTACTGGAAGAAAATGGAGAATCATAATGGGTAAGCCAAGCAAATGGAAATGCTACACCTGCAGGGTTGAGATGGAGAAGGTCCTCGATATCTCCGTGAAATACGGTAAATTCAACCTGCCAAAAGCGGAGGGTCTGCGCTGTCCGGAATGTGGCGTGCAGTATCTGGAATCGGACTATGTAGCTGAGCAGGTCTCCCCTGCGGAAGAAATGCTCTCCGGAAAATGAGTCAATGAATCCGATCTGCAAAACAAGAAGCGTCTGCCCGGTCTGTCTTAAGGAGCTTCCCGCAGAACTTACAGAGCATCCCGACGGGATTTACATGGAGAAAGTCTGTTCTGATCACGGCAGATTTGAAACACTGATCTGGCAGGACAACCGAGAAGGGTTTCTGCAGTGGATGAGCAGAGGAGGCTGTCCACCTGAAACATGGCCCTTGACAGAGGAACAGCTGGAGGCTCAGCTGTCAGGAGCAGATTTTACCTGCGAATCCTGTCAGAGCCCTTCCTCCGCCGCACTGATGACGACAAACCGCTGTAACATGAACTGTCCTGTCTGCTTCACCAGAGACCGGCAGGAGACGATTTACGAGCCATCGCTGGAGGAATGCGAGAAGCTGCTGCGAAGCTATCGGGAGCGTGCCGGAGAGGACGCGCTGCTGGAATTTTGTGGCGGGGAGCCTACCGTGCGGGAGGATCTCCCCGCTCTGGTGCGGCTTGCGCACAATATCGGATTTGACTACATCCAGCTAAATACGAACGGAATCCGTCTTTCTGAGAACGTCTCCTACTGCCGCCAGCTCAGGGAGGCGGGTATTACCACGGTTTATCTTGGCTTCGACGGCGTAACGGACCGGGCCTATCAGGTAAAGTACGGACGCAGTCTTCTGGAGGAGAAGAAAAAGGCCGTAGCCAACTGCAAAGAGGCGGGCCTTGCCGTGGTGCTGGTCGTCTGTGTGATCGCGGGTGAAAACGACGGAGAGCTTGGAGAGATCGTCCGCTACGCCAAAGCGCAGGTTCCGACGGTAAAGGGCGTCTATCTGCAGCCGATTAGTTATTTCGGCATCTATCCGGAGAATCTCCGGAAAAGAGTTACAATCCCGGAGCTGATCCGAAGGCTCGCGGACCAATGTGAGGACATCTCCAAAGGAGACTTCGGGCCCTGCAGTTATGAACACCCCCAATGCAGTTTCAATGCCTGTTATCTGGTAGACCGTGACGACACCCTCTGGAGCCTGTCAGAACCCTTCTCTTCCCGCTGCGTGGAAGGCCAGTGTGCCAGCCGTGTCAGGAAAGTACTCCGCAACACCTGGATGCCGAGCCGTACAAGGATGCTTACGATCGGCGGAATGGCTTTTCAGGATGCATGGAATATCGATCTGCTGCGAGTCAGGCGCTGCTCCATTCAGATTATCCAGAAGGACGGCAGACTGCTTCCTCTGTGCAGTAAGTATCTCAGCAGCTGCGGAGGCGGGAAACTCTTCCCGGGTATCGGATAATGAGCCAGTCTCTTCAAAGTGGGCTCTATGAACTGTGTGAAAAGCGCATCGCGGAGGACCGTGAATTCCTTGCTTTAACCGGTACCTGCGACAATCCTGTATCCGACAGGCTTTTTGATGCCTATCGGCTTTGGCAGCTGCAGAAGACTGTGAAGCTGGTCTCGGAAGAGAGTCCGTTTTATCGCAGACTTTATTCCGCGGCAGGGGTAGCTCCGGAGGATATCCGCTGTCTGCAGGACCTGGAAAAGCTTCCCTTTACCACTTCCACCGACCTCGAGAGCAACCCGTACCGATTGTTGTGCACCTCGCAGAGCAAGATAGAAAGGCCGGTCACTTTTTTCAGTTCGGGCTCTGTCGGACAGAAAAAAAGAGTGTTTTTCAGCCAGATGGACATTCAGAAGATCCTTGATTTTCTCCCGCGTGGGATGCATACGGTGATCAATCCCGGAGAGGGACGCATACAGGTTCTCCTGCAGAATTCCCAGGGCAGAGGGGTCGGTGAGATCCTTGCCAAGAGCCTTCGTCTGTACGGCATGCAGGCCTGGACCTCAGAGCTGCAGGACGACACCGAGGACATCTTCCGGCTTGCGTCTGAAAACCGGGTCAACGTCTGGTTCGGAGATGCACTGACCATTCTCCGGGCGAGCAGGATCCTCGCACAGGAGCATGATCTTCGGCATTTTGGAATGCAGTGCATTTTCCTAACGATGACGAATATTCCCGACAGCATGGTGCAGAGTCTGGAAGACATCTGGGGCTGCCGGGTTTCCACGCACTACGGTCTGACGGAAGCCGGCTGGGGGCTTGCCGTAGACTGTGAGGTCTGCGGCGGGTATCATTACAACGAGCTTGATCACATCATCGAAATCGTCGATCCCGAAACCGGAGTCCCGCTTCCATACGGTGAGACGGGTGAAGTGGTTCTGACGACGATTGCAAGAGAATGCATGCCTCTGCTGCGGTACCGGACGGGCGACATCGCCGCCCTCTCCCAGTGCCGTTGCGGAGGACATCTGGATATTCTGGCACATATCGTGCGGAGAAAGGAAGGCGCCTGCAGGATCGCGGGAAGGGAGCTCTACCCTGCCCTGTTTGATGAAATCCTTTTCCGAGACCGACAGGTTCTGGACTATCGAGTGTATACTGACGGAGAGCAGCTCTTCTTTGACGCGGAAGTACTGAGGCCCAACTGTTTTGATACCTGGACACTAACCGAACAATTAAGGAAGCTCCCGGTGTTACAGGGGATGAAGCCTCCTCATATCCGCGCTTTGCCTGTTGGTGTCCTACGTACTTATGCATTTGAAAAAAAGCGTGTGTTGCCCGTCTCTGAACGGGTGGGAGCAACGGAATGAACGGTGACATTCTCCATACAACAGAGAGTCTCTGCCCGGTCTGTCTGAAAAGGATTCCGGCCAGATATCTCCGGAAAAACGGTAAAGTTTATTTCTCCAAGGACTGCCCTGAGCACGGTCCTTTCTCGGTTTTTTTCTGGGACGATGCCGATCTGTACGAAGAATGGCTTGCGCAGAGCATCCATGCGCCTGCCGTAAAGGACGGGATACCGAAGCAGGCTGGCTGTCCTTTTGACTGCGGGCTGTGCGAAGAACACCACAGCGGCACCTGTACCGTCATCCTGGAGATCACCTACCGGTGCAATATGGAATGCAGGATCTGCTTTGCCGATGCCAACAGGAACCGCTTTGAACCGGATTTGGACACCATCCGCCGCATGTACGGCACAGCTCTCCGAGCAAATCGTTTCTGCAGCGTTCAGCTCAGCGGAGGAGAGCCGGCAGTTCGAGACGATCTGCCCGAAATCATACGCATGGGTAAAGAGCTCGGCGTCATCCATCTCCAGGTCAATACGAACGGTCTGCGGATCGCAAAGGACCTTAGCTATCTGCAAAAGCTGAAGGATGCAGGTGTCGATCTGATCTACCTGCAGTTTGACGGCACCGACGACGAAATATACCGTGCCATCCGCGGCAGAGAGATGTTGGAGATTAAGAAGAAGGCGGTCGCCAACTGCGAAGCGCTTGGGATCGGGGTTCTACTGGTACCTGTTGTGATGCCGGGGCTGAACCTTCATAGACTCGGAGAGATCATCGCATTTGCAAAAGCGCATATCCCTACGGTCAAAGGTGTCCATTTTCAGCCGCTCAGCTTCTTTGGCCGTTATCCTGGCCAGACTCCTCCCGACGAAAGCCGCTGCGGACTCAGCGATGTCCTTCACGCGCTGGAAGAGCAGTGCGGGAGCGAACTAAAGATGGAGCATTTTGTGCCCAGAAAGCAGTTTGATTCTCACTGCGACTTCAGCAGCAGTTATTATCTGGACGAAGACGGGAAGCTGATCGCCCTCTCTGAGAAGACACAGAACTATGGTGATACAGAGAAGACCGATTTTGTTGCCAAAACCAACCGATATACGGACAAACGATGGCGCTTCCAGCCGGAGAGGTCTTCGGACAAACCTTTGATCCGCTTTGCCATGCGGACCATGACGCACTCCTTCAGCGTTTCCGGAAAAGGGTTTCAGGATGTGTGGAACATCGACTTGGGACGGCTGCGCGGATGCTGTGTCCACGCAGTAACCGATCGAGGAGAGCTGGTCCCATTCTGTGCGTTTCACCTGACTTCAGCTGATGGAACCAGATTATATGAAAACGGGGTGACACCATGATACAGATTCCGATCTGTAGGGACACAACGCTCGAAGAGACAGTCGAGAGATTCCCTGAGACCATGTCCATATTTCGTTTGCTCGAGATATGCTGCATCAACGACCGCAACAGGGATATGACCATAGAGGAATTCTGTCTGTCCTGCAACATTGAGCCGGACTCTTTTCTGGAAGCCTTCAACAAAAAAATCTGAAAAACGGTTCTCTGCCATGTGCAGGGAACCGTTTTTCAGACAATCAAATAAAAAGGAAGCCGGATGCTTTACTTATAGGAATGCAGACCCGACATCAGCGTGTTGACGCCGACGAAGGTGAAAATCACCAGTACGAAGGAAACGCAGGCCAACAGGGCCATTTTTCTGCCCCGCCATTTCAGACGCAGTCTCTGATGGAGATAGATGGCGTACACAATCCAGGTAATCAATGCCCAGGTCTCTTTCGGATCCCAGCTCCAGAAGGTTGACCAGGCCTGTTCTGCCCAAATGCAGCCCGAGAAGATGACGATGCTCAGCATCAGGAAGCCGAAGGAGATCAGCCTGTAGGAGAGGTAATCCATCTGGGTCAGATGCTTTTCATCCGTCTTTTTTTCCACGATCAGATAGCGTAAGCTGACCGCCGCAGCAAGGGCAAATGCGGAATAGGACAGCGCCGCCGAGCCGATATGCAGGCCAAACCACGCGCTTTTCAGCGCAGGCATCAGCTCAGTGATTTCCTTTGGCTGCAAGGCCGCATAGGACTGCAGCAGAAACGCCAGCGGCGTGCCGAAGACGAGCAGCCATTCCATGCGGGTCCTGTTCCGATAATAAAGGACAAGCGTGAAAATCGCGACCATGAGCGCAAACATGGTTGCAAACTCAAACTGATTCGCCAGAGGGAGCCGATGGGCTGCGATGCCTCGCCAGACGATATAAATGATATGCGCCGCAACTGCGATAAGCAGCACGAGCAGGGCGGCTTTCTTCACGCCATCCTTACGAAAGGCGGTGCCGGCAAAGCAAAGGAGCGTTGCCGCAAAGTAGACCATTAGTGAAATTGTGAAAAGAACATTCATTTAGAAGACCCCATTTCCAATTCATCTTGATACCTGTCAATCCGGTCGGAAATATCCTTCCTTCCTATTATAGAAAGCCCGTCCGGTTTTATATGGGCGGCTTCCGGGATCATGAAAAAGCAGAGATATAGCCCCAGCAGCATCAGCGCAAATGACAGGTACAGCATCCACAGGGTCCATTCAGGCTGGGTTTTTACCCGCATGCCGGGATAAACGCCGGGATCCTTGAAAGAAAAGGTTATGCCTCCAACGTCTATCACCGTACCCGGATAGACCAGGCTGGTTCTATTTCCCTCCCCGTCGACGATCTGAATCTCATACGCAGGATTGATCATGTCACCGGATCGGGATACCATCACTTCCCCGTTCTCTTCCTTGACATTGCTGAATATCTGAGAATAATAGACACCGCTTTCCCCGTCCAGAGATAGGAAGGCCGGCTCCTCAAGCCAGATCAGTTCTTCCTCTGCGTTCTTCTCGGTCTTCAACCCGATTACCGCCGCATATCCGTAATCCTGCTGATAAATCTTATATCTGCCAACCTTCAGAGGATGGTTTACTGTGGTCTCGCCTCCGGTTTCGGTCCCATCGGGAAGCAGTGCGGAAAGGCTGCTGCAATAATCGGTCTCCCCGGTTTCATCCTCCAGCTGAAACGATTCCAGATACAGCACTGTGCCATCCGGCAGCTCGGTGTTTTCCTTCGGAAAGAGGATCAGATCCTGCGTCTGAGCAAGAAGGAAAATACATGCGGCCGATAGGATCAGCAGAAGCATGGCAAAATGAGTGAGAAAAGGCCCCAGGAAACCGGAGGTGTTACGAAAAGCCACATCCCCCTCCACCCTGAAGTGATGCGTCTCCAGCCACTGTGACGCTTCCTTCACCGGCAGAACGGCCTCAGCCTGAATCGCTCTCTGCGCCAGAGCCTTTTTCTGTTTTTTCAGAGAGAATGCCCTCAGCACGGAACAAAACATCAGGTTGATGCTCAGCATCGCAAAAAGCGCAATGAAATACCAGCTCCTGTAAATGGTTTCGTTCCCTAAGGCTGTTGCAGCAATACACAGGATAGCGATGAGCGTCAGAAGTATCATGCCGAAGCGCATGGAACGCAGAAAACCAAAGACTTTTTTCATCATAACACCTGTCTGCCTTCTCCTAT
The DNA here is from genome assembly GCA_024697625.1 of Oscillospiraceae bacterium. Classification (GTDB taxonomy): domain Bacteria; phylum Bacillota; class Clostridia; order Oscillospirales; family Oscillospiraceae; genus Limivicinus. The sequence goes on from JAILFJ010000015.1 coordinate 23,142, forward strand.
CTCTTCATTTCTTGCATATCAGAATCATCCCCTGCCGTATAAAACGGCAGGGGAAAAAATCTTTCGATCCTGTTTGAACCTGTTCGTGTGACTGGATTACTGGACGTTGAACATGTAGTTCGTCATCTGATTCGGAGCATCGTTGGTACGAAGCGAGCCGTCAGCCATCAGGCTGGAGGCGCGGATCTGAACCAGATAGGAGCCTCTTGTCGTGATGTCGTTGAGGTCAAGGTTCCAGTAGACCCACTGCGTGGTGTTCGCATTCTCGATCTCATATTCCTGCCAGGTCTCGCCGTGGTCAAATGAGAACTCAAGTTTGACAATGGGCTCGTTCCAGGCATCGGCATAGCCTTCCAGATGCACCGGCTGGCCGAAATCGAAAATCTGGCCTTCATAGGAGTTCAGCACACCTACATTGGGCTTATCGAACTGCAGACCGGTCGTGGCGTCAGAGAAGTCGCCGTAGAAGTCCCAGGATGCGCCGCTCGTCTTAAAGCGGAGCTCTGCCAACTGCTTGGTAAAGTTGCCGGCGCTCATTTCATTGCACCAGAAAGCAACTGGCCAGCCCTGATCCGCATAAATTGTATCGCCGTTCATGCCGACCACGAGAAGAGCCTCTTCCTTCAGCATCTGCTCCAGGGAGATCGTGTAGCAGTAACCGTCGGCGCCGACCGGATCGACCATGGTCACATCATCATGCAGCCCAATATCCTCCACGATGGCCTTCAGAGGAATACCGGTGACCTCAGCCTGGTAAATCATTGCTTCTCCGGGTCCGTTCACGGTGCAGTGGGACTTCATCAGGCGGGTTTCGGTGCCATACTTTTCAATCAGCTCCGGAAGCGTAAAGGTACCGCCGTTATCAATGTCGCCGCTGAGGGTGATCGTCCAGTTGTTGAAGCCATCCTCCGGGAGTTTACTGTCATCGTAGATCCAGGTCTCCGGATTGCTCTTCAGGGACTTGAAGAACATTTTCTCATGCGGGGTGATTTCTGTCTGATTCCAGGAGAAGCTGGCATTCATTTCTTCTGCCGGAACATTCTCGATGCCACGCAGGACGTCATACTTCACATAGTCCCAACGCTGATACTCGATGGTGCCGTCGTCCAGGCGCGCAATATAATGGCAGGACTCACAATTGCCGCCCATGGCCTGGAACTTGCTGTTCCTCTCATGGAGCGTGTGAATGGCTTCCCGCATGTAGTTGTCATAGAAACTGTGGCAGCCCATGCAGTTCTGCAGGCCCTGTTCGACATTATATCCGAAGTAGATGATGCCGTGGTACGACTCCATCATCTCCAGCGCATCCTCAACCGTGTGACAAGCCGTGCAGCCTCTGTTGTCGGCATTCAGGAAGTAGTTGTTCCACGCGGTGATGGTCTTGCTTTCCACATCGCCGGCCTGCGTATCCAGAGCTCCGGTGTTATAGGGAGTTTTCTGAACGCGGACGCCGTTTTCCATG
>JAILFJ010000024.1 GCA_024697625.1 Oscillospiraceae bacterium
TTTCAACCTTAAGCCGCAAATATAATTGGCATCCTTTGCTCTGTGACGTATATACCCTGCCTGTTCCAGTGCGGCGTAGAAGTCCGTAGTACCTCGTGCCCATTCCCCGTTGCTGACACAGTACTCACGGTACTCCTGAAAAAGTCTTCCGGATTTTTCAGCATAATCACTGCCAATTTCACAGCACTCTGATAAGAAGTTATTCAGCCAGTCATTGTTATCCCGATAAGAGCGAATCGCCTGCTTCACGCAGTCCGGCAGAGGTATGTCAAAGCCGTTGGCGATGACCATCTCCGCCCCCTCGATGATCCACTGCAACACATATTCACCGCAGTTTTTCACCAGGTAATCCGTGTAGTTTTTGATATCCGAAGATCCCTCTATCTTTGCATTGAACGGAATGACAATCAGCCTGCGCCAGGTACCGTCATCCGAGGCACCGACCTTCGGCAGATGGTTGGTATAGAGCACCAGGGTATGGCTGGGGATAAAACGGAATGGGTCTTTATACTTCTTTTCAGCGAAGATTTCATCCGTGGAACACAGCTGCTTGATCATGCTGGTATTGAGCCTCATGCCTTCCTCCAGCTCCGCGGCAATCACCAGGCGTTTGCCTTTCAGCTCCGCCATCTCCGGCTTGACATTGCGCTTCACGCCGACAGTGAGCGTATCTGCGGACATCTGCCCGGCGTATGTGCCCATAATTCTGGAAACGGTATTAAAGAACGTGCTCTTACCGTTCCGGCCGACTCCGTAGGCAATGATGATCGCCTCCAGGAAGACTTTTCCTATTGCTGCCAGACCTGCAATCTGCTGCACATAGCGGATCAGCTCCGCATCCCCGCAGAAGAAGGTATCCAGCGCCTGCAGCCATTCGTATTTTCCCTTTTCAGAGGGATTCACTGCTGTGACCTTGGTAATATAGTTTTTCGGTTCATGTGCCAAGGCTCCGGCCATGCCGTAGCGCAGGTCATAGGTGGCATCCGGCGTATTCAGGAGAAACTCATCCCTGTCCAGATCCGTGATGTTTCTCTGTACCATGGGCTTGGCAGCTGCCAGGGCGGACAGCACATAATTCATATCCCGGCGCTTCAGGACAAAGGCACGGTAGGCATAATCCTCATTCAGCTCCTTTATAAGCTGCCCGACAGCCTTTTCCTGCTCGTCGTCTTTCAGCTTTCTTGCTGCAGCCCCGGCCTGCTTCTCGATACCCTTTACACCGAAAGACAGATCAAATTCTTCTCCTGTCAGCATCTCCAAAGATTTTACAGTATCGGCAATCTGATCTTCCGCATCCGCCAGCTGCAGATCGAGGAATTCCTCCATCGCCCCCACGGCCTGCTGCCTGGACTCCACCCAGTAGGTACCGTTGTAGCGGAGATAATCCGTAGAATCCGTATAACAGAGCTCATCTCCGTATTCCCGCACGACCACTCTCGCCTGGCCGATATCCGTATAGTCATAGGGCTTCAGCGTCAGGCGCTTCTTCTCATAGTCTTCCGGAGAGACATATCCGGAAGATGCTTCAATGGTATTGCCGTAGAACTTTGCCGCACTCTGCCAGATGGACCGCAGCTCCCGTTCGCCCAGCGGCGGATCACACCGCTGCGCCTCCTTTAGAAACAGCTCCCGTGCTCTCTCGCACTCTCCGTACCGCTTCAGCGTCTTCACCGCGAACCGATGCAGCGTACTGTTGCGGGATCCGAGAGGAATAGGCGTGAAGACATCCCCTGTCTCTGACTCTGGAGCATGGAACCGTTTTTCATTTTTATGCTCGGATAGAACTGTCAAATCGTGGTCGGCAGTCGTCTCCCGAGCAAACGGAACAGCCTCCCCGCGAGCATTTTGCGAAATCTTATTCAGATACTCCGTCAGGTTCCGCACGCCTTCCCAGACTTCCACTTCCGTTCTTTCTGTGCCAAAGAAGAACCTGGCAGCATCCAGCGCCTGCTCATCAAAGTACGGGAACATACGGAACACTCTCTGCTTCAGAGCCGCATATTCATCAGCATTCCGGCATTCTTCAATCGGGAACAAAACATGAAACTTAGGCCTCGCGCCTTTTCCGTTCTTCTCCTGCATATTCGACCGCGAGTAATGTACATAAAACTCCACGCCCGGAAAAGCCTCCGCCACATTCTTCGGCTCCACCCACTCTGCGGGCAGATCCGAATGGTCATTGTCGATATCAAAGGCAAGGCAGTCGGACCGCAGAAAGTTCTGCAGGCTCCTGTACCCGCCCTGATACACCGCGCAGACATAGTCATGGCTGACAGCCCGGATGAGGCTTGCCTCATCCTTCACTTCAACCCTGTAGGGATACCGGCAGTTCTGCGCCTGCTGCCTCACATCCGAGGTAAATAAAGTAATCATCTTTCTCCTTTCTCCCCCGCAGGTGCGGGTAGCGAAGCGGCGCCACGGGGGTGAATAACATGCCGGTGGCATGTTAGAGCCGTGGCGTGCCCGAGCCGCAGCGAGACAGGGGGAACGTAGTCTTCTCTTTGCTTCTTGATTTGACCCGACCTGGCTTTATTCTCTCCTAGAACGGCAGGCCTTCATCCGCTGCCATGGCATCCAGCAGCCAGCCGGGATCATCCGGGAAGTTGCCCTCAAAATAATCCACGAATTTGTCCACCTCGTTGACGATGTGCTCTTCACCGAATTTATCGTTATAGCTGCGCTGGCCGACATGCACCCGGAGTCTGGCTCCCTCCAGCCCGTCCCAGCACATCTGATAGGGCTCGCCGTGCTTTGCCCTGCCGACAGCGCAGAAGAATTCCTTAATCTTCCACTCCAGCCTGCGATGCAGCAGGATGGTTGTTGTAATCGGTGTCGGCGTCTCTCCCGTGTCCAGCATCATCGTGATGATCGCCTTCGGGCAGGCAGAGAGCTTGGCACTGCCGGCAAACTCGCCCTTTTCAATCCAGAGTATCCTGGCGTTGTAAAACCCCTCCGGGATCAGCGCTCTGTCTTCGGAATCCTTTTCAATCGAGTCGTTCCATCTAAAACCGTTGTTTGAGTAATCCATCTCTTTTTTAACCTTTCCATTTAATAGATATTTGGGTCCTTCGTATTTGAGAATGTTTTGAGAA
>JAILFJ010000037.1 GCA_024697625.1 Oscillospiraceae bacterium
CTATTATGCGATCAAGGTTCAGCCCGGTATCCACCACACGATGGGCGGAATCAAGATCAATGACATGGCACAGGTGATCAACACGGACGGCAATGTCATAGAGGGTCTCTTCGCAGCGGGCGAAGTCACAGGAGGCGTGCATGGCAATAACCGTCTCGGCGGAAACGCTGTCGCAGACTTTACGATATTCGGACGCATTGCCGGCAGCAGTGCAGCTTCCTATGCTTCCGGTGAAATGCCGGCAATAGCGGAGGAAGAATCGGCACCTGCCGAGGAGGCTGAAGACGCAGTCTCCGAAGAGACGGCACCAGTTGAGGCATCCACGGTGGCGGGAGCAATGTATGTTCCCGGCACCTATGAGGCGGAAGCGACCGGAATGGGCAAAGTCAAGGTCAGTGTTACTGTAGATGAAAACAGCATCACCGACGTGGTTATTGACGGCTCCGGAGAAACCCCTGAGATCGGCGGCAAGGCAGTTGAGACTCTGACGGAGCAGGTCCTTGCAGCACAGGGTGCAGAGATCGACGGCGTAGCCGGTGCGTCCCTGACCAGCAGTGCTGTTCGCAAGGCGGTGGCCGAGGCACTGGTACAGGCAACGGCCCCGGCAGAAACTGCCGAAGAACCGGCACCTGCTGCGGAGACTGAGAAAGAAGACGCAATAGACGAGGCTGCAGCAGTTGAAGCGGCAACGGAGGAAACTACTGTCGAGACACCGAAACGCCAGTGGCTCTTCTGATTATTCAATCAACATAGAGAATCCCCGTTCAGACAAGGTTGCTGGACGGGGATCATTATATTATGATGATATAAGAAGGAATGCAGTATTTCCGGTATTTCGGCTATAAAGGCTGTTTCAGGCGCTCACACAGCATCGTGTTCCGCTTGTTTACCGTGACATTACGGATTGCCGTAGTCAAGGCTTTCTTCGTTCCCACAATTACTATAACCTTTTTCGCGCGTGTCACGCCGGTATAGATCAGATTCCGCTGCAGCATCACATAATGCGTCATAAGGATTGGCATCACCACAATAGGATATTCGCTTCCCTGACTCTTGTGGATCGTCGTCGCATACGCCAATACCAGCTCATCCAGCTCACTTACATCGTAGGTAACGGTGCGGCCATCGAAGTTCACACTCAGCTCACGATCCTCTGTATTGACCTTCACAATTGTACCGATGTCGCCATTAAAGACTTCGCGATCGTAGTTGTTACGAATCTGCATCACTTTGTCGTGCAGACGATATTCCGTCCCGCCCTTGTGCAGGCCGGGAGATCCATTGTTGACAGAAGCCTGAAGAATCTGGTTCAGATTCGCCGCTCCGACAACACCACGCTGCATCGGGGTAAGCACCTGAATATCCCGGGTTCGATATGCTTTAGGCAAGCGGTCTTTCACCAGAGATACGACTTCTTTGGCGGCGGCTTCGGGGTCCTCGATTTCGAGAAAGAAAAAGTCACTCTGCCGACCGTTGCTGAGGTCCGGCATCCTGCCCTGATTGATCCGATGTGCGTTCATGATTATGCGACTGGTCTGAGCCTGTCGAAATATTTTTGTCAGGCGGATAACAGGGAAGACAGCGGAATCGATCAGATCCCGGAGAACATTCCCCGCGCCGACTGACGGAAGCTGATCGACATCGCCGACCAGAATCAGCGTCATGGTATCCGGAATCGCTTTCAAGAGGTTGTACATCAGCATGGTGTCAATCATGGAGCACTCGTCCACGATCAGGACATCCCCCTGCAAAGGGTTCTCTTCATTCTTCTGGTATCCTTCAGGAGGCTTTACTTCCAAAAGTCGATGAAGGGTCTTGGCTTCCATGCCTGTGGTCTCAGAGAGCCTCTTCGCTGCCCTGCCCGTGGGGGCAGCCAGCAGAACGGAGGCTCCTGCAGAACAGAAAGCTTTGATGATGCCAAGCGTTGTAGTGGTCTTGCCGGTTCCCGGTCCTCCAGTCAGTATCAGAACCTTGCTTCGCACAGCCATCTGGATTGCCTTCATCTGAACCGGATCATAAACCATTCCGGTTTTAGCACGGATCCGCTGTTCCAGACCTTCCGTTACGACCTGAACTGCAGATGGAACTGAGGCAAGATGTTTCAGTCTTTTCGCAATGCCGCATTCCGAAACCCAGAACGGTGGAAGATATATCGCTTCCTCACCGACAGCAGCCGGTTCTCCTCCCAGAGTATGGTCAAGCTTTACATCACCGTCGTGAATCATTTCAACCAGTGCTGCATCTAGCAGACTCGCATCCACATCTAAGAGTTCAGAGCCTGCTTTTACCAGCTGATCACGCAGGGCATAGCAGTGTCCATCCTCGCTGAGCCTGTTAAGTGTATATAGAAGTCCGCTTCTCAGACGTGCAGCCTGAGTCTTTCCAAAGCCCAGTTTCTGCGCGATGGTATCGGCAGTTCGGAAGCCGATGCCCCAAATATCGTCTGCCAGACGGTAAGGATTCTCACGAACAACGCGGATGCTGTCGTTTCCATAGGTCTTATAGATTTTTGTTGCATGAGCTGTGGAGACATTGTGGCTCTGAAGAAAGAGCATGATGTTCTGAATCTCTTTCTGCTCTGCCCAGGATTCTCTGATTCGCTTCATCCGGAGCGCACCTATGCCGGGAACCCGGAGCAGCGCCTCCGGCGTCTCATCAATGATAGTGAGAGTCTCAGCACCGAACAGTTTTACAATTCTGGAGGCAAATTTGGGCCCGATCCCTTTGACCAGACCGGAACCAAGATACTTTTCGATCCCGTATACCGTTGCCGGTAAGGACTCCTTGAAGACCGAGACGGTGAACTGCCTTCCAAATCTTGGGTTCACAGTCCACTCGCCCGTGAGAGTCAGAACAGAGCCTGCATGTACCTCAGGCATGGTGCCGACAACGGTAACCAGTTCGCTGAAGCCATTGGCTTTACACTTGATGACGGAGTACCCGTTTTTCTCGTTCTGGTAGGTGATCCGCTCGACCACACAGCGTAACTGTTCCATCGTATGTTATGAATCCTGTATTGTTAATCCAGCAGGGCTTTATCAATGATCTGAAAGTTTGCCCGATGGATGTATAGAGCCATCCCATCGATCATCAGCTTTGTAAACCTCGGCAGGTCCTCCTGAACTTCCCAATATACCTTGTTTCCGGAGAAGGCATAGATCGGAGTTCCCATCTGTGACTTGATTACTACCACCATCGGCTTTCCGAACTCATTTTTTATGCTGTTTACCATGCCGCTGATCAGTACCGAATCCAGAGGCCCGGAGGATGTGCTCTCTATGTTATCGAGATAGAATTCATATTCAGGAACAAGGCGTCTGTCATGAAAAATGCAGGTATCGCCACAGGAGATCATCTGTTTACCATCAATGGTAATCGTGATAACAGAACTCAGAGTCTTGGTTGTGTACCATTCGTCGGATGCGGAAGAGTATGTCTGCTCCTCAACAATGTTGTTATCGATATCAATTCTCTTTCCATGTGTCCTCAATGTACGGATTCCGGAATTATCAAAGATGTCAATATAGTACTCGTTTCCTATGATGCTCCCATGCAGATCGTGAATTCCGCTTTTCAGGCTTGCACAGCCAGCCAGACCCGAAGCCAGGACCAGAAGTAGAAAAACGGCAGCAACTTTCTTGAATTTTGCCATGATACACCTCCGATGAGTGAGATTTCTGGAAAAATCATGCTGCATCCTGACCGGGCAATCAATACTTCCGCCAATACTTCCGAACAGGATGAGAGAGCAGTCAGCGGAAGAAATCTGCATTGCAGCGAGAGAGAGGCCATCGACCGCTTCGTACAGGATGCGCGACAGTTCGACGACAGCATCATGCTGTGCATACGCTGTCACGGAAAATAATACTTGTGCTGAAGAACAGACTCCGAAGAGAGGAGGTCGAAAGAGTACCCGTTCTCTTCGGAGTATATGATTGCGTAATACAGCTGGGCCTGATGCTTTGTGTCAGATCAGGCGAGAACTTTCCACCTGACCCCGCCGGGAATGTCAGTCAGCTCAATGCCCTCTGCTTTCAGTTCCTCGCGGATGCGATCGGCTTCGGCAAAGTCCTTTGCTTTCTTGGCATCGCGGCGTGCAAGAATCTTCTCTTCAATGGCAGCGATCCTCTCCTGGTCCACGGCCTCACTCTCACAGAGAATACTGAAGCCGGAACCTGCTGCCGCAGCTTTCGCGCTCTCCTGGCGCTTGAGCTCCTGCCGCTTTTCCTCAGCTTTCTCAATTAAACTGAGGCTCAGAACACGGTCAAAGTCGGTAATCATCGCGAGACGGGTAGCATCGTTTGTCTTTGCCTTGAGGGCGTCGTAGAGAGCTGTGACTGCGAGGGAACTGTTGAGGTCGTTGTCCATGGCTGCCTGGAACTTCTCCTTCCCCTCGGAGAGCACAGCCTCATCCACCGGCCCGTCTGACGGATTGAGCCCGGCAATGCGGGCAATAAGCTTCTGATAGGCCTGCTGGGCGTTGTCCAGATTTTCCCAGGTAAAGACCAGAGATTTGCGGTAGTGGCTCTGCAGACAGAAGAAACGGTAAGCCAGCGGATCATAGCCCTTCTGCTCGAGAAGCGAGACCGTAAGAAACTCGCCGGAGGACTTGGACATCTTGCCGGAAGAAGTGTTGAGATGCAGAACGTGCATCCACCAGTTGCACCATTTATGACCAAGGTAGGACTCAGACTGGGCGATCTCGTTTGTGTGATGGGGGAAGGCATTGTCGATGCCGCCGCAATGGATATCCAGATCCTCACCCAGGTGCTTCATGGAGATACCGGAGCACTCAATATGCCAGCCGGGATAGCCCACGCCCCAGGGTGAATCCCACTTGAGAGCCTGATCCTCAAATTTGGATTTTGTAAACCAAAGGACAAAATCGTTTTTATTCCGCTTGTTCGGATCTTCCTCCACACCCTCACGGACACCGACATCCAGGTCGTCGGCATTAAAATCGTTGAAGACATAGTAACGATCGAGCTTCGAAGTGTCAAAGTAAACATTTCCACCGGCAAAATAGGCATAACCGGTATCCATAAGCTTTGTGATGATGCGAATATAATCGTCAATGCAGTTGGTGGCGGGTTCCACTACATCCGGACGCTTGATATTGAGCTTACGACAATCCTCAAAGAATGCGTCGGTGTAAAACTCTGCAATCTCCATGACGGTCTTATGTTCGCGACGTGCGCCTTTGAGCATCTTATCTTCGCCCTCATCTGCGTCAGAGGTCAGGTGTCCCACATCGGTGATGTTCATGACGCGCTTGACCGGGTAGCCCAGCCAGCGAAGATACTTCTCCAGTACATCTTCCATAATGTAGGAGCGGAGATTGCCGATGTGCGCGTAATGGTAGACGGTAGGGCCGCAGGTGTACATTTTGACAATGTCCGGATGATTGGGGACAAAGAGTTCTTTCTTTCTGCTTGCAGAATTGTACAGATACATAATCAGACTTCCTTTCAATCAATGTTCTGAAAGACATCACGGTTTCGGTAAAAATACTCTGCACCTGAAATCAGCGTTGTGATAAGAATCAGCGCGGAGGAGAGCCAGTCAATCCAGCTCAGCTCCAATACCGTCATGGCACAGAGACATACCATGGTCACTGCAGTTTTGATCTTGCCGGACCAGGCAGCCGCGATAACACGGTCCTGCTCCACAGCCACGAGACGCAGACCTGAAACAGCAAACTCGCGGAAGAGCACCAGCGCTGCGACCCAGCCGGGCATCCTGCCACACTCAACGAAGAAGCACATGGCTGAAAGAACCAGCATCTTATCCGCCAGGGGGTCCATGAATTTGCCAAGATCAGTGATCTGGTTATAGTGCCGCGCAATATATCCGTCAGCAAAGTCAGAGAGGCATGCAACGATATAGACGATAAGGGCGGGGATACGAAGACCGCAATAGAGAAGAATCAGGTATACCGGAATCAGAAGGATCCGGATCAGGGTAATCCTGTTGGCAGTTGTTTTCATCATCCCTTCAACCCCTCTCTGACCGCAGTCCCATAAAGAACGCCATTCTCGGCCCCGGTGATATTCACTTCAATGATCTGACCGGGGACACAATTGCCGGAAAGGCAGACAAAAGAATCTATTTCCGGTGAATCAGCCCAACTGCGTCCGATCCAGCAATCATACTCCCCATCCCATCTTTCAACCAGTACATCCAGGGTCCTTCCAACCTGCGTTTCGGCGAAGGCATCCAAAATCTCACCCTGGAGTGTGAGAATCTCATCTGCCCGCTGCCGGGCCTCTTCTTCCGAGACGTGCTCCATCAGGGCTGCCGGCGTTCCCTCCTCCGGAGAGAAGGGGAAGACCCCGGCACGCTCGATGCGGGCCTCACGAAGAAAAGCACAGAGCTCCTGAAACTCAGACTCGCCCTCGCCGGGAAGACCGGCAATCAAACTGGTACGCAGGACCAGATCCGGAATACGAGCCCTGAGGGTACACAGCAGCTTTCGAATATCATCACCGCTTCCGCGACGGTTCATACGCCGGAGAATGGCGTTATTGATGTGCTGTATGGGAATATCCAGATACTTCAGAACCTTTGGGTTGCTGGCGATCTCCTCAATCAGTTCGTCGTCAAACTGATCCGGGTAGAGATAGTGCAGCCGAATCCATTGAAGACCTGTAATTTTGGACAGGCGTCGGCAAAGTTCTGCCAGAGAGCGGTGTCCGTAACGGTCAGTGCCGTAGCGGGTGATATCCTGAGCGATGACGATGAGTTCCTTCACCCCGCCGGCCACCAGCGCTTCTGCTTCGCGGAGGATGGCATCCATATCACGTGAGCGGTAGCGGCCTCGAATCGCAGGGATGGCACAGAAGGCACAGAAGTTATCGCAACCCTCAGCAATCCGCAGATAAGCCCAGCCCGGCCCGGTGGAGACAAGACGGGGAATCTCCTCCACCGGGGCACTGCTGTCTCCAAAGGAGCGATAGCAGCGGCCATCCAGAACCGCCTCAGCTGCACGGACAATCTCACCGAAGCTGCCGACTCCCAGTACGGCATCCACCTCGGGCAATTCCTCAAGAATCTCCTTCTGGTAGCGCTCCGGTAAACAGCCGGTCACAATAAGAGCTCCCAGCTGCCCTGCTGCCTTCAGGCGAGTGTGTTCAAGAATACAGTCGATGGCCTCTTCTTTTGCCGCGTCGATAAAGCCACAGGTATTGATGACTGCAAAGTCAGCTCCATCCGGTTCCGGAACATTCTGAAATCCGGCTTCCTCAAGCAGATACATCATCTGCTCGCTGTTCACCAGGTTCTTTGCGCAGCCCAGTGAAGTCAAGGAAAAAGAACGCATATCACTCCATCCAGTCTAAATCGGTATTTGTATCCGCAAGGCGCGAAAAGGCGGAGCGAATCTCCTCCCGGGAGAAGCCCCGCCTCATCAGCGCCGCGCTGAGTCTGCGCCGCTCATCCGCATCCTCCGGATGGCGCAGCCGTGCAGAAAGAAAACGGTCGAGCTTATCATTCTGTTCAGGCATCTCAGCCAGTGCTTCATCCCAGAACTCCTTTGGGACCCCACGGCGAAAAAGCTCCTGCCTGACGCGCTGGCAGCCAAAGCCCTTGCTGATGCAGAACCTTACAACCGAGGAAGCATAGCTTTGGTCGTCCAGAAATCCCTGCTCTTTCAGCCAGGAGCAGACCTCGTCTGCTTCAGCCTCCGGAATCGATTTCTGCAGAAGCTTCCTTCGAATCTCCTGCTCGGAGTAAGGCCTCCTGGACAGGAGCTTCAAAGCTCTCTCTTTTACCGAAAGCGCTTCCATTTCTGTGCCTCCGTCAATCGCTGAAGCGCCCGATTACGGCCCGCTGAGTTCCACCCGTATCCTCACGGAATTCAACCCTGGAAAAGCCTCCATCCAACAGCATGTCGCGCACAGCGTCAGCCTGACCTTCGCCAACCTCAAATATCGCAAAGCCTGCGGGACGCAGCACGCTCTTCCAGTGCTTAATAATGCCGCGGTAGAACTTCAGCCCATCCTCCCCGCCGTCGAGAGCCCAGATCGGCTCATAGTCACGCACGGAGGCGTCGAGGGTAAGAATCTCATCACTGGGGATATAGGGAGGATTGGACACCAGAAGATCGAACTGTCCGAGCCCCAGAGGAGGAGCAGACAAAGCATCGGCCTGCATACACAGAATACGGGAGTTGAGACCGAGATCAGCAATATTCTCGCGACAGATCTGCAGCGCACTGGCGCTGATGTCGACAGCAACCAGCTTTGTTGCAGGCATTTCCTTGGCAATGGCGCATGAGATACAGCCACTGCCGCAGCAGAGATCCAGAATCCTTGCGTCCATCTTCCGGCCGGTAAGAATCTCTTTTACAGCATCGATAAGAACCTCAGTGTCCATCCGCGGAATCAGTACGTCCGGTGTCACTCGCAAGGGAAGACCGTAAAACTCCCAGCTTCCAGTGATATAGGCAGCAGGCTCGCCCCGGAGCCGGCGCTCAAGAGATTCACGGACCCGATCCGCTACGATGTCCGTCGTATAGAGGTTAATATCCCGCAGGAGCTCGGCCACAGTCTTTCCTGCGGCATTGGCTACCAGAAGCCTTGCCTCCAGCAGATAGCCCGGGACGCCGTGGCTCATCAGTTCCTTTCTGACTCCCAGAGTCAGGTCATTGTAAGTCTTCAAAACGCTCAAACTCCTGTCTGCATGTTATGCGCTATGCACCCCATAGGTCCGTGCCCTGTTCCTCAGGGATAACCAGCTCCATGGCACGGATAGCGCACTCGATCATGCTGTCATCCGGTTCGTTGGTGGTGATCCGCTGAAGCCACTTGCCGGGGGCGGACAGAATGGCAGAGAGCCAGTTGTCATGCATGCCGCACCAGCGGTTGATCTCATAGCTGATGCCAACAACCACCGGAAGAAGAAGCAGATGAACACCCACACGGGCGAAGGGGTTGGATACCCGGACAGTGGCGTTTACCAGAATACTGACCAGAACCACGACTAACAGGAAGCTGGTGCCGCAGCGCGGGTGAAAGCGGGATTCCGGCCTTACATTGTCAACCGTGAGTTCTTTCCCATGCTCATAGCAGAAGATCGTCTTGTGCTCAGCCCCGTGGTAAGAGAAGAGACGCCTGATGTCCTTCATATGTGAGACAAGGCTCATATAGACCAGAAGAATCACGACCTTCAGAAGACCCTCTGAAAGATTGCGAATCAAGTAGCTCTGGGTCAGGGGTTTCAGGAGACTGACCAAAAATGTGGGGAGGAAAATGAAAAGGAACAGGGAGAGTGCGATGCCGAGTACTACAGCCACATAGATAATAAGTTTCTCCGCCTTCTCAGCGGAGAAGTGCTCTTGAATCCAGCGGTCGATCTTGTCGGGCTCCTCCTGATCCTCAAGCGGAACCAGGCTCGCAGAGTAGGTGAGGGCCTGCATTCCCTTCACAAGAGAGTCAAAAAAGGTTACACAGCCGCGCACCAGAGGCCATCCAAAGACCGGATACCGATCCCGAAGCAGATGAAGCTCTTCGGTTTTCTCTACAAGGCCTTCCTCAGTCCGGCATACAATAGCCTGCTTCTTCGGTCCGCGCATCATGATACCCTCGATCAGCGCCTGACCGCCGATGGAGGTTCTAAAAGAGCAGGAACTGCTCCTGCTGCTGTCATTTCCGCTGTTGATGTTAAAAATACTGTTAAAACCTGTCATGCATCCGCCTTCTTGATAAACATTTGGATAAAAATGAAGAAAAAACCGCTATCGGGTACTCATTGGAAGCCATACAGATACTAAGCATCCGCCGCCGTCAGCGTTGCAGACCTCCAACCGACCCTTGTGACGCATCACAATTTCGTCACATACCGCGAGCCCGATACCGGTACCGCGATTCTTGGAACTGCCCTTGTAGAACTTCTCTTTTACATGGGGAAGCTCCGCCTCCGGAATCCCGTTTCCGTAATCACGGAAGTCCACCCGCACATATCCGCTGTCACGCCGCAAGGTAACATCGATGATCTTGCCCTCACCGCCGTGGGTCATGGCATTATCCAGAATATTCAGGAAAACCTGTTTCAGACGCTCTGGGTCGGCCGGAATCATCGGAAGGTCATCATCCGGTGCGGAATAATTCACGTCCACGCCTGCCTGCTTCATCAGCTTGCCATAGGTGAAGAGGGCGTCTTCAAGCTCCTCCTCCACATCGACCATCTGGATTCGAAGATTAAAGCGCCCATCCTGAATCCGCGTAAACTCCAAAAGCTCCGTCACCATTCCTGTGAGCCGCTCGGCTTCCTTGGATATGATATTGATTCCGCGCAGAGAATCTCCCTGCACTGCAGGATCGAAGGCAATGGTTTCGCTCCATCCCGTAATCGCGGTGAGCGGAGTACGAAGCTCATGGGAAACCTGGGAGATAAAATCCGTACGCGACTTCTCAGCGACCGCAACTTTCTCAGACATGTCATTGATGGCATTTGTCAGACGACCGAGCTCGTTCTCACTGCGACCCTCCAGCTTCCGCCCGTAGCTTCCGGAAGCAATCTCGTTGGCAAAGTCTGTCAGGCGGTCGATAGGTTCCGAAACGAAGTGCCGAAACCAGAAGATAAGGAAAAGAATATAGATACAGATGAAAGTCAGTATACAGACGGCAAAAGTGATGTAAAAACGCGTAATCGCCCAGATGCTGAGAAGAAGCAGAACCAGCGCCGCAATTCCGGAAAACAGAAGCTGCGTTCTAAGGTTACGGAACATCAGTAACCCCACTTATAGCCGTATCCCCATACGGTGGTAATAAATTCCGGCTCCGTGGGATCTGCCTCGATCTTGATGCGAAGCCGTCTGATATTGACATCGACGGTCTTGAGCTCACCGCTGAAATCTGCTCCCCAAACTGCTGCGAGAATATCCTCACGGCTCATGGCCTTACCAGGATTCTCCATAAACAGCTTCATGAGCTGGTATTCGATCTGCGTCAGCTTCAGACGCTGTCCGTCTTTCTCCAACGTCCTGTTTCTGGGGTTCAGAACAAAGGGACCGCTGATGAGTTCAGCATTGGCTGCATCCTCGTCATCACTGCCCAGACGCCGAACCAGCGCGTCGACTCGGGCAGTGAGCTCAGCCGGGGAGAACGGCTTCGTCACATAGTCATCGGCTCCGGTCATAAGGCCTGTGACCTTGTCGATCTCCTGACTTTTGGCTGTGAGCATGATAATCCCCATCCGAGAACCGGAGGCGCGGATCCGACGGCAGACTTCAAAGCCGTCAATGTCAGGCAGCATCACATCCAGCAGGGCCAGGCAGATATCCGGATTAGCCCGGACTTTCTCCATGGCTTCGGTACCGTTGACTGCCTCAATCGGCTCATAACCACTGCGACGCAGATTGATCACAACGAAACTGCGTATATTGCTTTCATCCTCAAGAACGAGTATCTTTTTCATCTCTTGCTCCTTCCCGGTCCTGAATCGAAGACGCGGTAACAATCTGACGATCAATTATAACATAGTCTGATCAAAAATGGTAGACTTTGTTTCAAAAAAATATCATCGAAGCATCACCTTTATCCCAAAGCTGTGAAAGATGCTTCGGAAGCTCCCGCCGCCGAAGCATCTTTCAGCACAGTGCAGTTCTGTCTGAGCCGTTCAGTGCAGCCACAGCTTGTCTTCGGTGATATCCTTCAAAGATGCAGCGCCGCACATGGTCATGGTGCTCCTGAGTTCGGAGGTTATCTTATCCATATAGACCCGGAAACCCTCTTCACCGGCACCGTAAACAGCAGTAAGTACAGGTCTCCCGATCAGGACACCGTCTGCGCCCAGCGCAAGTGCCCGGAAGACGTCGAGGCCTGAACGGATTCCGCCGTCTACCAATACGGTCATACGGCCTTTTACTTCTTTCGCAATATACGGCAGAACCTCTGCAGTGGATGGAACTCCTCCCTGAACCCGGCCTCCGTGGTTGGAGACTACAATGGCAGAGGCACCTGCGTCCAAAGCCTTTCGAGCCCCCTCCGGAGTCATGATCCCCTTCACGATAAAAGGCCGCTCCGCATAACGGATGATTTCAGCCATTTCACTGACAGACTTGCTGCCGGCATTGGGATTCATGGCCTTCAGGAATGGAAGGCCTGCCCCATCGACATCCATGGCGGCAGCAAAGATCCTGTTTTCTTTGAGGACGTCCAGCTTCTCAAAAACAGCTTCTTTGTTCCAGGGCTTGATTGTAGGGATACCCATACCCCCGACCTGTGCCATGTCACGGACGGAGGCTTTCATGATCTCAGGATTAACACCATCGCCGGTAAGAGCCAGGACACCGTAGTCATGCGCAGCCCGGATCAGAATGCTGTTATAGGTAAAATCCGTATGCTTGGAGCCGTAATGCATGTCCAATGCACCCAGAGGAGCGGCAAAGATCGGGGCACAGAAGACGTGGCCGAACATTTCAAACGAGATGTCTGGTGTCACATTGGGGCAGAGAGTGTCCATGTTGACACAGATCTCCTGCCAGCTGTCAAAATTGCGGGCAGCGACATTGCCCGGCGCTTTGCTGCCCGGTCCGGGCATGGCATTGGCGCAGGCGCGTCCGTTACAGACCGGGCAGGCCTTGCAGTAGGGACCGATACAGTCTCTGGCTGCAGCGAGAACTTCACTGTAATTCATTTTTTACCACCTCACGCAAGAGTATTGATTTTATGAATGATTTTTTTATTATCAATGAAAACTTCTGAAATGTCAAGGCCGGTTCCATCAAAATCAGGAATTTCATCCGCCCCGGCGGAATCGGTCTCCTGCCAGTAGCCATCGGTTACTTCCCGGACTTTCATATAGTGAATTACAGCGGCATTCTCTTCATCGGTGACGCGGCGCCCAAGTTCCGGAGCCACTGATTCTGCTCCTGGCATCGGGGTATACTGACTCATGAGAGAGAAGAGTACTTCTCCGGGCAGAAAATGGTCGGCAACAAAATCGATCACATTTCGGCTCTCCTCCACGGCTCCCGGCAGAATCAGATGCCGGATCAGCACACCCGACTGAAGGATTCCGTCCCCGTCAAACACAGGCCGACCACGCTGGCGGACCATCTCCATTATGGCTTCGGCGGCGACTGCACCGTAGTTGGGGGCGGCGGAGAAGCGTCTGCCCGATTCCGGGGAGAGATACTTGAGATCCGGCAGAAAGATCTGTACCAGTCCTTCGAGCATTCTGAGTGTCTCAAGGCACTCATATCCAGAGCTGTTCCAGACGACCGGTATTCCGAGTTCAAGGCCATCCAGGGCGGAGGCAATTGTCCTTGCGTAGTGGGTCGGTGTGACAAGGTCAATACAGTGAACGCCACGG
This sequence comes from Oscillospiraceae bacterium, assembly GCA_024697625.1. Taxonomy (GTDB): domain Bacteria; phylum Bacillota; class Clostridia; order Oscillospirales; family Oscillospiraceae; genus Limivicinus. Next base: position 13,315 of record JAILFJ010000037.1, read on the forward strand.
TCCCTGAGCTGCAGCATCAGCTTCTGCAGCATGGGAACAGTGATTCGTCTCCCGGAAAGACCCCGGCTGATCTCAGCATTCTGACAATATACGCAGCGGAGATTACACCCGCTGAAAAAGATTGTGCCGGCACCACGGGTGCCGCTGAGACAGGGCTCCTCTCCATAATGAGGAGCCGCTCTGGCAATCCTTGGCAGGGCAGGGGAGGCACAGAAGCCGCCAGGACTGTCGTCGCTCCGGTACGCAGAGCATTTTCTGGGACAGTCGCTGCATATATATTCCATAGTATTCTCTCATTTCCTTCATGGTGAAAATGACAAAAAAAACTCAAAGTTCTAAACAATTATATCTCAGATTTGTACAGAATGCAACAATCGCAAAATAGTTCAAAATTACAGTATATTTTTCAGAAAATTGTGTTAAAATAGACATGTGATATACCATCATTTAAAATGCATTGATGATTTTTAATGGAGGAAGAAACATGAATTACAACAAGAAAACCGTTTATGATGCCGACGTAAAAGGCAAGAAGGTTCTGCTGCGCTGTGATTTCAACGTACCACAGAACAAAGAAACCGGAGAGATCACCAGTGACAAGCGGATTGTGGCAGCGATCCCGACGATCCGCTACCTGCTCGATCAGGGTGCTGCAGTCATTGCATGCTCGCACCTCGGCAAGCCGAAAGGGGAGTGGAAGACCAAGCTTACTCTGGCTCCGGTCGCAAAGAGGCTTTCCGAGCTCCTCGGCCAGGAGGTCATCTTCGCATCTGACATTATCGGTGAGGATGCTCAGGCTAAGGCCGCGGCCCTCCAGCCGGGCCAGATCATGCTTCTGGAGAACCTGCGTTTTGACATCCGCGAAGAGAAGAATGGAGCGGACTTTGCCAAGGCTCTGGCGGACATGGCGGAGCTCTTTGTATCCGATGCTTTTGGCACCGTACATCGCGCACATGCTTCCACAGCCGGCGTCGCAGCCTATCTGCCGGCGTATTCCGGCCTGCTGGTAGACAAGGAGCTCTCCATTATGGGCAAAGCGCTTGCTGACCCGAAACGGCCCTTTGTTGCGGTTCTCGGAGGAGCAAAGGTTTCTGACAAGATCGCCGTTATTAACAATCTCCTTGAAAAGGCCGACACCATTATTATCGGCGGTGGCATGGCCTACACCTTCCTGAAGGCGCAGGGAAAGAGCATCGGCAAGTCTCTTCTCGAAGAGGACCGCCTTGACTATGCACGCGAGATGATTCAGAAGGCCGCTGACCGCGGTGTGAAGTTCCTGCTTCCGGTAGACCATCTGTGTGCTGCTGAGTTCGCTGCTGACGCGCAGCCTGTTGCCGCAGAGGAGAATATTCCGGATGGACTGATGGGCATGGATATCGGCCCCAAGACTGCAGCTCTCTATGCTGAAGCGGTAAAAGGCGCCGGAACGATCGTCTGGAACGGACCGATGGGCGTATTTGAGTTTGATGCCTTTGCCGGCGGCACCAAGGCGATGGCCAAGGCAATTTCGGAATCCGGTGCAATCACGATCGTCGGCGGCGGGGACTCTGCCTCGGCAGTGGAAAAACTCGGGTTTGCCGACAAGGTTACCCATATCTCTACAGGCGGCGGCGCCTCCCTGGAATTCCTGGAGGGCAAGGAGCTCCCGGGTGTAGCCTGCCTGCAGGACAAGTAAGCTGATCAGAGAACGTATAACGGAGGAACCTACATAATGAACAGAAAATATCGCAGAACCGTCATTGCCGGAAACTGGAAAATGAATCAGCTCAACTCCGGCGTGAAAAAGTACATGGAGGAGCTGAAAGAGAACCTCCCTGCACAAAAGACCTGCGACATCGTCCTCTGCACTCCTGCGGTGATGATTTCCACCATGGTGAGAGCCGGCAAGGAATGCAAGGTTGCAGCGGGCGCTCAGGATGTCTCGAAATACGAGAAGGGAGCCTACACGGGTGAGGTGTCTGCAGAGATGCTGGCGGACGTCGGTGCCAAGTATTGCATCGTAGGCCATTCGGAACGCAGAGAATACCATCAGGAAAGTGACAGTCTGGTGAACGAGAAGGCAAAAGCTCTGATCGCAAAAGGCATCGTGCCGATCATCTGCGTCGGAGAGAGCCTTGAGCAGCGCGAGAAGAATCTCACGATGGAATACATTGCCTATCAGGTGAAGGCTGCTCTGGACGGCATTGACGGAACTCAGGTCCGCCACTGCGTTATCGCCTATGAGCCAATCTGGGCCATCGGTACCGGCAAAACTGCTACAGCAGATCAGGCTCAGGAAGTATGCGGAGAGATCCGTGCCGTCATCCGGAAAATGTACGGTGCCAGAAGTGCGCGCGCGGTCAGCATCCTGTACGGTGGCAGCATGAACGCCAAGAACGCAGCTGAACTCTTGGCCATGCCTGATATCGACGGCGGTCTGATCGGCGGCGCATCATTGAAACCGGTCGACTTCGCGACCATTGTCGCGGCAACCGCACAGGAGTAAGCAGACAGATGGATACGGTCTCAAAAAAGCGGGCAGCTCTGATTATCCTCGACGGATACGGCATTGCAGCACCTTCTGCAGGGAACGCGATTGCACAGGCGAAGAAGCCGAACCTTGATGCACTCTTTGCCAGGTTCCCGCATTCCATGCTGCAAGCCTCCGGGCTTGATGTCGGCCTGCCTGCAGGACAGATGGGCAACTCTGAAGTCGGGCATACCAACATCGGTGCCGGACGGGTTGTATTTCAGATCCTTCCGAAAATCACAAAGGAGATTGAAGAGGGCAGATTCTTTGAGAATCCTGTGTATCTGAAGGCAATCAGAGATGCCAGAGATAACGGCAGAGCTCTGCATGTACTTGGACTGCTGTCTGATGGCGGTGTTCACAGCCACCTGAAGCACATTTTCGCCATGCTGGACATGGCAAAAATGAATGGAGTGGAGAAAGTCTTTGTGCATTGCTTTCTGGATGGACGAGACGTTCCGCCGACCAGCGGTGCCGGCTTCGTCAAGGCACTTCAGGAGAAATGCGAAACCCTCGGCAATGCCAGAATAGCCACGGTTCAGGGACGTTTCTGGGGTATGGACCGGGATAAGCGCTGGGATCGTGTTGAAGCCGGCTATGACGCCATCGTAAGCGGCATCGGCGTGCTGGATTCCGATGCGGTTCATGCGGTTGAGTCAAGCTATGCCGAGGGAGCCACAGACGAATTTGTGAAGCCTGTAGTCGTTTGCCCGGACGGTATGATCCAGAAAGGGGACAGCGTCATCTTCATGAACTTCCGTCCTGACAGGGCGAGGGAGATGACCTGGGCATTGAATCTGCCCGACTTTGACGGATTTGAGAGAAAGAAGACAGTCTACCCTCTCTCCTACGTCTGTACAGCCCAGTACGATGAGAATCTGACTCTGCCCATTGCCTATCCGCCTGAAGAGATCACAAATACAATCGGCGATCTTATCAGTGCCCATGGTCTGCGCCAGTTCCGCGTTGCAGAAACTGAAAAATATGCTCATGTTACCTTTTTCTTTAACGGTGGTGTAGAGAAGCAGACAGAAGGGGAGGACCGCTGTCTTGTCCCGTCTCCGAAGGAGTTTCCGACTTATGATCTGATCCCTCAGATGAGCGCTGAGAAGGTCGCCGACAAGGTTGTGGAGGCCATGGCCTCAGAAAAGTACGATCTTATCGTATGCAACTTTGCCAACTGTGATATGGTCGGGCATACCGGTGTGATGGACGCAGCAATAAAAGCAGTGGAAACCGTCGATGCCTGCGTCGGACGAATCTGGGAAGAGGTACAGAAGCATTCGGATCTTGTTCTGCTGGTCACTGCCGACCACGGAAATGCCGATTGCATGTTCGACGAGACTGGGAAAGTAAACACCGCTCATTCGACGAACCCCGTCCCGTTCCTGGTTACGGTAGAAGGCGGAAGACTCAATGATGGTCGGCTCGCTGATATATCCCCAACGATCCTTAGCCTGATGGGGTTGGAGAAACCGGAGGATATGACAGGGACGTCGCTTCTGAAACTGCAGTAAAGGCAAAGCGGAGCAGTAAGCCATTTCCAACTGAGATCGAGAGTGGAAACGGCTCCATGGAAACAAATCATGTATCAGATTGGAAAGGAGCAATTAAATGGCAGAAGTCATTCTCAGCGCTGACAATTTTGAAGAAGAAGTGCTGAATTCTCAGATTCCTGTTCTTGTGGATTTCTGGGCAACGTGGTGCGGTCCCTGCAAGATGCTTGCACCGACCATCGCAAAAATTGCAGAGGAGAAGTCCGGGCAAGTCAAGGTCTGCAAGCTGGATGTCGATGAGGTTCCGGCAATTGCGGCTAAATATGGGATTCAGAGTATCCCGACACTGAAGGTTTTCGTAAACGGTCAGGTTGTGAAATCCAGCGTCGGTGTACAGCCGAAAGCGGCCATTGAGGCCATGCTGGCATAAAAAATCAATAGATTTCCATTATAGAGAACAGGAGCATTGGCTTAACACCGACGCTCCTGTTCTCTGCTCAGGCGCTTGTCCTTTACATAAAAAACAGGAGCATCGGTTTCGTATTCCGACGCTCCTGCTGATCTTATCAAACTATTACAGTGATCGTACTGTCTACAATCTTGGTATGCCTGCGGCTTACTTTGCAAAGACCTTCTTCAGCTTTGCGTAGCGGGGAAGAGAATCCTCCTTCGGGACTTCCGCTTCACCCTGAATCAGCGGAAGGACATACGCGATGAAGTCATCGGTCAGACCGTTATGCTGCGGATTGATCCACTCCAGGGGAACTTTTTTCTCGTAATTTGCAACCGACTCCAGGGGCAGCAGCTTATAGACACAGTGGTAAGCTCCGTCAACCGTCTCACGCTCAAATGCAACCATGTAACCACTCTCACCCTCGACAGCCTTCTCAACGGCAACACGTCCGGCGTTAAAGGCTTCTTCCACATCCGTGGCAGAGGCAAGGTGCGCACCGCAGCGCTGAAGAAGGCTCAGCTCAATGCCGCGCACTTTGGCGTTGGTATGTGCTTTGACAACCTCGGCAAGCATCGAAGCAAGACCGCCTAACTGAGCATGGCCGAAACCATCGGTTGCAGAGGTCTTTGCTTCTGAGACAAAGCTTCCGTCCGCATAATGGATCCCTTCGGAAACAGCAACAAAGCACTTGCCGTTTTTCTTATCCAGCACATCATCGACATCCGCGAGAAACTGCTCCATGCTGAAATCACACTCGGGAAGATAGACGAGATCCGGCCCGGAACCGTAAGCCGTAGCGAGAGCGGCGCTTGCTGCGAGCCAGCCGGCATGACGACCCATGATTTCGACAACAACAACCATACGGTTATCGTAGACTCGTGCATCCTTGTTGATCTCCATGCAGGAAGTAGCAATATACTTGGCAGCACTGGCAAAGCCCGGACAATGATCGGTACCGTAGAGATCGTTGTCGATGGTCTTGGGAACGCCCATCACATGGCAGTCGTAACCGACAGACTTCATATACTTGCTGATTTTATTGCAGGTATCCATCGAGTCGTTTCCACCGTTATAGAAGAAGTAGCGAACATTGTACTTCTTGAAGATCTCAAGGATGCGCCTGTAATCACTGTCATCTACGTCCGGATCAGCCATCTTGTAGCGGCAGGAGCCGAGCTCGGAGGATGGGGTATGAAGCAGATAGCGCAGTTCTTCCGGATCTTCTTCGTCCATGATATAAAGCTGGTCGTTCAGGACACCCTGTATGCCGTGGAATGCGCCGTAGACCTTGGTGATTTCCTTCGCCTCCAAGGCAGTTTTGATCACACCGTATGCGCTTGCATTAATCACGGAGGTGGGCCCGCCGGACTGACCGAAAATGCAGGAACCGATTAGCTTTTCTGACATCTTTATTCTCCTTGCCAAAATTTTTCTAAATTTTTATCTGTGCTTATTGATTCTAACAGAAAATGAGGATATAATAGAATCATAAATTTGTAAATATACTTTTTGTACAAATTTTAATTTTTTTTTAAGGGAGAGTTGAAAAATGCCTCTGGTAACTACGAAGGAAATGTTCGAAAAGGCCTACAATGGTGGTTACGCTATCGGTGCGTTCAACGTGAACAACATGGAGATCGTCCAGGGAATCACCGAAGCTGCAGCGGAAGTGCGCGCACCGCTGATTCTTCAGGTTTCCAAGGGAGCCAGAAAGTACGCGAACCATACCTATCTGATGAAGCTGGTTGAGGCTGCCGTGATTGAAACCGGTCTTCCGATCGCACTTCATCTGGACCACGGCGACTCTTTTGAGCTTTGCAAGTCCTGCATCGACGGTGGCTTTACCTCGGTGATGATCGATGCCTCTTCCAAACCTTTCGAAGATAATATCGCTCTTACCAGACAGGTTGTCGAATACGCCCATGATCACGGTGTCGTCGTTGAAGCCGAGCTTGGAACGCTGGCCGGTATTGAGGACGAGGTTCAGGTCTCGGCCGAAGACAGCTCCTACACCCGTCCCGAAGATGTACAGGAGTTTGTTCAGCGTACTGGCTGCGACTCTCTCGCGATAGCCATCGGTACCTCTCACGGCGCCTATAAGTTCAAACCGGGGACGGATCCCAAGCTTCGCCTTGATATACTGGAAGAAGTGGAAAAGCGCCTTCCCGGATTCCCGATCGTGCTGCATGGTTCTTCCTCTGTTCCGCAGGAATTTGTCAAGATGATCAATGAGAACGGCGGCGCGATGCCCGGTGCCATTGGCATTCCCGAAGAGCAGCTCCGCCTCGCAGCCCAGAAGGCAGTCTGCAAAATCAACATTGACTCGGATCTTCGCCTTGCCATGACCGCCTGTATTCGGAAATACTTTAATGAGCATCCGGATCACTTCGATCCCCGCCAGTACCTTGGTCCGGCAAGAGAAGCAATCCATGCGATGGTCAAGCATAAGATTGTGGATGTCCTCGGGTGTGACGGGAAAGCATAAAGCCCGGGTCATCTAAGAGAAGGAGGCATAAAGTGAGCCCTGAGAGAATACGTGCTAGGCACAGCTCGGATCATTCCGGGAAAAAGCAGGGCAGCTTTGAGATTGCACTGCCGGTCCGCCTGGTTTTTTCGGCAGTACTGGTGATCATTTCTGCACTGTTTCAGTTACCTGTATGGCTCCGAACAGTCCTGTTGGTTGTCTCTGTTGTGTCCTCAGGATATGATGTTTTTCTTGCGGCTGTGGATGAGATTGCGGATAAACGCTACTTCTCCACAGAACTTGTGATCGTATTCGCTGCTGTCTTATCTTTCGTAATCGGTTTCCCAACCGAAGCTGCGATTATGGTCATTCTATATCAGCTATCCAAAATTGTATTTCGGTACACCAAAAACAAATCCATCGATTCTGCGCGGGCACTTCTCAGCTATCAGGACAACGATATTCAGGGGCGGGTAGAGGAGATCATCAGTGACGGCCATCCAGGCGAAATGAGACTCCAGCGCACAATCGAAACCAGCGCTACGTTTGTGCTGCGTCTTCTGATTGTATTTGCATTGATCTATGCGATAGCACTGCCTCTCCTTACCGGAATCAGCTTTCGCGTCTCTATACACAGGGCTTTGATGATTCTTCTTGCTTCATCTCCAGTGTCTGTCGCAATCTCGTTTCCGATTATTGTAATCACCGGTCTCTGTTTTGCCGCACGCAATGGTGTTGTGTTCAGCAGCGTTGGAGCCATGGAGAAAGCCTGCGATCTGAATGTCGCTCTGTTCGACAAGGACGGTGTGTTTTCAGACGAGGCGCCTCATCTGATCGGGTTGCAGTCGGATGTTCTGGATAAAAAAACGTTCCTGCATTTTCTGGCCCACGCAACGTATTATTCAGACCAGCCGTTCGCAAAAGCAATTTCCGATTATTACGATCAGGAATACCGCCTTGATCTGGTCAGCGACTTCAAAGATATCCCAGGTTACGGCGTATCTGTAAGCATCGGTGGTGCTCCCGTTGTTTTGGCATCCAAGGTTTATTATGATGAGCAGGGGATTGAGGTCCCGGAACGCGGTTTTCCTGAGGGAATCCCGTATTACCTGACCGTCGCAGACCGGTATGTTGGGCGGGTGGTCATATCGGCAGAGATTGATCAGGACGCCGTCGGTCTTGTTGAAGACATGCAAATGGCCGGAATTCCGAGAAACATCCTCATTACTGAGGATGGCAAGGAACAGAGTCAGTCAGTCGCAGAGTCTCTTCACTTCACTGAAGTAGTCGGGGAATGCGATATGGACAGAAAGCTCCGCCTCATAAGTGACATTTCCCAGGATGAGCAGAACTGTACGACCTTTATCTATGCCAATGGAATAGAGGGTCACAGTGCGGCAGATCTTGATATCCGGATCAGCAGAAAAGGAAAATATGCCGATGTCATCGTGCTTCCGGATTATTACCTCAATATTCCACATTCTTTTGGGACCTGCCGCAGAGTCAAGGAACTGTTCGCAGAAAACGCCATCTTCATTTTTGTAGTCAAGGCAATTCTTATTTTCCTCAGCATCATTGGCTACAGCAACCTCTGGTTCGTTGTTTTCATAGACACTGTTGCGGCACTGGCAACAATCCTGAATGCCATTCGTGTCACCATGCCGTCGCTATTGCAAGGCAAATCTGAACGTTGATGCGATAATCAATCTGTTCGAAACCAATCCGATATCTCTGAAAAACGGGTTCTGCGTCTGTGCGCAGCACCCGTTTTCAATATAATCTGGATCTTTTTTCGCAAACACTTGACAGGAGAGAGCAAAACGTGTATGATGGCAAACAGATATAATATCGCATAATATAAATTTAACGAGATTGTATAGATGGGAGAAAACAGCAGATGAATCTTGACAGTATTACAGATGCACCAGATATTCTGATGGAGTTTCTGGAATATCACTCAACGGTACGTGGCCATTCCGACCGAACTGTAAACGCTTACTATACCGATCTGAAAATCCTGTTTCGCTATCTGAAGCGACGCAGACATCTCGTGCCTCGGGACATGCCTTTTTCTGAGATTGATATCACCGATGTAGATCTGGATTTCATTCGATCGATCCGGATTGAAGAACTGTACCGTTATCAATCCTTTTCACCGGAAAACACGGACACATCGCTCTCTGCGGCAAGCAGATGTCGTCGGACGTCATCTGTGAAATCCTTTTATAATTATCTGGTCGCAAAACGTCATCTGTTAGAGCGCAACATCGGTCTTGAACTTGACATGCCAAAGAAACAGGCTTCGCTTCCTCGGTATCTTCAGGAAGAGGAATGCGAACGCCTTCTAGCAGCCTGCGACGGACCGTATCAATATCGGGATTACTGTATTCTGATGCTCTTTCTGTGCTGTGGCCTTCGAATCTCGGAACTGGTCTCGATCAATGTGCAAGATATTTACGAGGACCATCTGCGCGTGCTCGGTAAAGGCAATAAAGAGAGAATTGTCTTTTTTGCGGAAGGATGCAGAGAGGCCATCGATGACTATCTTGCAGTCAGAAACGCAGAAAAAACCAGAGATTCCGATAAAAATGCTCTCTTTATCAGTCAGAAAAACTGCCGCTTCGGAGCTCGGGGCATCGAACAGATGCTGGAACGAAAGCTGAAACAGGCGGGACTTGATGCAAGCCGCTATTCGCCCCATAAGCTGCGTCATACGGCGGCAACTCTGATGTTGAAGAACGGCGTGGACACGCGTGCGCTGCAGGAGGTCCTGGGACACAGCAATCTCAACACAACACAGATCTATACACATTTGGACAACGCTGCATTGCGGGAAGCTGCCAGAGCAAATCCTATTGGCAAGAAGAAAAAGAACGAGTAAGCTCTTTTCTTATATGATCATAAAAACAGAACGCAGGTGTCCCCTGCTGCCCACTGATGCGCATCCCGGTCAGTTTCTTCTCTACCAGAGTCAGCTGTTCAGAGATCAACAACTGAAATCCGGGGTTATTGCCATGGTGCGGTTTCTTTCCGACCAGATATTCGGAATCCATGTAATGGGCACTGGTACCCTGTTCTGCAGCAAAAAGCTGATAAATATGCCCGTTTTCCGCCACAACTTCCTCGGTAACGATACAAAACCCGTTATGGATGAGCCAATATCGGAGTACCTCTGCACGCGTCATCGGCTGCAAAACCAGCCGGTACGGTGCTGAGAACAGCCATTCCGCCCGGTCGAGGATACCGCATACGGTATCCCCGCCCATCCCGGCAATCGCAATACAGTCGACTCTTTCGGGGGGACACAGCGCCAGGCCGTCGCAGAGCTGAAATTCAATTCTATCCGCAACCCCTGCCTGTGCCGCTGCTGCTCGAGCCGTATTCAAAGGTCCCTCCCGAATATCCGTTGCAAAGATAGAACCGGTATAGCCGTTCCGGGCGAGCAGAATTGGAATCAGGCCGTGGTCTGTTCCCACATCGATAATTCCTTTACCGTCTGTGGCAAGCAGACTGTAAATCCTGGCAAGTCGCTGGTCCATGTGTGTTATGATATCAGAGACAGAATGCCTCAGACCGTTTCCAGATAGCGCTGGAGATAATCGAGGAATTCATCCGGATCTACTCCATGGGCAGCACACGCCTGCTCCAGGGTCTCTCCGCTCGCCATAGCACATCCGAGACAGTGCATGCCGATCTCCTGAAAGAGAGGCATTGCTTCAGGGCAGTTTTCGACAATATCACCGATTACGGTATCTCTTGTGATTTCCATATTTCCTCCTGAAAAAAGAATACAAATAATAAAAAGGGCGCTGTATCTGCGCCCTTTCAATCATCAAATAAATGCCTGAGGATTAAGCCTGCTCTCTCATTCTCGCGAAGCACTCGCTGCAGTATACCGGGCGATCGGACTTCGGCTCAAACGGAACTCTGGCTTCTCCGCCGCATGCGGCGCAGACAGCAGTAAAGTACTCACGCGGACCGCGGGCGGCGTTCTTACGCGCATCACGGCAGGCCTTGCAGCGCTGGGGCTCATTCTGGAAGCCACGCTCGGCATAAAACTCCTGCTCACCGGCGGTAAAAACGAATTCTTTTCCACACTCTTTGCAAACTAAGGTCTTGTCTTCGTACATTTTGAATCCTCTCTTTTTGTATATGCCCTGCGGGCTTGTATTTGCGATCCGCCTAAGCTGGAAACGCTCAAGTGCTATTATACATCACATTTATACAAAGTCAATAGATTATTTTCTTTATCCATAGGAAAATATTTCAGCTATTTGTTCAAAACGCCATTTGCTCCTGTCCATGGAAAACCAGACCCAGATGCTCATAGGTTTTTCTTGTCACACAGCGGCCTCGCTGGGTACGCGTCAGATATCCGTTCTGCAGAAGATAGGGCTCGTAGACATCTTCCAACGTGACGGCATCCTCGTTGATTGTAGCTGCCAGTGTGTCGAGCCCAACCGGTCCTCCGTCATAAAACTCGATAATACTGCGCAGCATCCGACGGTCGATCGCATCCAATCCGGAACGGTCTACTTCCAGACTCAGCAGCGCAGCATCTGCCACTTCCCGCGTGATGATGCCGTCAGCACAGACCTGAGCATAGTCTCTTACCCTTCTGAGAAGGCGGTTGGCAATTCGCGGTGTGCCTCTGGAGCGGGAAGCAATCTCCGTTGCCCCATCTGGAGAGATCTGTACATTCAGAATCTGAGCAGAACGGTTTACGATCTGCTGCAGCTCTGAGTTGGAATAGAGTTCCAGACGGAGATTCACACCAAAACGGTCGCGCAAAGGGGCCGTGAGCTGTCCGGAACGGGTTGTGGCTCCAATCAGTGTAAAATGAGGAAGCTCAAGATGAATCGAGCTTGCGGAAGGTCCTTTGCCCAGAATGATATCGATTGCAAAATCTTCCATTGCGGGATAGAGTATTTCTTCATAGGCACGGTTCAGCCGATGTATCTCGTCAACAAAAAGAATATCGCCTTCGGAGAGATTGGTCAGAAGTGCTACAAGATCGCCGGGTTTTTCGATCGCAGGACCTGAAGTGATGCGCATGTTAACCTGCATCTCATTCGCAATCACGGCGGCCAATGTGGTTTTCCCCAAGCCCGGAGGGCCATGCAGTAAAACATGGTCGAGAGGTTCTTTCCTCATTCTGGCAGCGTCAATAAAAATCTGCAGATTGCCTTTTGCCTTTTCCTGACCGATATATTCCCGGATGGTTTTTGGACGCAGTGAAAGCTCGCTGCGGTCCTCGGGTAAGCTGACAGCGCTTGTGATCGGTACGCTGTTTTTATCTTCAGAAAAATTGATACTCATTGTTCCCTGCGCTTTCTGTCAGACCATATTTTTCAGAACAGCACGGATAATCTGTTCCGCACTCATGCCTTCTGACTGGATCCTGCGTAGAACCGGAGTAATCTCGGCAGTGCTGTAGCCGAGCATCCCCAGTGCCGCTATCGCATCGCTTATAGCGGCGCCTTCCGGCGAGGGAATCGGAGATGTCGTGCCAGATGCAGAAGCTGCCAGAATGTTCTGGGTTTCGGCACCAAGTTTGTCGCGCAGCTCCAGGATAATTCTCTGGGCTGTTTTTTTCCCGATTCCGGGAGCGTTAGTCAGCGCTTTGGCATCATCGTTAACAATAGCCAGAAGCAGAAGATCCGGGGTCATAGAAGACAGAAGAGAGATCGCTGCTTTCGGACCAACACCGGACACTGAGAGCAGGAGCTCATAAAAGCGTTTCTCCTGAAGATCAGCAAAGCCATAGAGATCATAATTGCTCTCGCCTATGGATTCCGAGATATACAGTTTGGCCTGCTGTCCTTTGGAGAGTGTACCCAGTGTTTTCAGCGATGAATACAGCAGATAGCCGACTCCGTTTACATCCAGGACCAGGCTGTTCTGCAGAATCTCAGAGACACTGCCGCTCAGATAGTAGAACATGTTCCGTCCGTTCCTTTCCTGACAAGAAGAGAATTTTCCGTCCTCGCATGACAGATGGCGAGCGCTACGGCATCCGCAGCATCATCCGGCCTGGGTACATCTGTCAGTGCACAGATACGCCGAACCATATCCATGACCTGCTTTTTCTCAGCTCGTCCGTAGCCAGTGATCGCTTGCTTGACCTGCAAGGGAGTGTATTCGTAAATACTGACATTTGCCTGCTCACAGCTCAGGAGGATCACTCCCCTTCCGTGTGCCACCGAGATACCTGTTGTGATATTGGTGTTAAAAAAAAGCTCTTCCACAGATACCGCATCCGGCTTCAGAAGTGCGAGCAATTCATTCATATCGTTATAGATCCTGCTCAGGCGCGTGGAGAGTGGCGTATGCGCCGGCGTTGTAATTACCCCGCAGCGAAGCAGTCTTACCCGATCCCTCTCCGCTTCTACCAGTCCGAAACCAATAGTCGCAATACCGGGGTCGATTCCCATAATCCGCAATCTTTATCACTCCCCTCGTCATCTTATCATATTTAATCAGGACATGCAACTGGAAAAGAGTTGAGAAACAGCGCCTTGCGGCGCTGTTCGGGTCCTGTTGATCTTATCTTCTTTTACTCTTGGCGGCTTCCGCTTCGGCAGCCTCCATCTTATCGGTTGTTGAAATAGCCCACTTCTTAACCTGGATACGGACTCTGTCCTCACCGGTCTCAAAAGTAACGGTATCTTCTGTCACCTGGACAATCTTGCCAGTGATCCCTCCGATGGTCGTGATGCCGTCACCGAGAGAAAGGGAGCTGCGCATTTCTTCTGTTTTCTTCTTTTTCTTATTCTCAGGCCGAATCATCAGGAAATAGAAGATCGCAAACATTGCGACCAACATGAAAATCATGGACATCCCGCCTCCGGCTGCGGTTGCGGTTGCTTCGGTAAGAAACAGATTCATCAAAAAAACCTCCGTAAAAAGACTGATGTGTGTATTATACAATGCAATGAGAAAGTTTTCAAGCGTCTTATATCCTGTTGTCAAGAATTCCAGTGTATTTTTTCCGATATGCTGAAAAACAGCCGATTTCGAGCGCGGATCGTATCTCCTGCATCATGTTGTTGTAAAAATACAGGTTATGCGATACTGCAAGGCGCAGTGCGAGCATCTCCTGGGCTTTGAAGAGATGTCTAAGATATGCGCGGGAGTACCGCTGGCAGATCGGGCACTGGCAGGTTGGATCGATTGCCGTATCATCTTTTGCGTATTTTTCGTTCTTGATGTTCAGGATTCCAAGCTTGGTGAATAGATGCCCATGACGACCGTTTCTGGCCGGCATCACGCAGTCAAAGAAATCCACTCCCCTTGCAACGCCTTCCAGAATATTACTGGGAGTACCGACTCCCATCAGATAACGCGGTTTGTTTACAGGCATCTCCTCTTGCACCGCTTCGATCGTATCGTACATTTCACGGTGCGTCTCTCCTACAGCGAGCCCTCCGATGGCATAGCCGGGAAGATCAAGTTCTGCAATCTTTCGCATATGCTCTCTGCGGATATCCGTAAATATTGCCCCCTGATTGATCCCAAAGAGAAGTTGTCCGGGGTTTACGGAAACCTGATGCAGACAGTTTTCTTTCCACGCGTTTTTGGAACGGACAAGCCAGCGATAGGTACGCTCGGCAGATTCCTCCACGTATTTTTTGGGAGATGGGATTTTTACACACTCGTCAAAGGCCATTGCGATATCGGAGCCTAAATGGGCCTGCACCCGCATGCTCTCTTCCGGTCCCATAAAAAGGATGCGGCCATCGACATGAGAATGAAAGCTGACTCCCTCTTCACGGATCTTTCGCAGCTTGGCAAGAGAAAATATCTGAAATCCCCCGCTGTCAGTCAGAATCGGTCCGCTCCACTGCATAAACCGATGCAGTCCCCCCAGCTCACGAATCAGCTCATCTCCCGGACGTACATGAAGATGGTAGGTGTTGCACAATGCAATCTGACAGTTCAGCCTTTGAAGATCCTCACTGGAAAGAGCGCCTTTGATTGCAGCCTGCGTGGCAACATTCATGAAAACTGGGGTTTCAACAACCCCGTGAGCAGTCTGAAACCTCCCCCGGCGCGCATTCCCTTCCGTCGCAATCAGTTCAAAGCTTCCGATTTCAGGCATTCTCTGCTTCCATCGCCAGCTTCACGATTCTGCTCGTTCCCAGCCGCTCTGCGCCAAGACTGAGAAAATCTTCTGCGTCCTGTATACTGGAAATACCTCCCGCTGCTTTGACCTTAACCGTGGCAGGGCAGCGTGTTCTCATCAGCTTTACATCTTCTCTTGTGGCCCCGCCCTTGGAGAAACCGGTTGATGTCTTGATATATTCCGCACCGCACTCCGAAACGATGTCACAGAGACGAAGCTTCTCCTCCTCGGTCAGCAGGCAGCATTCGATGATGACTTTCAGGAGGGTACCTTCACTGGCCTTTCTCACGGCGAGGATGTCATTCTTCACGTCCTCCCATGCACCGTCCTTAACCATGGAAAGATTGATTACCATGTCAATCTCATCCGCACCGTTCCGGATGGCATCTTCTGCTTCGAAGGCTTTGACTGCCGACGTGTGGTAGCCATTGGGAAAGCCGATCACAGTGCAGATCTTCATTCTGTCACCGACATAACGCTTTGCACCTGCAACATGGCAAGGTGGAATGCATACGCTGGCGCATTCGTACCGAATAGCCTGATCGCACAAGCTTTTGATCTCTGCCGAAGTAGAATCAACGCGCAGCAGGGTGTGGTCGCATGTTTTCAGGATGTCATGAAGCTCCATGAATTTTCCTCCTCTTTCTGAAAAAGATATTGACAAACCGAATAATTGTGATAAAATACCACTTACTGATGCGGGCATAGCTCATCCGGTAGAGCGCCACCTTGCCAAGGTGGAGGTAGCGAGTTCGAGCCTCGTTGCCCGCTCCATTCCCCTATTGCATTTGCAATAGGGTTTTTGTTTAGCGGGCATGATGGAATTGGTAGACATGTAAGATTTAGGTTCTTATGCCAGAAGCGTTGGGGTTCGAGTCCCCATGCCCGCACCATATCTCAAATTCGCCCGCCGGTTTCAGAAAACCGACGGGTGAATCCTTCTGACGTAAAAAAGATATCAGGATCTCTGCAGCTGCCATTCCAGGTGTTGTTCAGATCTTTATCATATCGTGATCTGCTGCTTCAGCAATTTCGCCGGGGCTCAGTATTCATATTTCTGGAAGCGTTCACATGTGAAGTTGAGTATATCATCATGCTTGATCATTTGCAAGGAATATTTTATGTATGACGATCAGAATCCTGAGATATGCTTCTCCATTATCTTGAAACTCCAGCTTCGCCCTGCAGACAAGATTCAGGAAAATGCTTGAAAACGGGACGAGCATCAGGTATGATATTCCATAGAGTCTATACAGATATGCTAAGAGGCAGGCCTTCTGCAGGAACACCGCAGGAGCTCAGCCGGAATATGATGCCGCAGCGGAAGTCAGAGAAAAAAAGGATAGATTACAATGTTAAAGAGTCAGGAAGTCCGCAAAGTTGCGCCGGAAATGGATCCTCTGCGTATGGGAATGGGCTGGAAAGCTGAGGAACTGGACAAACCACAGATCCTTGTGGAAAGTACCTTCGGTGACAGTCACCCCGGTTCTGCACATCTGAATCGTTTTGTAGAGAAAGCAGTATGTGGAGTGAATGAAGGCGGTGGCAAAGCCTCACGCTATTTTGCCACCGATCTGTGTGACGGGATTGCCCAGGGGCATGACGGTATCAATTATTCTCTTCCGCACCGCGATGCGATTGTTAATCTGGTTGAAGCGCAGGCCAATGCTTCAGGCTTTGACGGCGGTGTATTCATTGCAAGCTGTGACAAGGCCGTGCCTGCTATGCTGATGAGCATTGGACGGTTAAAAGAAATGAGCGCCATCGTGGTCACGGGCGGCGTCATGGAAGCCCATATTCTGCCAAAACAATATATCGCGAAGGACCCTGCCTGTGCCATCAATGAACTTCTGACGCTGGAACAGATTGGAAAGTACGATGCCTGGGAAAAAACAGGTGTAATTCCCTCAGAGCAACTCGAATACTATAAACACCATGCCTGTCCAAGCTGCGGAGCCTGTTCTTTCATGGGTACCGCATCCACAATGCAGATCATGGCGGAAGCGCTCGGCCTGATGCTTCCGGGCACCGCTCTGATGCCTTCGACCGCGCCGGAGCTTGCCTTGTCTGCCCGGGAGGCAGGGAAACAGCTGATGAATCTGGTGAAACTTGGCATCAGAGCCCGTGATATCGTGACAATGGAGAGCTTTGAAAATGCCATCATGGTTCACGCGGCAATTTCCGGTTCAACAAACGCAACGATGCATCTTCCGGCAATTGCTCATGAGTTTGGATTCACCATCGATGCAGATACCTTTGACCGTATGCACCGTGGCGCGCATTATCTGCTGAACATCCGTCCCGCCGGCGACTGGCCTGCACAGTTCTTCTATTACGCCGGCGGAGTCCCAAGAGTAATGGAAGAAATACGCTCCATGCTTCATTTGGATGTTTTAACGGTGACTGGAAAAACACTCGGAGAGAATCTGGAAGAGCTGAAGCGCAGCGGTTTCTATGGACATTGTGATCAACTCCTGGAAGAGAAGACCAGAGTGCTGGGTATGAAAGTTCATCGCACGGATATCATACGAGATTTTGACCATGCGAAAGGTACGGATGGCAGTATTGCGATTCTGCGTGGGAATCTGGCGCCAGAGGGCTGCGTTATCAAGCATACTGCCTGTCCGAAGAGTATGTTCAAAACCATTCTTACTGCAAAGCCATTTGACAGTGAGGAGGCCTGTATCGACGCGGTGCTCAAGGGAATGGTAAGGCCCGGAGACGCTATCTTTATTCGCTATGAGGGACCGAAGGGATCCGGCATGCCTGAGATGTTCTACACTGGAGAGGCTGTGTGTGCAGATCCGGAACTGGCCTCAAGCGTAGCGCTGATTACAGATGGGAGATTCTCCGGTGCATCACGTGGCCCGGTCATCGGGCACGTCAGCCCGGAGGTAGCCGCAGGAGGACCAATTGCTCTTGTGGAAGCAGGTGATCTGATAGAGATCGATATTGATGCACGCCGATTGAATATCGTCGGGACTCAAGGTGAGCGTAAAGCTCCAGAAGAGATCGACGCCATTCTTGAAGCGCGCCGAAAAGAATGGCCCGGGTTTAAAAGCAGATATCAACACGGAATACTGAAACTCTATGCAGAGCATGCTGCCAGCGCAATGAAAGGTGCATATATGGAATAAACAGAAACCTGGCGTACCGCCTTTTTGGTGTCGATATTCTGTGATGCGCTTATTACCGGTTTCGGTATCTCTGCCTTACGATGATTTCTTCAGATTTTCCATCCTGACATTGTTCTGAATGATCATATCCGTGATCTCAAAGAGCTTTTTAGACCCGAGAGCGGTTTTCCCTTGTCGGCCATAGACTGTTTCCTCAGACACACCATGCTCCTTCCAGTCCCCTCCCCCATTGCTGTTGTTCAGGATCAGAGGTTGAAAGTTGTCCATTGCGTGAGCATATTTTGCTTCCGGACTATTATATTCCTCAAACTCATCGAACAGTGCCGTCAGCTCAGTTTTCTGGTCCTCAGGAAGCAGAGAAAAGATCCTTTCTTTCGCTGCATCTTCTCTGGCTTTCTGTGTTTTCACTCCCTCTTCATCATAAGCATAAGTGTCTCCCGCATCGATCTCGACAATATCATGGATGAGGCACATCAGCATCACTCTGGCGATATCCACTTCCTCATTTGCATACTCCCGGAAAAGATATGCCATAATTGCCATATGCCAGGCATGCTCTGCATCATTCTCATTGCGTCCATGCCCTGAGAGATGTGTCTGCCGGAAGATATTCTTTTCCTTATCGATTTCCAGTGAAAAACCCATCTGCTTTCTGATTCTTTCGTCCATATTGCTCCATCCTCTTCGATAATTATCTCTCCGAATCACGTTGATCCATCGGCAGTGCTGCGTATGCAGAGAGACGTACAGCCCGCGCCGGTCAGTCGACGCTTTTTTATAACGCAGCGAGAATATGCATGTTTCTGAGTTCAGAGTCCTGAATAAGATCATTGACCGCATAGGCATGACGTTCCAAGTCATTCCCCGACAGAAAGGACAGTTCCTGAATCATCAGGACCCTGCAGACTATTGAACAGATCTGTTCGATAGTCTGCCTTTTTTCCTCTGCTCCAGTTCTCACATTGCCTCCGGTCATCAGTGCTCCGAGGGCATCTGCAAGTTCAGACAGGATCGGAAGTCTGCGGAGGGCCCGAAAAGACCATTTATAATATGGCTGATACACGCAGTTCAGAAGAAAAGCCACAGACAAAGTGTGTTTGACAAATTCAAAAACAGCCAGTTGAGCTGCTTCCAATTCACCGTGCAGCAGGCATCTGGAATAGTTATACTGCCCTGCCTGTCCCATCAGCAGCAGATTGCCCGCAAGGCGCTTTAGCCGTATATCTCTTGGAAAATAAGCCAGGTTTTGTCTGATTCTGCTCACTTCTCCATAACCGTCATAAAACACGGCGCCATTTGTCGCTTCAGCCAAAGACTGCTCTGGAACAGTCAGCCATTGGATTGCGCTCAGATTCCCATCTTCAGAGCCTGCTGTTTTCCGAAAGAAGTCCGCTGTCCGTAGTATACCATGCCTGGCTCCTCCGACAGGCAGGACCGCTTCCCGTCTGAAGCCACAGAATACCCGGGGCAGTTTAGCATAAGCCCGTTCCAGCAGAAACTCTTTCCGTCGGTCAACCACATCTTCTCCAGGCAAAAACAGACAGAATGCCGGCTCAAAGTCGTGATCTCTTGATACTTCATCGTCGAAACCAAAGCATTCTGATCCCATCCCGAAAAGACCGGCCGCCAAATAGGGAAGCAGTTCAGAAAAGTCGGATTCCAGCATGGGCCTCCCATAAGACTCAAAAAAATCCTGTGCCAGATCAAGCCCCTTCATGTATTCTTCTCACTTCCTCCTGAAGCTCTGATGCGATTGCAAAGAATCCATAGTACGAAAAGCTGGGAATGCACTTTTCACAAACAAAAGCGTAATAAGAATCGTGCAGAACAGATTCGTCCCGTATATGCGCGTAAGCGCTCTGAATAAGTTTGCCGATTTGATTCTCTCCTGCCAGCGTTCCTTCTTTTGCTGCTACTGCGTCTGCCATGTTCAGCAGCGTAACCGCCTGCTCCAATGATCCATTCGTAACACGCTCCATCTGATTCAAGGCCCGCTGATACAATTCCATTGCCTCTTCATATAAACCAAGCGCTGCACAGTTCAGCCCCATGTTGTTATAGAGCCCTCCCATCTGAAAAGGTGTAACTGCCGGGGAAGACTCATAGATTATGCTGGCTTTTTCAAAAAATTCCCGGGACTTTTCCAACTGACCAAAAGCATTGTAAGCCGTAGCTGCATTTATAAAAGACGTTCCAGCGGTGATGCTCCCTTCCAGATTCATCGTTTGAATCAGATTGACTGCATCATCCACATAACGCAGTGCTTCGCTTTCATTCCCCTGTTTCCGATAATAACCGATCAGCTCATTACTCAGCGTAAGCTGACCGCTCAGATCGTTTCCGTTTTTTGCCTCAGACAGCCAGAACAGCAGTTGTTGCTCTGCGTTCACGTAATCTCTTTGGCTCAGCAGGACATCAAGTCGGTCCAGAACTCTTTGGACAGGGATAGGCTGAACTGTGAAGGGTGTCCGTTTTGCCGGGACAGAATTAGCGTCGATCATATACTTACTCCCATTATGAATCCAGTACGGCAAATCAATGAACTGTTGCCTGCATGAGAAGCCGATTTCTGTTGCTCGGGATATCTTTCCGTGATACAATAAAAGTGTTATGAGCCATCGCAAAGAGAGCTTGGATCAGAAGCAGTCCGGGAGGATCAGACATGGAAGAAGTGGAACTGTTGCGCCGCGCAGACGATTTGAGCCGGCGCTGTTTGAAAAAATGGGAAATGACAAATACGGGCTTTCTTAATCCGGCGGAACAGATGCTTCTGGAGCAGCGTTTTCATCCTTCGCCAGGTGTCATACTGCATTTTTTCGGAGGATATGAGGGAAGTGAACGTTCAGTCGCTTTCTTCCTGCCTGAGGATGAAAGCATCAGCAGGCCGGAGGAACTGCTGCATGCTGTACATTACCGCGCATGCTTCGGAGAGCCGGACCATCGAGATTATCTTGGTGCTCTCCTGGCTTCTGGAATTTCCAGAGATCGTTTGGGCGACATCCTGATTGACGGGGCAGAGGCCACAGTATTCTGTCTTTCCGGGATATGCTCTCATCTGCTCAGCCTGGATCGGATCGGGAGGATCAGTGTCAAGGCAGAAGAAATACCGCTCAATTCAGTCCGTATCCCACATCGGGAGAAAAAAAGTGTGATCTTTACGGTAATGTCGCTGAGGGCCGATGCAGTTGCTGCCGGGATGTTTCGCATTTCTCGCAGCGCGTGCGCCCGGTATATTGCGGAAGGGTTTCTGAATCTGAACTACCGGATCTGTACCAGATGTGATGCCTCTGTAAAAGAAGGGGATATTCTCTCTCTGCGTGGTCATGGGAAGGGACTCGTTGCAGAGATAGGAGGCAATTCCCGCAAGGGCAGGCTGTTTATTCGTGCAGAGATCTATCAATAAGGAGGATGGGGTGGTCATCTTCCAGACCTGCTGGAAATACTAAAAAAGAAAAAGCTCTGAAATAAGAATATTTCAAAGCTTCTTTCATGGCGCAGAAGGAGGGATTTGAACCCTCGCGCGCTTTTTACACGCCTACTCCCTTAGCAGGGGAGCCCCTTCGGCCTCTTGGGTACTTCTGCAATTCCGAATGCCTGCGTATCATAGCACAAAGGGAGCAGCCTTGTCAAGTGAAAGCTTCAAAAAGCACTGCAATTTTGTCGGAGTGCATTATTGGATATAGCCCATTCTTCCGTATCGCAGAAGTATTTCTGCTGCCTGACCTCGGATATCGGCAGTTTCAGCGCCCAGCAGTACCAGGACAAGATGATGTATTCCATCCACCGCACGCACCGGCAGGGTTGCGACCAGACAATAGCCGGCCCGGTTTGTCGATCCGGTCTTTAATCCGTCAACACCGGGCAGGTTGTAAATCAGCGGGTTTGAGTTCGCTGTCCAGTAATCATTCAGTGAAGGAAGATGCGAGAGCTGGCTGGACGTGATCTCTGTGATTTCAGGATAATACCGCAGAATATAGCATGTGAGCCGGAAAAGATCATCAGCAGACATTAAATTCTGTCGCTTAACCGGAACAGCGCCGTCAGTATACGACGGGAGCCCGCTGCAGTTAAACATGCGGACAGAATAGAGCCCCAGTTCCAAGGCTCGGCGGTTCATTCTGGTAACAAAGGCTTCTTCACTTCCGCAGAGATGCTCCGCCAGCGCGAGAGCGCATTCGTTGCTGCTGGCAACCAGCATCCCCTCCATCAATTCGGAGAACGGAACGCTCTCCCCTGCTTTCAGGCTGATGATACCATCGCCGGAAAGAGAGACCGCCTCTGCATTTCTCGAGATCTGCACATAATCCGAAGCACTGATCTCTCCTGCCGAAATCGCCTCTTTTAAAACCAGAAAACTCAGGAGCTTACTCAGACTTGCTACGGGAACCGAATCTTCTCCATGGAGGGTAAACAGCACTTCTCCTGTTTCCGCATCGCCTACAAAGGCACTGTCCAGCATGTTAAAGTATCCGTCCGCCTGCAAGGCATTCAGGTCCGGGATAAAGGGAAAGTCCAGATACATCACCAGACTCCCGCTTGAACGTATCATGCTGAGGTCCAACAGCAGTTGAACGTCCGTGAGACTCATATACAGGTCGCCGGTCTTTGGATTATGGGTGTAGTATTTTCTGTCAGTTCCGTCTACAAGCAGCCTGTTTCTGGTTGGATTCAGGACAGCCGTCAGTGTTCTGGGGATCAGTCCCTCTGCTCCGGAGGAGAGAACACTGTTCTGACCTCTGGTGATTGAAAAATATTCTCCCTCGCTGGAAGACACGACCCGTTCAAAACGAAAGTTCTTATCTGTTCCACTCAGTATAGCGGACAGATCTGTCAGGGAGAGGTAAGTGTTGTTGAAATACAGGCTGTCATATGCCCGCACCAATCCTTGATACGAATCTCCAAAATAGATCGGTACGGTATATTGTCCGTCATCAGCGAAACCGGTCGGAGAAAACGGAATAAGCAAAAGCAGAGATAACAACACAGCCGAGAAACGTCGTATATACATCATATCCCGCTCCTCCCCTTTTCACTTCCCAGAATTGTCCCTCCTCCGATGACTTCATCTCCCACATACAGTACAGCTGCCTGACCGGGAGCAGGAACAGGCTGACGATCGTCAAAATGCAGGATAATTCTGTCTCCGCACGGAACAGCAGTTGCGGGGCGTTCTGGCTGACGGTACCGCATCCTGACGTTGACACGGGCTTCCTTCTGAAGGCTTTCACCCGAGACGATATTCACACCGCCTATTAATACGGTATCAATATAGAGCCCGCTCTTATCTGTCAGCGTGACAGTATTCTGGTCCGCATCAATATTGGAGACATAAAGCCGCGACTTTGCCGAGACTCCAAGCCCTCGCCGCTGACCAACCGTATAGTGGATGATCCCTTTGTGACGACCGAGCACACTTCCATCCTGTGAAATGAAAGAACCTTCAGGAAACATCCGGTCTGTGTTTCGCTCGATAAAGGCGGCATAATCTCCGTCCGGAACAAAGCAGATATCCTGACTGTCCGGTTTCTGCGCATTTCGAAAACCATGTGCTTCCGCGACCTGCCGCACCTGTTGCTTTGTGAGACTGCCAAGAGGAAACAGCGTCCTGCTCAACTGTTCCTGTGTGAGAGAATAGAGAACGTAGCTTTGGTCCTTGCTCAGATCCAATGCCTTCCGAAGATGATATTTGGCTCCATCAAAAGTGATCCTGGCATAATGGCCTGTTGCAATCCCGTCGCAGTGAAGTGCCCTTGCGCGCTCATACAGCTTTTCAAACTTCAGGTATCGGTTGCAGTCGATACATGGATTTGGTGTCTGACCGTTGCAGTAACTCTCGATAAAAGGCCTGACAACCCTTTCAGAAAATGTATCGGATAGATTGAAGACATAGTGCGGCATGCCGAGATGATATGCTGCACTCCTTGCATCCTCGGTATCATCAAGAGAACAGCAGCTCTTCTCCCTGGTTTCCGGCAGCAGATCGTTTCCGAAGAGCTTCATTGTGCAGCCTACACAATCAAACCCCTGCTCTTTTAAAATCAATGCAGCTGTGCTGCTGTCAACTCCGCCGCTCATTGCGACCAGTACTCTGTGCATCGCCAACTCCGATCCGTTTCCCCAAAATGCAAAAACTACAGATATCGACATATCTATTATAGCATTGATTTTAATCTGTGCCAAGGCCTTTTGTTTTTTCTCAACTTATGGTACAATCAGAACAAACACTGAAGGAGGGAGACTGTATGAGAGCGGTTGTAACAAGGGTCAATTATGCTTCTGTACGCATAGACGGGAAAGAGCAGGGCAGAATAGGAAAAGGTTTTTTAATTCTGCTGGGCATACATATGGATGACACCGAAAAGGAAGCCAATACAATAGCCGACAAGATCTGTGGTCTGAGGGTTTTTGAGGATGATAACGGAAAAATGAACCTCGCACCCGATAAGGTTGGGGCAGAATTGCTGATCATCAGTCAGTTTACTCTTTTTGCCGACTGCAGATCACGGCGGCCGGGGTTTACACAGGCTGCCAGACCGGATACTGCCGTACCTCTCTATGAGGAAGTGATCCGCCTGTGCAGAGAACGTGGCTTTCACGTCGAAACCGGAGTCTTCGGTGCGGAGATGATGGTGGATTCGGAAAACGACGGGCCGGTTACGATTTTATTGGATACAGATGATCTCTGATACAGCGTTCAACCCTGAAGGTTCTGTATGCTGTGAAAAATCAGAGCTCTCCGCCTTGATCCGTGCGGAGAGCTCTGATTTTTTGATGATGTCTTTATTTCATCAAGGTCTGTACCTTGCCGAGCAGGCCTCCCAGCAATCCTTCGTCACTGTTGATCAGGGGAAGCAGTTCACTGATTTCAAGTGCTTCTCCTTTCAGTATCTTGAGTGCCAGCTTTTTGTTATCTGATTTTGCTGCCCGGTAGGTCTCCAGAAATTTCTTTTCTGCTGCAGTCAGACTGCTTTCTGTTTTGTTTGCCGTACCTGTCTTTTTGTCGGCTGAAGAAGCGGAAGTGCTTTTTGCCGATGCTGTCTTTGAAGCAGTCGTTTTTGAAGAACTGGTTTTTGCCGTCGCAGTCTTTGATGCAGCTGTCTTCGCAGTTCCGGTCTTCCCGCTTGCTTTCGAATCAGCAGACTTTTTCGCTGCTGTGCTGCCTGCTGTGCCGCCGGCAGGTGCCTCCAGCAACGATTTCTGTGTGATGCCGGTCGCTTTTGCAATTGCGCGGAGCTGTGCCTGTGAGAGTGCCTTCTCCCCTCGCTCCGCCTTGCTGACGTCGCTTGCGCTCAACCCGTCAATCTGGGCAGCAAGCTGCTCCTGAGAGAGCTTTTTCGCAGTCCTTGCGTCCTTGATCAGGGTGCCGACATTGGTCTTGGATGCCATAATGATTCCTCCTCAGATTTCCGTATAATCACTGCCGTTGGTCACCGCGGCGTACAGCGGTCCATCTTCGGCAGAAGCCTGCTTGACAAGTTGGATGGTGCGCGTAAACATCCATGCTACAAAAACAAGAAAGAGAATACTCATCAGATCGTTCTGCATGGAAGCGATAAAATCATACATGCCGTGGAGCAGAACAGCTGTGATTAAACCATTGCGTCGTGCTCGCCTGGCATCTGCTGTCAGACCGGCGTTGGCATAACGCTTCGCAATGCCGTACCAGACTCCCATATACACACCGAAGCACGCATGTCCGGGTACTGCCGTAATTGCTCTTGCAATCGCTGTACCCAGCCCATACTGCAGGACATAACTGATGTTCTCCCACAGGGCAAAGCCGAGTGAAACGAATACACTGTAGACTACGCCGTCAAAAGAGCAGTTAAAGTGCGGACTGTTCCAGGTGCGGATCTTCAGCAGCAGATACTTGAAGCCCTCTTCGGATATCCCAACAATCACGAAATAGACGATCGCCTTATAGAGCAGTGACTCAGGGGGGATAAGCGACTGAAGAACAGCAGCACCGATTTCTTCAGAGAGCCCCGCAATGGACGTGGAAAGAACACCCAAAGCCACAAGGCTGAGCAGCAGACCGACGGGCTCTTTCTCCAGCCTGTCTGCTTTATAAATCTTAATCATCAGCCAGATGGCCGGAATAACAGCGGACCCAATCAGAATCAAATCCAGCAGCATATGACGGTTGTACCTTTCTGCGAAACAAGCCCGGCAGATGAAACCGGGCTTGTCTCGTCACTTGTCGAGATAAGTTTTCAGAAGCTCCTGAAGCAGCTCATCCCGGTCGATCCGGGTGATCAGGCTGCGCGCATTGTTGTAGCTCGTGATATAGGTCGGATCTTCTGATAGGATATATCCGACAATCTGATTGATCGGGTTATATCCCTTGACAAGAAGAGAATTATAGACGGAATTCAGGATCTCTTTCATTTCCGCTTTGCTGTCAAGAGCAGCAAACTTCCTCGTCACATCCTGCATGAAGAATCACCTCACATCTGAAATCTTGTACTGATTATACCACAACCTGTGCTCAAGTAAAGGATATTTTTACAATATTTAGTAATAATTTGGATATTCAGCGGATAATGGCTCCAAATCTGTCTTTCAGGCCGGCCAGGACGGCGCTGACGATTTTTTCTGCGTGCTCATCTGTCAGTGTCTGGTCATCTGCGCGCATGCTCAGAGAAAATGCGACTGACTTTTTCCCCTCGGCAATGTGATGGCCGGTGTAGACATCAAATACGTTGCAGTCCAACAGATATTCACCACCGCTCTGCCGGATCTCTTCGATCATCTCCCCTACCGGAACCATCAGGTCGCAGATGACGGAGATATCCCGGGTGACAGCCGGATACTTGGGAAGCGGCCTGAAAACCGGTGTCTCACCCTGCAGACGGAACATTTCTTCAAAGGAGAGCTGGGCGCAGTAAAACTCCGATTCAACATCATAATTGTGCATGACTAGCGGATGAATCTGTCCAAAGGTTCCCAAGAAATGCCCGCCCGAGAAGACATCGGCACAGCGGCCGGGATGGTAATAAGGTGTACCTGTATTGCTTCTGAAGCGAATGTCCTGTACTCCAAGCGCCTCCAGCAATACCTCTACCCAGCCTTTCAGTACGAAGAAGTCCATCTCAGGACCATAGGCACCAAGTGCAACTGTTTTTGGTTCATCTGCCAGCCCATCTGCTCGTTTGTGATAAGTGCGGCCAATTTCGTACAGGTAAGACTCCCGGTTCCGATAATTGTAGTTCCGTGTGAGAATCTCCAACATAGAGGGCAGAATGGTCGTCCGCATGATAGAGGTGTCCTCTCCCAGGGGATTGAGGATCCTCAGGCTGTCACGCAGCAGAGAATCAGCCGGAAGGTTGATTCTGTCATAATAGCCGGGGCTGATAAAAGAATAGGTGATGATCTCATCCAGACCAAGGCTCCGGCATACTTCGCCGATTCTTCTCTCACACTGCTGTTCGGGGGTAAAGCCTCCGCAGGTGCTGATGGCACCGGTAAACCTGACAGGAATCTCGTTATATCCATAGAACCGTGCTACCTCTTCTGCCAGGTCCGAGTAGTGTTCCACATCTCCTCGCCAGCTTGGCACATGAACCGTTGTCCCATCTACCGTAAATCCGAGGCGCTCAAGAATCCCGATCATTTTTTCTGTGCTGATCTCCGTCCCCAGCAGGGCATTGATCTTCTCCGGTTCCAGCTCCACACAGGTCTCCTGCCGTCCAGCTGGATAGACGTCGATAATTCCTTCCACAACTTCACCGGCACCGAGAAGCTCTACGAGCTCACATGCGCGCTGTACCGCTTTCAGGGTGTTCTCCGGATCCAGTCCTTTCTCGTATCTGGAGGATGCATCCGTACGCATTCCAAGAGCTGTAGCAGTGCGGCGGATCGAGACGCCGTCAAAGTTGGCGCTCTCAAACAGAACCATGGCCGTATCACCGACAATCTCACTGTTTTCGCCGCCCATGACTCCTGCGACTCCGACCGGTTTCTCGGTATCACAGATGCAGAGCATAGAGGTTGACAGTGAGCGTTCCGTACCATCCAGAGTGCGGATGCTCTCCCCTTCTCTTGCGAGACGTACATGTATTTCGCCGCCTTTGACACAGCTGAAGTCAAAGGCATGCATCGGCTGACCGTACTCCAGCATGACATAGTTGGTGATATCGACCAGGTTATTAATGGGACGCATGCCGGCATTGCGGATCCTCTCACGCATCCAGGCAGGAGACGGAGCAATCCTGACATTTCTGACCATTCTCGCTGTATATCTGCGGCATAGCACCGGCTCTTCGACGATGATATCTGCCAGCTCACGGATATTCCCACCTGCCCTGGCCTCAACAGCCGGGGTGTGAAGCTTCAGCTCTTTGTTGAAAGTGACTGCTGCCTCTCGTGCAAGCCCGATCATACAGAGACAGTCCGGTCGGTTCGGAGTGATTTCAAATTCGACTACATGATCGTCAAGACCAAGTAGAGCGGCAATATCAGCACCTGGCTCGACATCCTCCAGGATCAGAATACCGTCTGTGATGCAGTGCGGAAACTCGGACTGTTGAGCATGCAGATCTTCAAGCTCACAGATTTTCTTTTTCTCACGATTCCAGGCAACCAGATCACCGACATGGAGGTTATCACAGCGGCTGCTGACACGAAGGCTGTCGCTGCCGCAGGAGAGCTGTACACTCCATGCTCCGTCCTGCCGGGTTACAGATCTTACCTCTGCGGCATAAACTTCTCGGAAAACTCTGTCTCCAGCCTGAATGTCTGCCGGAAGAGATGGTTTTTCGCTCTTTAATGGATGATAGTCACCCAAAATGGCGGCTGCGTGGATCTCTGCACCGGGACAGTCATTTGCAGTCAGACCCAGCTCCTTCAGAGAGCAGAGCATTCCTTCAGAATCAATCCCTCTCAGTGCTCCGGCATGAATCTCCCTCCCATCCGGAAGACGGGCACCATCCAGCGCCACAGGCACAAGATCTCCGACATGGACATTCCAGGCCCCCGTGACGATCTGCACAGGATGCCCGGTACCGATATCCAGCCGGAGCACAAACATGTGATCCGAATCCGGATGCTTTTCCAGAGACAGGACTCTGCCGGCTTTGACATTCCGAATTCTGCCGGAGAGATCTTCTGTTATCTCCACTTTGGAGCCGGAGACAGTCATTGCTTCAGCGAAACGACGATCATCATACTCCTCAAGAGGAAGATCAACAAATTCATTCAGCCATTTTCTTGATAGATTCATTTCTTTATAATCCTCCTCAGAACTGCTCCAGGAATCGGACGTCATTCTCAAAGATGAGTCTCAGATCCGTAATCTTGTATTCACCCATGGCCAGCCGCTCCAGCCCCATGCCAAATGCCCAGCCGGAATACACATCGGGGTCAATTCCGCAGCCGGCAAGAACCTTCGGATGCACCATGCCGGCACCGAGGACTTCAATCCAGCCCTCTCCCTTACAGGTAGGACAGCCTTTTCCGCCGCATTTATGACACTGGATATCCATTTCGCAGCTTGGCTCTGTAAACGGGAAGTGATGAGGGCGGAAACGGGTGACTGTCCCCTTCCCATATATTTTTTCTACCACGAGATTCAGCGTTGCCTTCAGATCTGACATGGTAACGCCCTTGTCGATGACCATCCCCTCGATCTGATGGAACATCGGAGAATGCGTAGCATCCACCTCATCCTTTCGATAAACCCGCCCCGGCGCAATCATACGGATTGGGAGCGGTTTGGTTTCCATGGCGTGGATCTGCATTGGCGAGGTCTGCGTTCTCAGCAGAATACGGCTGTCATCCGTGAAATAAAAGGTATCTGTCCATTCGCGGGAAGGATGGCCTTCATCGATGTTGAGCTTCGTGAAATTATAGTCGGCAAGCTCCACCTCAGGACCGTCCACAATCTCAAAACCCATACCGATGAAAATGTCCTTGATCTGATCAAGCACATTATACATAGGGTGCTTATGGCCAAGATGTTTCTTCTCACCGGGCATCGTGACGTCCACGGTTTCGAGCAGCAGCTTTTTCTCAAGGAGAGACTCACTGAGTTCATTCCGCCTCCTTTCGATGCTGTCTTCAATTTCACTGCGAAGCTGATTGGCCAGCTGTCCCATCTGCGGACGCTCCTCAGCCGAGAGCTTTCCCATCTGTCGCAGAATTGAGGTCAGCTCTCCTTTCTTTCCGAGATAGCGCACTCTGAGACTCTCCAGAGTTTCGGGATCCTGGCTCTCAAGAATCGCCTTCAGAGAAGTATCTCTGAGCTTCTGCATCATTTCTTTCATAATATGCTCCTTCATTCAACAGATGAATATGTTATAGAAATAGAATATAAACTATGTTAAAAAGAAACGCCTTCGCCCTGCACATAAGACGAAAGCGGACTGTCGCAGCACTACCTGAAGAGAAAGATTATCACAAACAGGAAAGATTTTCAAGTACGAATTGACACATCATGAAAAAATGCATATAATTACTTCACTTAGACCAGTAACTGAGTAAAGGAAAGCATAATGAACGATCTTACCAAGAGAACCTGGGCGGAAATCAATCTTACTGCACTGCGGCACAACTATCATACGATTCGTTCCATTCTTCCGGTGGATTGCCGTTTTCTCGGTGTCGTTAAAGCAGATGCCTACGGGCACGGTGCTGTGCAGGTTTCAAGGCTGCTGCAGGAAGAAGGGGCGGACTATCTTGCGGTCAGCTGTCTGGACGAGGCGCTCGAGCTGAGACAGGGCGGTATTACAATCCCGGTTCTTATCCTCGGACACACCCCATATGATTATACTGCCGAACTGATCCGCAACAACCTGACCCAGACGGCTACATGCCTTGCAAAAGCATTGGAATACTCTGAAGAGGCAGTCCGGCTCGGAAAGACGCTGAAGCTTCACATCAAACTGGATACGGGCATGTCCCGCCTGGGCTACCTGTGTGCAGGCAGCATGTTTGAAGAAGGAGTCCAGAACATTATCTCTTCCTGCCGCTTACCCGGTCTGGACTTTGAAGGCATCTATACGCATTTCTCTGTCGCGGACGAGCCGGGAGAGAACAGCCGCTCTTTTACTGAGGCTCAGTTTCACCTTTTTCAAAGTGTCATCCAGGAGGTGGAGCGCCGTGACGGCATCCGTTTCCAGATCAGACATTGTGCCAACAGCGGTGCAGTTATATCTTTCCCTGAGACCACATTGGATATGGTACGCCCCGGCCTCCTCCTTTACGGATACGGTGACGATGGAAAGCTCGGGCTCCGCCCTGCTATGCGGCTGGTATCGACAATCAGCACGATCAAATACCATGAAGCAGATACGCCTGTCAGCTACGGGCGCAGATATATTACCGAGAGCAGAACCCGGATGGGCGTTGTCGCCGCCGGATATGCGGACGGTCTGCCTCGGCTGAGCTCCAACCGCTGCAGTTACCGCATTGAAGGTAAAGATGCGAAGCAGCTCGGCACAATCTGTATGGATATGTGTATGGTCGATCTTACGCAGATTCCAGAAGCAGAAGTTGGGAGTGAGGTTGAGCTGTTCGGGCCTGAGAATCGGATTGAGACTCTTGCGAAAGCTGCCCAGACGATTCCCTATGAGCTGCTGTGTTCAGTCAGCAAGCGTGTTCCCAGGGTCTATCTTAGGGTCTGTCACGAAACAAACGTGCCATTTTGAACTGGGCGGATGATGTAATTCCATTGGGTAAAGGGTTCTAAAAACTCGATGTTTATGCTTTCCTTTTCTTCATCAGTGATCTTTTTACCAGTCTCATAAACATT
>JAILFJ010000042.1 GCA_024697625.1 Oscillospiraceae bacterium
GCATGAGTACAAAGCAGAATGCTCGTCCCCTTGTGGGTATCGTGATCCCCACCGTGGACAACTCCTTCTTCTCCAATCTGGCGGATTGCGCCGCCCACTGTCTCTCCGCGCTGGGCTATACCGCGCTGATCCTCAGCAGCCTGAACAGCGCCGAACAGGAAAAGGAACATCTGAAAGCCTTGACAGAGATCGGCGCCAAGGGTATCCTCTGTGTGAGCGGTCTCAGCGCCCTGCCGGAAGACCTGCTCCCGGCTGACTTCCCGCTTGTATGGCTGGATCGACACCCGGCCTCTGATCGGTTGGTCCCGCTGGTCGCCAACGACGACCGGGCCGCCATGGCCCAGGCCACGGAATATCTGATCGGACAGGGCTGCCGGAACATCCTGCTGATGCCCGGCTTTCTGGCTGAAAAGAGCACAAGCCCCCGGGTACTCGGCTATGAGGAAGCCCTGAGGAAGCACGGCATCGAGCCGAATCCCGCCTATATCCTCCACCGCGCCGGGAAGAAATCCTCCGAAACCGAGACCGAAGAGCTGGTGCGGGATCTCATGGGCCAGGGTGTGCCGGTGGATGCCATCATCACCAGCAGCGACCGGGCGGCCTTCGGCGTCATCACGGCGCTGCACCGGGTGGGCCTTTATGTGCCGGAGGACGTAAAGCTCATCAGCTTCGATAACTCCCCCTACTCCTCCATGGCCTCGCCCGCCATTACAGCGCTGGACCGCAATCCCCGGAGGCTCGCCGAAACGGCGGTCCGCTGTCTGCTCCAGTGCATGGAGGGCAAGCCGGTCGAGAACGAGACAATCATCCCCGTGAGCCTCTGCAAACGGGATTCCACAAGATAAGCCACGCAAGGAGAGTCTGCCATGAAGCCCTTGAAAACCGCCGTGATCGGCTGCGGCGCCATCAGCGATATCTATCTGGAAAACATGACCCGCCGCTTTTCCACCCTGGATGTGGTGTACTGCTGTGCAAACCATCGGGAAAACGCGGAGAAGAAGGCAGAGAAATATGGAATTCGTGCCGCAGGCACGGAGGAAGCGCTCTCCGATCCGGAAATCGAACTGGTGGTCGTACTGACGCCCGCGCCGGCTCACTATGACCTGGTGAAGCAGGCGCTGCTGGCCGGGAAGCACGTCTATACGGAAAAGCCCATTGCCACGGAACTGTGGCAGGCACAGGAACTGCTCACCCTGGCAAAGGAAAAGGGCCTGCGTCTCGGCTCCGCACCGGAGACCTTCCTGGGCAGCGGTATCCAGACCGCCCGCAATGCGCTGGATGCAGGAAAGATCGGCGAGGTGACTTCTTTTCACGTGGTGGCAAACCGTGACCTGTCTGTGCTGGCCGGGCTCTTCAAGTTCCTCCGTCAGCCGGGCGGCGGCATCTGCTACGATTACGGCGTCTATTACCTCACGGCGCTCTGTGCACTTCTGGGGCCCATGGACAAGGTCTATGCCCAGGTGAGCAACCGCGCCCGAGTGCGCAAAAACGTCATCCCCGACAGCCCGGAATTCGGACAGGACTATATCTATGACAACGAAAGCCAGGTCCACGCCGTACTGACTACCCGAAGCGGCGTCACTGGCACCTTCTCCTTAAACGGCGACAGCGCGGCTGTTGATCAGGCCGCCTTCACCATCCACGGGACCAAAGGCATCCTGCGGCTGGGTGACACCAACCAGTTCGGCGGCGAGATCGCCTTTCTGCCCAATGACTTTTTCCACCCAGTGTGGGAAACGCTGGAGCCGGTTTCGACCCTGCAGAATAACTGCCGGGGTCTGGGCGTCGCCGATCTGGCCCGCTGCATCCGGGAGGGCAGCGAGCATCTGGCCTCCGGCGAGATGGCCTGCCATGTGCTGGACGTGATCGCGAAGATCATCGAGAGCGGAAAAACCGGGCAGGTCTGCGCCATGGAGACAGGCTGTTCCAGGCCGGCCGCCTTTGAAAACTGGAAGGCGCTGTTAAAGTAAACGGAACCCGGGCAAAAAACGAAAAGGAGGAGGGATTTCTGTGCAATCCTTCCTCCTTCCATTTCTGTGAGATAAGAATCATCATGCTGCTGGCACTTTCACTGTAACGCTTCAAAATAGTCCATCACGAATTCCTCAAAGCGCTGCTGCGCCTGGGTCATGGGGGCGTGCCGGTTGCGGCAGAGGGCGATCACGCCGCAGGAATCGGAAAACTCCCGGATCACGTAGTGCTCGGAGGGCGGCAGCAGCCGGGTGTAGTTCCACGCGAACACCGTACAGCCGAGCCCCTCGGACACCATGCTGAGGATCAGGTTGTTGTCGATGGATTCATAGATGATGCTGGGGCTGACGTTGTTGGCCTTGCAAAGCAGGTCTATGTTGTTGCGGGTGTCCGAGCCCTTGAGCGTTGTGATCAGCGGCAGACCGTTTAAGTCGTTCAGCTCCACATACTCCTTCTCCGCCAGCGGGTGCCCGGCGGGCATGACGAGGCAGGCGCGTTCGGTATGAACCGCCTTGGAGAGTATGCTCTCCGATTCCTTCGGAGAAATCGGCGGCGAGCAGATGGCGAAGTCCACCCGCCCTTCCTCCAAGGCGCGGATCAGATCCGGACGGTCCATATATTCCCGCGATACGCTGCTGCCCGGGAACTCCTGCATATAGCGCAGCGGCAGATCCGAACAGTAGGCCGAGGAACCCACAGCAAAGCGCAGCGGCTGATCCGGGTCGTCCACGATGGACTCAAAGCGGGAGTGGATCAGGTCGATCTCGTCCAGGATCTTGTTGGCCGATTCCAGCAGCAGCTTGCCGTACCGGTTCAGCTTGACCCGGCGGCCCACATGGTCGAACAGCTCACAGCCCAGCTCCTCTTCGAGCTGGGTGATTATTTTTGTAAGGAAGGGTTGGCTGACGCCCAGCTTTTCCGCAGCCTTGGAGATATGTTCCGTCTCCGCCGCTGTGCAGAAGTATCGAAGGTCCCGCAATTCCATGAGTGTTAGCCCCTTTCACGATTCATAACCAATCAGCATTATAATTCATAACCGGCCGGATGTATATACGTATATCGGACAAAATATTTTTTCTTTCGCCCTCTTTTCGTTAGAATGAAAACGGTTCAAAAACAGAGAAATGAGGAACGAAAATGTCTACCAATACATCCGGCAGCGCAAACCACTATACCTCCCGCAAGATCGAAGTAGACGGCATCACGCTCTATGACAGTGATGCGCGCTTTCGCAAGAACTTTCTGAAAAAGCATCTGAAGAACACCGTGGACGTGGTGCGCTTTTCCTACATGATGGGAAAGCTGGCGGTCAAGCCCGTGATCGGCCCGCTGATCCGCAAAAGCCTGGAGCTGCACTATCGTTATATCCACACCAATTCCGTGGTCGTGCCCATCGAGGTGGCCAAGGACATTATCCGCAATACCACGGATATCGCCGTCTCCCCCTGCGTGTGCCGCACGGTGCGCCAGAACTGCGACCAGCCCATCAATACCTGCATGGGCCTGAACTTCTACGGCGCGATGAAAAAGAAGGCCGGGGAGCGCGGTCTGAGCAAGGAGGAGGCCCTGGCTGTGGCCGACATGGCTCATGAGCGGGGGCTGATCGCCGTGGTGGAGAGTTGCGTCCAGCCTTACCAAGACAATCTCTGCTTCTGCTGCGCCTGCTGCTGCATGCCGCTGACGCTGAAAACCCAATACCACGTCCCCTTCGTCAACTACAACGGCCCCTATCTGCCCGTATTTGAGGAATCCAGGTGCACCCACTGCCAGAAGTGCGTGAAGGCATGTCCGGTCGGGGCCATGAGCTTTGACGAAAAGGGCGTGCGGCACGTCGACCTGGACAAGTGTCTGGGCTGCGGGCTCTGCGAGTGCGCCTGCCCGGATCAGATCGGCCACATGCAGTACACCGAAAGCCGTGTGATGAAGGTCTCGGAGCCCAGCCGCCTGCGTGTGGCGCTGTCGGTAGCCTATGTCTACGCGATCTTCATGCCGGGCGTGTGGTTCTACAAGACCTTTACCGGCAGCAAAATGCACCTGATGAAGTCCGATCCCCGCGAGAAGGACATCATCAGTACCAAGCAGCCCGGCTATATCCATGGCGGGGAAAAGTATGCCGAGCCCTACAAGGGCTGCGACGGCTGCGGTGAGAAGGGCAGCGAGGCGTGAGCCTTCCGCTTGCGCTGCTGCTGTCCTCCGCGTTGGCGGGGCTGGCCCTGTGGAAGAGGGCACTGACGCCTGCAGGAACGCTGCTTGCCTGGGCGATGTGTCTCGCCATCTGCCGCATCGGCGGCCTGCCGGCCTTTATCATTCTGGCCGTGACGTTTCTCGTCACGGTCGCGGCGGATCGTCTTGCCGGGAAGCGGGCGGACCCCAGTGGTCTGCGCCGCAAATCCGGCAGGCGTGACGCCGTGCGCGTGCTGTGCAACGTGGGCATAGGCACGGCCATGATCCTGCTCTATGGCATAACCGCTGCGCCTCGTTTCCTGCTGGCCTATGCCGCCGTGATGGCGGAATCTCTTTCGGACAGTCTGGCCTCCAAGCTGGGGCCGTTGGGCAAGGGGGAAACGGTGGATATCTGCAGCTTTCTTGAGGTCGGCATTGGACTCTCCGGCGGTGTTTCGGGAGCGGGAAGCGCAGCGGCTACGCTGGGCGCAGCCTTGATCGGGGCGCTCTGCCTGCTGTTTCCGGGCGCGGACGGAAAAACAGCGCTCCTTGTTACGGCCCTTGGCTTTCTCGGCTGCCTGTTTGACAGTGTGTTGGGCTCACGTATCCAGGTCAAATATCGCTGCCCGGCCTGCGGGGCGTTGACCGAGAGAGAGAGCCATTGCGGCGTTCCCGGTAAGGTCGAGCGGGGCTGGCGCCGGGTCAACAACGATACCGTCAACCTGTTCTCCAATCTCTTTGCCGCCGTGTTGGCGATCCTGGTATTTTGAGGGAAGCTATGATCATCGACTGTCACTACCATTATTATCCCAGCGAATTTGATGTGGAGAAAAAGCTCCGGGACATGGACGCCGCGGGCATCGACAAGATCGCGCTGATCGCACCGATCTGCCCGATTTTCAAGTCTGAACCCATGAGCCTGCCCATGCGCTTCATGCGGCTTTTGATGGGAAAGGCCGCGTTTTACCCACTGCTGAAAAAGCTGCTCTGCACCTTTCGGGGCGACGGCATCGACATTCTCGGCGAGCATGTGCCGATCTTCTTCGTGCCTGGCAACAAAGCTGCGTTTGAGGCGGCAGCCAGGGCACCGGATCGCCTCTGCGCCTGGGTGACGGTGAACCCCGACCGGCAGAGCGAGGAGGAAATGCGGCGGGAGATCCTAGAATATGCTCACCGGGAGACTTTCTGCGGCGTCAAGACGCATCCCTTCTATCATCAGTACGATGCAGCAAAGCTGGATTCTGTCTGCCGCATCCTGGAGCCGTTGCGAAAGCCCCTGCTGATCCATCTGCCTTTTGACAGCAGGGCCGCGATCCTCGCGCTTGCCGATCAATATCCGAAAATCAATTTCCTGTTGGCTCACTGTGCCTTCCCGTATTTCGACCTGATCTGGCCGGAGCTGAAAAAGCGGAAGAACATCTATGTGGACCTCTCCTCCGGCTGCTATGTGGACGCGAAAATGGCCCGGCGGGCGATCGACGCGCTTGGGCCTTATCATGTTCTCTACGGCAGCGACGGACCTTACGGCACAAGCAAGCCCGACGGCAGCTTTGATATGCAGGCGGAATACGAGTTCGCCACCAAGCGGATCCGCGCTGAGGAGCTGCGGGCG
Organism: Oscillospiraceae bacterium; assembly: GCA_024697625.1. Classification (GTDB taxonomy): domain Bacteria; phylum Bacillota; class Clostridia; order Oscillospirales; family Oscillospiraceae; genus Limivicinus. Next base: position 5,747 of record JAILFJ010000042.1, read on the forward strand.
ATACGGAAGAACAATTTTGTGTTCCTAATGCAATAATCTACTTCTTCGATTCTACGAAAACCGCTCTTCCATCCAAACAAATGGTGGAAGAGCGGTTTGACTTTAAGCAAAATATCTGCGGTACAGATTTTTGGATACCGGTTCCAACTCTTCCTGGATCCTGATGTTGTGCTGATGGATCAGCTTTCGTACCTTCTCCTTTTGCTCGTCAAAAAGCGGAGAGTTCTCCATCCGATACAGGATATGGAATTCTGCCAGCCTTTCGATCTCTCTCGAAACTTCCTGCAAAACAGCCTGTCTTTCCATGCTCAGCACCTCGCCCTTTCACTTGGCCAGCAAGTCCTCAAAGAAGCGGCATTCCTCGTCATTGCAGAGCTTTGCGGTCTTCGACCGGACATTCAGATGGAACACATGGCCGAGCTTCTCCTTTTCGTCCCGGTAATAACGGAAGAGGAAGGGGATGTTCTTTTCCATGAGCTTCTGCGAGAGCGCCATGGCGTCCGCTTTCAGCATGTCCTCCTCCGCTGTCATGAGAAACACCGGGGGGAAGGCTTCCGTCACGTGGTCGATGGTATGGATCAGACGCTGCTCCTCCTCACTGCCCTGCTCCGGCAGATAGTCCTTCATCAGGCTGGTGAAGAACACGTCCTCCGGCCGGTCAGACATGACCAGCAGCAACGCGGCGCAGTTGAGACCGATAGCCCGTGGCACGAAGCCGGCAGGCGGTGCAAAGGAGAAGGCCCTGGCATAGTCCGGGTTCGTGCAGAGCGCGGTAAACATCATCAGATTGTGACCGCCTGCGGAATCCCCCACCGCGAAGACATTCTTCGTGTCAAAACCGTATTCCTCCGCATGTCCGAGCACCCAGGTGAAAACGGCGTTGGTGTCCTCCAGACTGGCCGGAAACTTTACCTCCGGAGCCAGACGGTAGCTGAAATTCACTGTGGCAAAGCCGCGCTGCGCCAGGCTCATGCAGTAAAACTGATAGAGCTCCTTGTCACCGTAGACCCAGCCGCCGCCGTGGACGCTGACAATTACGGGCAGCTTTTCCCCCTCGCGGTCTGCGGGGCGATAGACGTCCAGCAGCTGCCATCTTTGGTCCGGGCCGTACGGAATGTCGTCAACGCGGACCACGTCCGCCGGCGTGGTCAGACCGCGATCCCGCTCCTCATCGCCTTTCCGGAAGTTCGTCCGGACCCATTCGCTCATTTCAGACATAGAGAATGCCTCCTTTTCGGCTCCGCTCAAAAATGTGCTTTTATAAAAGCAAAGCTCGCATCTTTAGCCTTTCCGATGCTCCCATCCAGCAGCTGTGCGGTGTCCTTCGGTGCGAGATAGGGGCCGGCTGCTGAAAGGCGACCTCCAGATAGCCGTGGGGCATGTCCTCCGTCACCATACATGCAACTTCAATTCCGGCCGCCCGCAGCTTTGCGACGTAGCGCGCCCCCTCGGCATGCAGGGGATCCCGCTCTCCGAGGCACACAATGGCCCGGGGAAGCTTTTTCAGGATCTCCTCCACAGCATAGACCGGCGAAATCAGACTGTCCGCCGGATTCTGCGAGGCACAGTAGTATTCCGGGAAAAGCGTATAGATCATGCGCTCACTCTCCGGATGTCCCTTTGCCTTTGGGCTGGTGACCAGATCCAGATAGGGATAATTCAGAATCTGACGCCGGATGTCCAGTTTCCCGCCCCGCTTCGCGTCCAGCAGGCAGACGGCCGCCGCCAGATTCCCGCCGGCACTGAAGCCCAGCACGGAGTAATCCAGGGACCTGATCTCAAAGTCCCCCAGATGCGCCTCCAGAAATGCGATACTGTCATAGACGTCATACAGCGGCTCCGGGAAGGGGTGCTCCGGTGCCTTGCGGTAGTTGATGGAAAAGAGATTGACGCCGAGCGTCTCCCGCAGCTCTGCCCAGCATGCGTCGTCATTGGCGGCACTGCCCATGATGAAGCCGCCGCCGTAACAGCCGAACACCACCGGGTCCTCCGGCTTGCCGGGATAAAAGACCACAGCGAGGTCCCTGCCCTCAAGCGGGAGGACATGCCGCGTCCCGTGCAGGTCGACTTCCCAGAAAAGCCGGTTCTGCAGGACGGCCAGCTCCTTCATACCGGCTTTCAATTCATTGTATCTTTTGTCCATAGGGGACCCTTTCCCGTTACAGATCATGGCGCGCTGGTTTCGCAGCGCGCCATGCCGGATGCTCTCTTACTTGTGGATGTATTCGATGGTCATCTGATCCATGATGGAGACCAGATCGGCATAGGTAGCATCGGGATTGGCAACGGCAGTCATGTTGGCCACCTGCTCGGCAGAGTAGAGGGCGTCGTCCAGATTGCCGGTGATGTAGAAGCTGTGGTTGACAAATGCGTCCATATCCTCATCGCTGTTGACGATGATGGAGAAGCAGCTGACACGCTCAGCCTCAGCAGGCTGATCCGGGAAGGAGACGCCGTTGAGCTTGTTGACGAGCATCACCACGGGGTAGATCACAGCCTCGATGGCGCTGACGGTCTCCTGCTGGAAGGTTCCGTTGCCCTTGGAACCGAAATTCTGGTCAGAGCTCTCGCCGTAGCCGGCACAGAAGAGCTTGATAGCGCCGTTGATGCCGGTGGAGACCATGGTGGGATAGACGAAGGTGTAGCCGTCGGCAAAGCAGAAGATGGCGTCGATCCCCTCATGCTTGGAGAAGTAGGTGGAATCAAGCGGGGTGAAGGGCAGCACGTCAACCGCTTCGTTCAGAGGATCGAGCACGATTGGCGTCTCGGCAGTCTTGTTGTACTCGTCGATCTTCTCGGTGAACTGCTGCACAAAGACCTGCTGCACAGGGAAGGCCCAGGCGGGGAAGGTCACCATGGCAATATGCCGGATGGGCTCATCGGCGTGGCGCTCGTTATACTCCATGAGACTGTCAAAGAAGTCGTAGCCCGCCCGCAGATCGTCTCCGCAGGGACCGTCGGAAGCGGTGCCCAGGAAGGTCGGGTTCTTGAACACATCGTCATAACTCATGTTGAAGGAGGTGTTGAAGTCGCAGAGGAAACCAGCCACATAGACGTTGGCGGAGGCGCACTCCTGAAGGATGGTGGGGGTACCCATGTCCAGCGTGAGGATGATGCCCTCGGCACCGGCGGCGATGAGTTCCTGGATCTTGGTGAGGTTTGCCGCCTCGTCGGTCTGGGTCAGCACGGTGTAGACGAACTCCAGGTTCATGGCCTCACCCAGGGCGCCCAGGTAGGTTCTCACATTGGCGGGGTAATAGCCGCTGTCGAAATACAGAGCCACGCCGATCTTGGTCTTTCTGAAGCTGGCAGTCTGTTCTTTCGCTTCAGGGGCAGGTTCCGCGGTTGGGGCAGCTTCGGGGGCTGCGGTGGGTTCTGCGTCGGGCGCTGCAGAAGGGGCCGCGGTGGGTTCCGTGGGTTTCGCGCTGCCGCATGCGGTCAGAGCAAGGACCATGACCAGAGCCAGAGCAAAAGCGATTGCTTTTTTGACTGTGTTTTTCATTTTTGCCTCCTATTTTATCGTTTTATAATTTCCAGCGGGGCATCCGCCCGAATTCGGTGCCCCTTCTTGTGTTTTCATTATAATGACGAAGCGGATTGGGGACAATGTGCTGATCGAGCAAATATAATTGACCGTTTTTAATTTCTGCGTTATAATTCAGGTGACGGGGCTCAGTCTGTTTTGTACACTTTTGCACGGAGGCACAATGATGAACACGAATGAGGAGCTGCTGAACAGCCTGCTGCCGCTCACGGAGGAAGAACTGGTCTACAAACGCTTCTATGAGCTGCGCAGCGACCCGGAGAAACGGCAGGCCTATGCGGATGAGATGGAAGACTACGTCCGCTCCCACCGGCTGCTGATCTTTGACTACCCCTTTGTCACTCATCCGGAACTTCTACGGGAAGAAGATCTCTACCGGCACCTCTCCATCACCAAAGGTTCAAACGTCAATGTGGTGCGGCATCTGCGCTATACACCGGTTTTCCAGCACAGCCATACGTTTTTTACGGTGCTTTACGTTCTGCGCGGCCGATGCGGCCATACTGTGGGAGATGCTGATCTGCCGATGAAACAGGGGGACATATTCTTTCTGCCGCCTTACGTCAGGCAGACCATCGAAGTCTTTGACAGCAGCATCGTGCTGAACCTTCACATCCGGCGGGATACCTTTGACGACGTGTTCTTTAACGCTCTGCGCTACAACAACATCCTCTCCGACTTTTTTATGAGCTGTCTGTACAGCCAGGAGCCTGTCAGCGGGATTCTTTTCCACACGGGGGATGATCAGGAAATTGAAAACCTGTTCCTCGAGATGTACAGGGAAGTGCAGCTGGACGACAGCTACAGCTGGCGGCTGCTGAACTACATGGTTCCGCTTCTGTTTGCCAGGATTCTCCGAAGCTATTCCGATAAGGCTGTCTTCACCGGTGTGGAAAACAGGCAGAATGCGGACAGCAACAAGCTTCGCATCCTCAGTTTCATCAATGATCATTACAGGACTGTGACATTGGAGGACATCGCTTCGCACTTTAACTATTCCGTCCCCCACTGCTCCAAGCTGATCCGGGACGAGACCGGCATCGGCTTTGTTGCTTTTGTCCGCCGGATCAAAATGAATCATGCCGTGGCGCTCCTGCTCAACACACGCACTTCGGTTGCAGATATTGCGAACATGGTGGGCTATGAAAACCCCGAGTCCTTCATCAGAGTGTTTCAGAAAGTCTATCAGATGTCACCGACCGCATACCGGAAGAAGATCGGCGGAGACCAGAACAAGACGTCTTAACGGAGGCTTCCCGGAGTGATCGTGCGAAGAGAATAAGCTGCCGAATCGGCGAGCGCCCGGCGTCTGCATCACGCAGACGCCGGGCGCTGTATCTGTGTTCAGGCGTAAACAGATCCCGCGGTTCAGAACTGCAGCCGGATCTCCTGTTCCAGCGTATCGCGGGAGCTGCCGCCCACAGAGATGCGGAACAGGCCGTCCTCCAGACGGTAGGCACCCGTGTTGTCATAGAAGCCCAGGTCAGACTTCGGCAGTACGAAGCGGATCTCCCGCTCCTCCCCTGCGGCAAGACTGACCCTCAGATAGTCCTTCAGCTCCTTCACCGGGCGCACCAGGCTCGCCGCCACATCCTGCGTATAGAGCTGCACGACCTCGGTCCCCTCGCGCCCGCCGCTGTTCTTCAGCGTAAGCGCAATCTCCAGGCTGTCCGCTGTCTCCCCGACCCGAAGACCGGAGTAAGCGAAGCTCGTGTAGCTCAGGCCGTGGCCGAAGGGGAAGAGCGCATCCCAGGGGGCGTCCAGATAGCGGGAGGTGAATTTGCTCCTGCTGCCCGGGCGGCCGGTGCTGGGGTGGTTGTAGTAGACGGGGCACTGTCCGGTCACAGCCGGGAAGGAAGAAGCCAGCTTGCCCGAGGGGCTCACGTCCCCCAGCAGAGCCGCCGCCACCGCATCGCCCATGCGGATCCCCAGGTGCCAGGCCTCCAGGATGGCGGGCAGCTGCTCCGCCTCCCACCGGAGGGCCAGAGGGCGCCCGTTCATCAGGACCGTGACCACAGGCTTTCCGGACCGGAGCAGACGCTCCAGCAGTTCCCGCTGCCTGCCGGGCAGGCCGGTATCCGCCCTGGAGCTGGCTTCGCCGGACATGGCGTCGGTCTCGCCCACCACGGCCACGATCACGTCACCCTCCGTACAGGCACGCGCGATCTCCTCCTCGTCGAGCTCGCCCTCCGGGCCGCCGCAGGGATAATACTGCACGTCGGCCCCGGCCGCCTCCAGCCCGGCACGGACGGACACGCAGTCCTCCTTTTTCCAGGCCATGGCCCAGGCCCCGCAGACCTCGTCGGCCATATCCGCAAGTCTGCCCACCAGGCTGATCTTCTGTTTCCGGCTCAGCGGCAGCAGGTCTCCCTCGTTCTTCAGCAGCACCATCGACTCCTCGGCCGCCCTGCGGCAGAGGGCGATATGCTCCGCCGGCAGGCCCTTCTCATAGGCCTCGATGTCCGCCTCGGGCACATAGGGATCGTCAAAGAGGCCCAGCCAGACCTTCACTGAGAGGATCCGCCGCACCGCCTCGTCGACGACCGCCATGGGCACTGTGCCTTTTTCGACCTCCGCCTGCAGCAGGTCCTTGTAGATATGGGTGCCCATATCCATGTCCATCCCGGCGATGGCCGCCTGGATCCCCGCGTCCCGGTCATCCTCGGCGATCCCGTGGGCCACACACTCGCGGATGGCGTTGGCATCGCTGACCACGAAGCCCTCCAGGCCCATCTCGCCCTTGAGCACATCCCGCAGGAGCCACCGGTTCACGGTGCAGGGGATGCCGTTCAGGTCGTTGAAGGCAGCCATGACCGTGGCAGCCCCTTCGTCCATGGCGGCCCGGAAGGCGGGGAGATAGACGTTATACAGATTTGAGACCGACATCGAGGTGGTGTTGTAGTCCCGGCCGCTCTCGCAGGCGCCGTAGGCCACATAGTGCTTGGTGCAGGCGGCTACGTAGTTTCTGACGCTGCTCCGGTCGTTCTGCAGGCCGCGGATCTTGGCCCGGGCGAAATGGCTGCCCAGACAGGGGTCCTCTCCCGGTCCCTCCGAGACACGGCCCCAGCGGCTGTCCCGCGCCGCGTCGATCATGGGGGCAAAGTTCCAGTTGATGCCGTGGGCGCGGCTCTCTCTGGCGGCCATGCGGGCAGTCTCTTCAAAGAGGCTGTCATCAAAGCTGCAGGCCTCGGCAATCGCGATGGGATAGACCGACCGGAGACCGTGGATCACGTCAAAGCCGATGATGAGCGGGATGCCCAGGCGGCTCTCCTCCATGGCGATCTTCTGCAGCTCATTGGCCTTGCGGGGATCCTGACCCATCACCGAGCCCACCCGCCCCGCGCGGATGTCCTCCTCGTGGTAATCCTGCTTTGCGGTGGACAGGATCTTTTCAAACTCCTCCTGGGACAGGCGTCCGTCGGTAAGCATCTCGATGAGCTCGGAGAATGGCACGTCAAATCCGCCCACAATGGAGGGGGACTCCTGATTCATCTGCCCGATCTTCTCCTCCAGCGTCATGCGCTTCAGCAGATCCTCCACAAAGGTCTTCTGTTTTTGCGTCAGTTTCATGGATTTCCTCCCTGTTATCGATAGTACAGCGTCACGCTGCCGAACATGCCGGTTGGCTCCAGCGCCTCGTGCATAAAGTCAAAGGGCGGCTGCGGGATGTTGAGCTGATCCCTCGCCGGGGTGGAGGAGACCTCCACGGTGATGCGGTTCTCCCCTGCGCGCAGATGTTCTGCGATCGGAAGCGCATAGGGCGGCGTAAGGCAGATCCCGGCGTCCTCACCGTTCACCGTGAGGCGCATCACCTCAAAGACCTGCTTTGCAACCAGCCAGGCCTCTTCCGGTTTTTCGGGGAGCACAAGGCTTTTTTCATAGCGCATCAGTCCGGAGAAGCCCGGATGCCTGTCGCTCACCGGTGTGAGTGTCGCCAACTGCTCCGCCTCCCCGAAGACCGGGGGATCGGCGGCGGGAGCCAGAGCCAGTCTCCAGTCCCCCGACAGGTCCTCCTGCAGACGGCAGTCAGCCAGGTGTCCGGAAAGGCCGCGCCAGAGCGGCAGATTCTCTCCGTCCTCTTCGGTCAGCAGGCAGCACTCCCCCGGGAAGAGCTCCAGGCCGGCCCGGAGGCCGTCCTCCTCCGGCACGGTGCCCAGCACCGAGCGGCTGCCCCGCAGCAGATCCGTCCAGACCAGCGGCCCCGCCGCCGGCAGACGAATCTCTCCCTCAAAGCGCTCGTTGGCCGATTCGTTCATCAGCAGGAAGATCTGCTTTCCGTCTCTGCGGCAGTGATAGACCCGCAGCGGTGCAAACGCCGGCTCTGTCCGGATGGGGCGCAGACCCATGGTCTCCAGCCATCCGGGCAGGTCCTCCAGAGCGATGGCGGGCAGCGCACCGGGCAGCGCAGGGTCGCGCTCCCCGCTCCCGTCCCGCAGCACGCGGTCAGGCCGTCCGCCGCAGAAGAGCACCGGAAACTCCGGGTGCTCCCCGGCAAATGTCAGAAGACTCTGCGGGATATTCTCTGCCCAGGGCACCAGCAGCGCTCCGAAGGAGACGCCGTTGATATTGAGCGTCTTTCCGGAGACGCAGCCCCTGTATGCCTCCAGGTCCCGCAGCATGTCCAGACACACGATGTCGAACTCCACCTGGTGCTCTGTCAGCACCCGGCAGAGCTTCTGCATGGGCAGATGCTCCCCGCTCCAGTCCAGCTCTCCGTCGTACAGGACCGCCACTGAGGCTGCGTGCAGGCCGCCGCTGAGGACTTTGCACATTCCGTCGGCATACTGCATCAGCCGGGCAAAATAAGGAAACTCCGGGTTATGTCCCCTGGCATAGAAGTGGGGCGGACAGTCATAATCCGGATACTCCGCCATCGAGAAGGCGTGGGGCACCAGGCGGTTCACCCCGCAGCACAGCAGGTGGTCCAGCAGCCGCTTCATATCCCTCACGCCAAAGCCCCAGCCGTAGGCGCCGAAGAGCTCGCACATGGTCCGGCCCTTCTTTTTCGGGTCCAGATGGCCTCCGGAGGCGCCGAGCTTTCCCAGCGCGTAGTGGAAGAACTCCCCATCCACCTCGGTCATGCCCTTGCGGGTCTGGTACGGGGCGCCGAAGCAGTACTGGCTGCCGATCACGTCGATGCCGGCCATGTCCTGGCCCTCCATGGCCCGGAACCAGTGTCCCGCGCCAAGGCCCAGACGGCTGTGTACCCCGTTATCCTCCACCACGTGGCCGATGTATTCCACCCCGTGCGCTCTGCACCAGTCCCCGATGGGGCGGGAGAAGTTCCCTGCATAGAGCCGGGTGGCACAGTCCATATAGTCATAGCGGATCTGGGGCTCCACGGTCTTCTTCGCGCTCTCGGCAAAGAGGAAGGGCAGCCGCCTGTTCAGGGAGTCTCCGTGGCGCTCTCTCAGCATGCTCTCCATCTCGCCGCTCCAGGGGAGGGGCATTCTGGCCCTGCCGAGCTTCGTATCGAAAACCTGCTCGCTGATATTGCCGAACTGCGGCTCGTCGGAGAAGAAGCCCGCGATGGTTTTGCCGAACTCTGCGCCGTAGCGGGCATAGTGGGCCTCATACACGCCCTCGATCTGGGTGTGGGCCGAGGCGGCGTCCAGCATATTGATGTAGGCGGGATTGCCGCCGTCGGTACGTGTGAGATAGAGGGCATGCACCCGCCAGGCCCCCTCCGGCAGCGTGAAGCGGGCAAAGCCCTGCCCATCCACACAGCCGGTCAGGTCGACGGCGTCCTCATGGAAGCGTCTGCCCTCCTCAAAGCGGAGCGCTGTCAGCGCCAGAAGCCGGTTATTCGCCCGCTCGGCACAGTCCACCGGGTTTCCGATCTCCCAGAAGCCGATGGAGGGTTTCAGCATCCTGCCCACATTCAGCGTAAGCTGCCGGGAGGCACCGAACACGTCCGCCACCGTGCAGGCCAGGTACTGCTTTTTCCGTTCCGGATATTTCGTCTCGATCAGGCCGTTGGCGTAGCCGGTCGGAAAGTGCCTGTCGTCCAGGATCCAGACGCGCAGATCCCGCTTTCGGGCTTCGTCCAGCACGATATCCATGTCGTGCCACCAGCCCTCGCCGCAGAAGTCGTCATGGGGCCGGGCTTCCACGCAGACGGCCCGGATACCGCATTCCGAGATCTTCGCGATCTCGCGGCGGAGGATGCTCTCCTCCTCGCCCCGCATCCACAGAAATGGAAAAATAGGTCTGTCCATGACCGCTCCTTACAGATCCTCATATTCCGCCCAGGCAAAGACTGCGCGGTTTTCGCTCTTCTCTCCGTTTCCGCTGGCGAAGAGGCTCAGCATTTCACCCACCATGCAGCCCACCTTCTCGGGGTTGACGGCGGCGCCGTCGGCATGGGCAAGTTCTGTCAGATGGCCCTCGTCCGGACCGCAGCGGAAGATATAGTCGTTCTCGTTGAGCTCCATCTCCAGCACGATCTCCGCTCCGTCCCAGGGGACGGAGGCCAGCAGCCGGTGATCGGTGACCGAGGTGAAGCCCGGGATATAGGGCGGCAGCTCGTAATCCGCCTTACAGAGCAGAAGCTGCAGCATGGTCTGCCCGCCCTCTTCTGTCAGCTGCAGATGAACCTGATGGTTCATCGCCTGTACGACGGCGATGCCGGCGCTCTCCTTCCCTTCCGGGACAAAACGCATGCGGCAGGCAAAGCGGCAGTGGGGCTGCAGGCGGCGGCGGGCCAGGCAGGAGACGAAGTTCTCCTCCGAATGACTGACCTCCATGCTCATAGGCTGGAGAGGATCCGCCAGCGCCTGCCGGAGGCAGCGGAGGGTCAGACCGCTCTCACCCGTCTCCCAGAACTTCTCATAGGGTCTGCCCCAGAAGCACCAGTCCGGCCCCAAACCTTTGCTGAAATCGTCCCGGACCGGCTTCTCGGGCAGCGGGCTCCAGGTAAGGCTCTCCGGAAAGTCGTAATCCCATTCCACCCTGCCCGTATCCGGGGTAAAGAGGGGCCAGTCCAGTTCCCAGCGTACGGGGCAGATAAAGGTCTCTCGCCCCAGATTCTTGCTCTCTCCCCCGATCAGGCGGGAGGCCAGAAACACGGCATACCAGCTGCCGTCCGGCAGGTCGACAAGGTCGGCATGGCCTGCGTTCTGGATGGCGGCGCGCTGCCCCAGGTGGCGCATGGTCAGCACCGGATTCGCCCTGCAGCCCTCGTAGGGACCGAAGACCGACTCGCTGCGGGCGACGGTGGCGGAGTGATACTGCTCGGTGCCGCCCTCGGCGATGAGCAGGTAATAGTACTTTCCGATGTGGTAGATGTGGGGCGACTCGGGAGAGGCCACCCCTGCCATGGCACCGCCCCAGAGGGCATGGGGTTCTCCCGCCATGCGGAAGTTCTCGATGTCGTACTTTGCGCACCAGATGCCCTGGCGCAGGCCGCCTTTTCCGTCGGGCCAGTTGTCGGCCGTGCCCATGATGTAGCACTGGTCGTCCCAGTCAAAGAAGATCGAGGCGTCGATCCCCGGCACGTCCGTGAGCCAGTGGGGTTCGGACCAGGGGCCGGCGGGATCTTTGGCCGTGACGATGAAGTTACCCCGATCGCCGAAGTTGCAGTTGATGAGGTAGAACGTCCCCCTGTGGTAACGGATCGTGGGCGCCATGACCCCGCCGTTTCCGCAGTTCTTCTCCACGTGGAAGCCGTTTTCCGGTGTCATAACATGACACAGCTGCTCCCAGTGCTGCAGATCCCGGCTGTGGAACAGCGGAATGCCCGGGCAGAGCTCAAAGCTGGAGCAGACGAGATAGAAGTCCTCGCCCACCCGGCAGACCGAAGGGTCGGGGTAAAAGCCGGGGATGATCGGGTTATGAAGTCTGTGTTCCATTTTCTCTCTCCTGATCAGATATTGGGGATCTGCCGCAGGGCGGCGTTCAGCTCTTCAAAGCGCTCCGTCTCGATGCCGCGCTCGGCCAGCAGCTCCCGCAGCGTCATCCGGCCGAGGGCCTGCATCATGTCCTCGAAGCTCATCTCCGGCGTGAAGGGGACGATGCGTCTGCGCATGATCTCGATGACAGGGGCCAGCACCCGCCGCGCCTCGGGGTTTCCGAAGATGCGTGCAATGCTGCAGTCCAGGCTCAGCCAGGCCATGGCATCGTCGTTCACGTGGGGGCGCAGCATGGGCTCGGTCATGCCCCGGGGGCTGAAGTCGCCGAAGAGATCCCGCAGGAAGGCGACGCTGTCTGCGGTCCAGTTTTCGCCGCGGCGGGGGAAGATGGTCTCCGGCCCCTGGACGGAGGGATCGCCGGTCGAAAAGCCGTGGGGGCCGTAGGGGTAGATGTGGCACTCAAAGCTGATCTGGAAGCGGTCGAGGGCATCCATCATGTCCAGTGTGTTCCCGATGGGCACCACGCTGTCGGTGCGGGTGGCAAACAGGAAGCAGGGACAGGTGTTTCCGTCCACATGCGCCGTGATATCCGGCTTGTCCTCCCCCAGCTCATGTGCGGTCTCGCCCCGCAGCACCGCATAGCCCAGAACTGCCGCGGCAGGGCGCCGCTCCGCCATGGTGGCCGCAGCCCCGGCCAGATGGCCGCCCGCCGAAAAGCCCACCACCGCGACTTTGTCTCTCAGCACATGCCAGTCCTCCGCATGTCCGTCGATGAACGCCATGGCCTCCTCATAATCCTGCAGCGGACGGGGCCAGGCCGCATCCTCCCCTACGGAGTAGCGCAGAATAAAGACGTGGTATCCGGCTCTCAGATACACCGCCGCCACAGGGTCGGCCTCCCGGTCAGAGCAGAAGCGGTAGCCGCCGCCCGGGATCACCACGACCGCCGGGCGGGCGTCTAAACCGCGGAATTCCCCGCCTGTCCCCTGGAGCATGGCGGTCAGCGTCACGTTTCGTTTTTCGTCCAGTGTGATGGTCTCGTATCTCATATGGTACCCCCATATATGTTTATGCGTATGACCGGATAGCATACGCGATCCGGTCATACAGGTTTATGAAAGTGTGATTACTTATCCCAGGCGTGTTTGCCGGCTTCCAGATCGGCACGGATCTCGGAGACGCGCTTGTCGTCCAGCTTGTACCAGATCAGGGGGATGCAGGAGACGAAGGCCAGGATGGCAGGCAGCATGTTGACCATGAAGTTGATGCCTTGCTTGGCGGCCTCGGTCTGCTCGGCGTTGGGGACGTATCCGACTGCCTCAAGCAGCAGCACGACGGGGGCGCAGAGGGCGGTGGCCAGCTTGACACCGAAGCTCAGCAGAGAGGCGGCCAGACCTTCCTGACGCTTGCCCAGCTTCCAGTCGGCATACTCGAGGGAGTCGCCCACCATGCCGTAGCAGATGGCCGGGGCGCCGAAGCCCAGAGAGCCGATGAAGGACGCGCCGATGAGGAAAACGGGGTTGCTGGTGGGGTAGAGATACAGGGCGATGAAGCCTGCGGCCATGACCACGTTCATGATGATCATGTACTTCTTCTTGCCGAAGACTCTGGTGCCCCAGGGCACAGTCAGGGTGCCGCAGAGCTGACCGACGGTCATGGCGGTGAACATGGTGGCGATGTGCTGGGGTCCGCCTACGACGTAGATGACGTGGTAGACCAGGATGCCGTAACGGCCGGTGACGCAGATGGCGCCGATGACGGTAGCGATGACGACCATCAGCAGCTGGTCATTCTGGAACAGGCCCTTCATGTTCTCCAGGAAGCCTGCATTCTCCTGGTGATCCTTGTGCAGCTCGGCGGCATAGGTCTCCTTGCACATGCCGGCGCAGAGCCAGAACACGGGCATCATGGCGAGGGAGATGAGCAGGGTGCCCATAAAGTAGCCGTGGCCGTCGGCCATCTTGGTGCCCTCGGTGTTGAAGGTGGAGCTGAAGTGCAGAATTACGGGCATGGCAACCATCGAGAGGATAATGCCGATGACCGAGGCTCCGGTGGAGCGGGCAGTGGCCAGGATCTGACGCTTGCGGGAATCGACCTCAATGACGTTCAGCATCGCCTGATAGGAGATGGAGACGGCGGTGTAGGCCATGCCGGCGCAGATGTAGCAGACGGCGCAGAGGATCGCCTTGGCAGCGCCCTGCACGGGGAACACCGTGAAGGTCAGGACGTTAAACAGAGCGAGGAAGGGAGGCGCGAACATCAGCCAGGGGCGGAACTTGCCCCAGCGGGTCTTGGTACGGTCGGCGATCTGGCCCATCATGGGGTCGTTGATCGTGTCCCAGATACGGGCGATGAGCACGATGGCGGAGATGGCGGCGCCGCTCAGGCCGACGATATCGGTGTAGAAAATGTTGAGGTAGCTGTTGATCATATACCAGCTCAGCTGGCAGCCGACCTCACCGAGACCGTAGCCGACCAGATTCCGGAGGCTTACGCCGGAGCGGGTGGGTTTGACAGTTTCGTTCATCAGGGATCCTCCTAATACATTTTTTATTACATGGAACGACTCAGATAAAACGGATGCGGTTTCTCAGCGGTTGGCAGGGATGTCCACGGCTCTGCCGGTCTCGCTCGACTCCATGGAGGCGAAGACCGCGCGCATGGCCGAGAGGACGCTCTCGCCGGAGATCGGGGATTCCTCGCCCTTCATCAGGCAGTCCACCCACAGGTCGATGATGCCGGACTTGGTCTGGTTGTCGTTGGTCTGGATCTGCTCCACGTCGAAGTATTTCGGCTCTTCGCCCTTCTTCTTCAGCACGATGGAGTGATTCGGGTCGTCATAGATCCGCATCTCGCCCTCGGTGCCGTAGATCACCGTGGAGTTGTCCTCGGCCGCGTAGTAGGTCCAGCTCGCTGTCATGGTGCCGATCACGCCGCTTGCCATCTCGTAGATGCAGATCGCATTGTCGTCCACCCCGATCAGGTTCCCGTCCGCCCCGCGCTTGTCCAGCGTGGTCAGCTTCGCCGTGGTGCGCACCACGTTCTCGCCCAGCAGGAACTGGATCAGGTCGGTCTTGTGGATGCCGAGGTCGGCCATGGCGCCCATCGCGGCCTTCGTCTTGTCGAAGAACCAGGTGTTCTTCCCCGGGGTGATGCTCCAGGTCTCCGGGCCGCCGTGACCGAAGGCGGTGCGGAAGGTGATGACCTTGCCGATCTCGCCCTCGGCAATCATCTTCTTCGCCAGCTCATGGGCCTTCGTCAGGCGCTGGTTCTGGCCGATCATCAGGAGCTTCCCCTGCTCCTTCGCGACCTTCACCATCTCCTCGCAGTCGGCCAGGGAGATGGCCATGGGCTTCTCGCACAGCACGTGCTTGCCGGCCTTCAGCGCCTTGATGGTCAGCTCCGCATGGGCGTTGTTGGCGGCGCAGACGCTGACGGCGTCGATCCCGGGATCCGCCAGCAGCTCTTCCGCAGTGTCATAGGCCTTGCCGCCGTATTTGGCGGCCATGTCCTCGGCGCGGGATCTGGTGGGGTTGAAGAAGCCCACCAGCTCGCAGTTCGGGTTGTCCGCATACTCGGGAATGTGACGCACCTGGGCGATCTTGCCGCAGCCTAATATACCTATTTTCAGCATGACAATTCCTCCCTTATACGATCAGCAGCCGGCGGCTGTTGGTGTTCTGCCCGAACTCGCGGAAGTAGATCACGGCCGGTTTGTCCGGATCCTCCAGCGCCTCCATGAACGGCGGCATGTACGAGTGGGTGCAGCAGAAGCCGTAGGTCAGATCGTGGAAGCCCTGCTTCAGGCCGCCCGGCTTCTTCACGATCAGGGTGGCGGGCTCCATCGGGTGCCAGTGACGGCTGCAGTCCCTGCGCATCTCGGCATAGCTGAAGTCCTCCCCGTTGACACGCCAGAGGATCTCGTCCTCGCCGAAAGTCTCCCCGTCCACGATCAGGTGGCCGGGTCTGATCTGGCTGAGATAGACGCCGCGGTAGTAGGGCAGGCGGATCTTAAGCTGGAAGCCGGTGACCTCGCCGTTTTCCTCGATGTTCCGGAATCCGACGGACTGAATAACCTGTTTATCCATTGTGACGCCTCCTTAATAACCCAGGATGTTCTTCATCATGATGTGATGCTTCCGCAGAGTCTGGCCCACCTCGTAGCCCTGGTCGTACTTGTCCGCGCCTTCGTACTCCGACAGCAGGTAGCCGTTATAGCCATGCTCCTTCAGGACGGTCAGCACTTCCTTGTACGGGATGGTGGTCTCTTCAAAGTCATCGTTCATGTGGATGAACTTGGCATGGCAGCAGTAGATGTAGGGCAGCAGCGGGATGATGTCCTCGGGCTCGTTGGGAACAAAGTGGGGATCGACAAACTCGCCCTCGTCGAACTTATGCCGGAAAACCGAGAAGTCGATGTTCAGCCCGAAGCTCTTCGTTCCGGTCTCGTTGATGAAGTCGATGTAGTCCTGGATCATCTGGCTCTTCAGGTTGGTGGGGATATGGATCTCCGGGCACATCGTGAGCCCCAGCTTCTCGGCCAGGGGCAGCGCGCCGCGGATGATC